>CAZRDQ010000007.1:0-25866 GCA_964598945.1 uncultured Candidatus Bathyarchaeia archaeon
GCACCCATTGCTTCACTCGAATCCGTCAGGACAGCGGTCAAGGAAAGATTCGCCGGAGGCCTGGCAGACAAGAATATCGCAGCAATCGAACGCGCGTACGATGAGGTGATCTGCGAATGAGTCGGAAATCAGGCTGGAGAGAACTGCCAATAGGGGGTAACCTCTACGAGCCTGGATCCTCCCTCAAGTACAAGACAGGATCGTGGCGTATCTTCCGGCCAGTACTTGACGAGGCAAAGTGTACTAGATGTCTATTGTGCTGGATATACTGCCCTGAACCGTCCATCGACAGGCTCAAGGATAGAGTGGAGATCAACTACGACTTCTGCAAAGGATGCGGAATCTGTGCTGCGGAATGTCCTGTGAAGGCGATCCAAATGGTAGAGGAGAGATAGAATGCAGCGAACCATAGGAGTTACAGGAGACGAGGCTGTGGCATATGCTGCGAAGCAGAGTTCAGTGGATGTGATCGCCGCCTACCCGATCACGCCTCAGACAATAATAGTGGAGCAGTTCGCTCAGTACGTTGCCAACGGTGAAGTCCACACAGAATTCATGTGCGTAGAATCTGAACATTCGGCCTTATCGGCATGCATAGGAGCCAGCCTAACTGGAGCCAGAGTCTTCACGGCCACGGCAAGCCAAGGCCTGGCTTTGATGCACGAGATGCTCTACATAGCCTCCAGCATGAGATGCCCGATAGTCATGGCCGTGGCTAACAGAGCGCTTTCTGCACCAATCAATATCTATGCTGATCATTCGGACATGATGGGCTCAAGAGATTCAGGCTGGATACAGATATACGCGGAGGATGCCCAGGAAGCGTACGATTGGACTCTTCAGACATTCGATATTGCGGAGAAACATGACATAATGCTTCCAGTATCCGTGAATCTAGATGGATTCACGATCTCCCACTCCATGGAAGGCATTAGTGTCTTGGAGGATGAAGATGCTAAGAAGTTCCTTCCACCCAGACCGCTTCATTACGTAATAGACCCAGATAAGCCAATCACCATCGGAGCGGGCAATAATCCCGAGTACTACTTCGAATTCAAGCGCCAGCAGGAAGATGCGTTACGTAGAGCCTTCAAGGCTGTACTCGAGACAACTCAGAGGTTCAGAAGGATTTCCGGAAGGAAGTATGGGATCCTAGATACCTACGGGCTTGAGGACGCAGATGTGGCCATGATAGGTCTTGGAAGCTGTATGGGAACGGCCATGGAGGCCGCAAGAGCATTGAGGAGAAAAGGAGAGAAAGTGGGAGCCATCAAGCTGTGGCTCTACAGACCTTTCCCAGAGAGAGAAATCCTCAAAACTCTTGAAGGTCTCAAGTCGCTCGCTGTAATAGACAGATCCTGCAGCTTCGGCGCACCGAACGGAGCACTGTGCAGCGACATCCTTTCGACAATTCATGACGCCAATCTGAAGCTCAAAATCTCGAATGTAGTCTGTGGACTTGGTGGACGAGACATAACAGTCCCAATGATGGAATCGATCTACAAGCGAGCTCTAAAGCAGTCAAATGTCAAACATGTGAAGAAAGAGGTCTCTTTCTTGGGAGTGAGAGAGTAATGGTGGTCCTCAAGGATCTTCCGGTCGAGGAACTCTTCCTGCCAGGACACAGACACTGCTCCGGCTGCGGAGCATCGATGGCTGCCAGGATGGCACTCAAGACAACTGGAAGAGAGGTTGTCATAACCAACGCCACAGGCTGCCTTGAAGTGGCCTCCACGATCTATCCCTACACCTCTTGGGCAGTTCCATGGGTACACACTGCCTTTGAGAATGCTGCTGCAACAGCAAGCGGCATAGAGGCTGCCTTCAAGGCTATGGCCAGAAGAGGAGGAAGAACAAGCATTCCTGCCATGGTATCCTTTGCTGGAGACGGGGGCACTTTTGATATCGGAATACAATCCCTCTCAGGGGCTCTGGAGAGGGGCCACCACCTCTTGTACATCTGCTATGATAACGAGGCCTACATGAATACAGGGATACAACGATCAGGCTCAACGCCACACGGCGCAGCAACGACCACCTCACAAGCGGGGACGAAGCTGCCTGGAAAACCGGAGTGGAAGAAGGATCTCATAGGCATAAGCATCTCTCACGGAATAGAATATGCGGCCACAGCATCTGTTGCTTACTGGAACGACTACATGACGAAGGTCAAGAAGGCTCTGGAAGTCAAAGGTCCGTCTGTGATACATGTGCTGGCTCCTTGCCCGCGCGGCTGGCGGCACGAGCCTGCAGACACTGTGAAGATCGCCAAGCTGGCAACTCAGACTCTGTACTTCCCGATATACGAGTTCGAGAGAGGAGTCTACAGGCTCAACATCAAGGTGCCAAACCCTCTGCCCGTCGAGGAGTTCCTAAAGATTCAAGGTAGGTTTAGTCATCTCTTCAAGCCGGAGTTCTCCAGCGAGATCCTGAGGATCCAAGACTGGGTAGACGCAAACTGGACGAGAATCCTCAACCTGTGCGGTGAAACCAAAACACAGGCGACATAGTCTGCAGGGGCGAGAATCGTTTTGAGACTCAGACAGGTTCTTTCTGCTGTCCTGCTAATAATCGTGGTAATGGTGATACTTTACCCGACAACCGCCACCGGCACCGTTAATCTCACTGCACAGTACGAACAGGCAATAATAGAGACCGAGAATCCAAGAGGATTACTAATAATCAAAGGTGTCACAAACCTCTACACATCATTCTCCGAAGTCCGCATCCACAATGCTAACGAGGAGAATCAAACCGGGTGGTTGCCAATAAGCTTCGGGACAGAAAGCGTTGACATGGTCGGCCTCGCAAACAGATCAGGAACCATAGTCATAACCCCGACTGTCCCGGTAGGTGAATACAATGGTCTGATGCTCGCGCTCTCCAACGTGACAGCTGTATTCAACGGTACAACGGCTCAAGTGGCGAGCATACCGCCATACTTCGTGGTTAACTACCCCTTCACAGTCAAGGCCGGGTCAGAGACGAATCTTAGGCTCAAGTTCACCGTGGACTACCGCGCACTGAACGCGACTCGCAGAGTGTTCTTTGAGGTGAAACCAACACTTGATTAGGGCCATCTGACTCTGGTAGGCCGTCAAAGACGATTACGTGAGGAGTGAACCTGATTGTGCGTCCTTGGAAAGAACAGACTGTTTGAGATGATCGAGAAACTTAAACTGATATATCCCTTTGATCACAACCTCCTTGACGGCGACGGCTATATCCTGACGGTCAGAGATGAGACTGTTCTGCACTACCTAGAACACAAGAATCTGATCTCCCACGAGATCGTGTTCACACCCCCGGACATGGTAGCCCACCTGACTGCTAAGAGTCGCTACGGTAGGATGGGATTATCCTTCTTGAATGCAGCCAAGATTCACAGTGGGTTTATCGGCAGATTGGCGCTAGAGCTCGTTAACTTGAGTAATGATCGCCAACCAATAACCATCAAGAGAGGCGACCCTCTTATGCATATGGAGTTCATAACACGCGAGGGGAAGCCTTCCCCCTACACAGGCCCCTACCAGTTTCAGTACATGACAGATGAGGAAGTCGAGATCTACAGACCGATTGTGACGGAGCATTTCCCAACTCTATTTGAGCCCGACCTCCTAAACCGGATGGTTCGGGAGAGAGTTGGTGTAAACGAGTAGCGGGCAACAAGCGGTTCAGTTTACAGGCACTGGCGGACTGAGCTATGGCCTCCGCTCATTGATCCTGCGTGAAAGGATTTGCCGATGGAGGCGCAAGATGCAGAGTCAGCGAGTAGCTCCCTTCCTTGGACGTGCCATTATCCTGCGCCCATAGTAGTGGGCGACGACACTAAGTGCTACGAAGCCCACGAAGGTTCCGATCATCATGATTTCTTGTCTTCCAGAAGGCTTCTCAACGACAACGGTATCCTCGAAGGCTAGTGCGTGACCGCGTACCGAGACTCTTGCGCTTGTATTTGTATATGTGTAGAACGTCTTGGATACATTCACTGTCTCAATCAGGATTCGCAGGTCAAGATCCTTGGTGTCTGCTCGTTTCCAGATAGTGGTTTGGGTGTCGAGATCGAAGGGCCTCGGCCAGGAGCTAACATTCTGCCCAACTGCTTGAAGGTCGAAGATTGTGAAGTTACCAGCGGTATCGGCGGCCATCTGTGCGGTTATGGGCGTGAAGATCGGCGAGTAGTATTTGATCCCTGTCTGGTTGGGCAGCCTCTCGATGTAGGGTCGAAGGAGTTTTGGCCCGACGAGGTTGTAGCTTAAGTTCTCCACCTTTAGGTCAGAGGGCACCTTGAAAGTTAACCAATGTAGATCTGCCTTTGTAGTGTCTTGGCCAGCATCTAAGGCACCATCCAGAGTGAACTTAGCTGTTACGTTAAGCCATATCTTGCTAGAGATTATGTCTATAGAGAAGGATGAGATGCTGAGATCTGGTTTCTTCGCCCTTAATGCGTCTTGAAATGCAGACTGGGCTTGGCTGATGTCCTGGCCTGTGAGTTCAATTCTGGTTTCCGGGAACTCTGTCATGTTTTGGAATAGTCTTGACTCAACTCTGACATCGACCGAGTGTTCTCCCAATTGTACATCGATGCTGGCTGCTGAGGCTATGTGCGGCATCTGGTAAGTAACAAGCACTAGCAACAAAACTGTCAGCAATAATCTATCTCTCAGGATGTTCAAGTCTTGATTCTCCACGCAGTGAGGACTATGTTGAGCGCAAGCAGACTAGCGGACTTTCGTTCCGGGTGGGATGTCTTCTGGAACTGTAAGCCATATGGGCTTACCTTTGCGGTCGGCTGCCAGCAGCATTCCCTTAGACTCGGTTCCCGCTATGATCTTGGGCTCAAGGTTTGCCAGAACAATGAAGTTCTTTCCAATAAAGTATTCTGGCTGGTAGGTCTCCCCTCCGCCTGCAACGATCTGAGCCTCGGAGGAACCGAGATCAACCTTTAGTCTGAAGAGCTTCTGCGTACCCTGAATCCTCTCACATGTTGAGACGCGCCCTACTCTGATGTCAAGACGGCCGAATTCGCTAAAGCTCACGGACACCAACTGTCACCATTCTTCCCTGTCTCTCACAGAGGCAAAGATAAAGCTATTTTGACAAGTAAGAAAAAGCTTGCACGATCCCATAAGAGGCAAGGAGTATTATTGCGGGGACTGTGGGCAGCAGATAGAACATGAACTGCGTCTTCCTCGGCAGTACGAAGAAGAGAACATAGACAGAGACTAACCAGAAAACTGGAAGGACCCGGGGTTGACAACATTTCTTCCTGAGAGCATCGTATCCTAGTAGAGAAGCCACTGGCAAAGCCACAGGGTAAACGAAAGGATTCGCCGATGCCGCAATGTTCAGTCCAGACGCACTGTATATTGGAAATGGAACTATGTTAACCAGCCAGCCCAGCGGAAGGGATGCTGATGGATGGGTCGAGTCGAGGGTCAGATGCCAGCCCACAGAGAACCAGAACGAGTCCAGGAACGAGGAGGAATCACGCGAAACTATAATGGGGAGCAGAGACAGCAGGAACGTTAGCAAAGCTACTGGAAGCAATCTGGCAATCTTCCCAGTCCTGCGGGTACAGATCAGATACGCTGCGACGCCGACCAGGGCAAATGCTCCGACCAGTTTAACGCCGCAAGCCAATCCCAGAGCTGCGGCAGACAGATAGAGCCTATTGTAGCAGACTCCAAGGAAGGCTAATGCTACGAAAAGGGCGAGGAAGATATCAAGCATGGCTATCCTCGACATCACATACATCAAAGGGTCGAGGATGAGAAGCGCCGAGGACACGACGGCTGCCGCATCGCCAAAGGCCTTTCGGCCCAGTAGATACGCCGCTGGGATTATGATGCTGCCAGCCACTGCACCGGCTATTCGCCAGCCAAACGAATTGTAGCCAAAGACCGCTATCCCCAGGGCTATCAGAAGCTTTCCTAAAGGAGGGTGAACGTAATTTGGGTCTCCATTTGCCTCCAAGATGGATTTTGCCGCGGGCACATAGTAGACTTCATCCACCATCAACGTGGGTGGGTTGTCCAGGTTCATGATTCGAACGATCAAGGTGAGGAGGAAAAGTGCGCTTGAGGTTAACAGGTGCAGATTACCTTTTAGAAGCGGAACGAGTGCCCCGGAGCTGATGTTGACGAGGGCAATGGGTCTATGACGGGAAAATATTCGAGACGAAACAACGCTTCTTGACGGTCGCCCACTCCTCCCCTGTCCCCCCAGAGCGGGTTGGCTTTGCGCAAATCTCATGAAGACTGCGGGTCTCCCTGTTGGAGGTCTAGTGACCTCCGCCTACGGGGTCCAGTACAGCGATGATATCTCCGTCCTCGATCGTGTTCTCAAACACTCCTCCGAGTGAAGGTTCAACCCTTGCGTTTACCGATATTAGGAACGGCAGCACTCTGCCCGACCTCGCGTCCCAGATAAGCTCTCGAAAGGCTTGGCCCAGCTGCTGGGATGCATGCTTGAGAGCATCATGCACCTTGCTCCCTGGAGGGAGCTCAAGCTCCAGCTGTTCTGTTCCCGCTACTGCGCGGAACATCGTGTAGAGCCTCAGGGTGACTCTTGGCATGTTCCGGACAGCACTCCGAAAAGGGAGGGTGCTGCCCCCGCCTCCTTACTTGTGTAGGTCCTTGGCCTGTTGTGTGAGACTGAGCCTCTGCAGTGTCTCTTTTGTAGGGACTCCTGTCTTCTTGTCCCAGCCCCGCAGGTCGTAGTACTTATCCTTCAGCATCTCCAGCTCGTCAGAGGGCATGTACATTCCTTTTGAGGGCCCGTCTACTATCGGTTCCTTCATGAATCTCTTTGCTTGCACGTCCTGCTCTCTGCGGTGTCCCTCGCGACAGTTGAATGATCTCTCGAGATTCCAGATCCTGTCAGATATATCTACTAGTTCAGGGAGCGTGAGCTTCATCCCTGTCACAACATTGACTATGTTCAGGTGCTCGTTAGTGACCTCCATCAGGCCGTAGATCCCCTCGGTCATTCTGCAGACGCACATCGAGTCTTGCAGTGTCGTGGCCCTTTGGGTTCCCACAGCATACTCGGGTTTTCCTTCAAGGATCTTCCTGTCCGATTTTCCTATTCGCTCAGCTGTCGGCCTTCCGTCTTGATGGCTTCCACCTCTGGTTGATGTGGCCATTCCGAGGCAGTAGCCCTTCATTCCCCTGGGGGAGTGCCCCGCGTTCTCTAGGCCCTTTATGGTTATTGCGTACATCTCTGAACCTTTGCCTATCTTCAAGGCTGCTCGGTAGGCTCCTTCAGCCAACAGGTCTCCAATCCCTTCGCGCTTACCTATCTTCTCCAACAGCTGGATAAGCGCGACGTCGTTTCCGAACCTGAGATCCAGCCCGTCGAGATCTTGCTTGGATAATACTCCTTTCTCGTAGCACTCCATGGCGAATGAGATTACCGCCCCTGCGGATATGGTGTCTACACCTAACTCATCAGACAGCCTGTCGGCCTTCGCTATCATCTCAAGCGATCCTACTCCGCAGTTGGACCCGAATGCGAAGATGGTCTCGTACTCCGGGCCTTCATCAAAAGTGCCGGCATATGGGCCTGCCTTGACATAGGTGAGTTTTGTGCAGTAGATAGGGCATGCCATACACCCCTTGTCTTTGACTACCAGTCTCGACCGCATGGCTTCTCCGCTGATCTTCTCCACCTCTTCAAAGACCTCGGTCTGCCAGTTTCTTGTGCCGAGTATGCCTAGTTGGTTGTTGGTCGTGGTCACTCCGGGCGTTCCCAGTGTGGGTAGCGCCTTGCCGGTTCCGGGGTTTGCCTTTATGCGGTTGTACTGGTCACTGATGACTTTGCGGAACTCCTCTATGTCTGGGACCTCCACATCTTTGGTTCCTCGTACAACAACAGCCTTGAACTTCTTTGATCCCAGTACAGCGCCGTTGCCTCCTCTGCCTGCGGCTCGAGCTCCCCAGATCGTGCATGCAAATCGAACGAGTTTCTCTCCAGCCGGACCGATGCATGCGATCTGAGCTTTCGGCTCTTTGAGGTCTCTCTTCAAGATCTCCTGTGTCTCGAAGGTGTTCTTACCCCAGAGATGTGACGCATCCTTGAATTCTACAACATCATCGAAGACCGTTACGTAGGTGGGTGTTCGCGCCTGCCCTTCAACTATGATCGCGTCGTATCCGGCATACTTCATCTCCGGCCCGAAAGAGCCACCTCCATAAGAATCGAAGAAGTATCCGGTTGCGGGCGACTTTGTGAAGACCCCGGATCTGCCTGCCGTGGGAACCATGGTTCCCTGGATGGGCCCGGCGGCAAAGACGAAGTTGTTCTCTGGTCCCAGTGGGTCGATACCTGGCTTCACCTCATCATATAGAATCTTTGCGCCGAATCCGTTGCCACCTAGAAAAAGCCTCGCTATCTCTTTGGTCAGGGGTACTGTTGAAGACTTTTTGTTCGTCATGTCGAGGCGCAAGAACTTGCCTGCATATCCTCCGTATGTCCACATTCTCTTTCAACCTCCTCCAACTGGTTCTAAAAGTGATACTATATCTCCGTCACTCAGCTTATGTTTGAGATCTCCTCTTACGGTACTTATCTCCTCTCGGCCCACCATGATCAGGAAAGGTGCAAGTGTTCCAGTAGTTGGGTCTCTGATTCGGTTTTCGAAGTCCGGCCCGAATTTCTCGCTAAGTATCTCAATGAGTTCCTCAACGGTCTCTCCTTCTCTGATCTCTATATCGGTCTCGTTTGTTCCGGCTGCCTGTCTCAGATGTGCGAAGAACTTCACTCTTACCTTTCCCAACGCTTGGGCCTCTGAGCTTCTTACTTTGTGAACTTCTCCTTTGTCTTCTCTATCTGGACGGTCCCGAAGTCTTTACGTCGCTCCGAGGCTAGTGTTGTTCTTCCGCCTGCGAGTAGCACGTGGGGTGAGCAGTACTTGACACATTCAGGGTCGCCATCGCATACATCACAGACTAGCGGTATGTTCTTGGTTGGGTGCCAATCGATGACGGCGAAGGGGCAGGCCTCCATGCATCTGCCGCACTTTATGCACACGTCCTCAAGGATCTTCATACCGCCTCCGAGCTTCTCGTCACGGTAGATGGACTTTGGTGTTGTTGGGCATGCATCGGCGCACGGAGGTTTTCCACAAGACCGGCAGGCGTTCGGATAGTAGAGCTCTGGCATCCCTTGGAATTCAATCCAGATTCTTGACTTGTCTGGATTGAAGGCTTTCTCATGCACCATCGGACACGCTAGCTCACACATTCTGCAGCCTGTGCATCTCTCCGCCGCGATCAGTAACATCGTCAAAACGGCCACCGCTAACGGGTCGCCTATTTCCTGATCAGGTCTTCTAGGAGCTGTTCCGCTCTGAGGGGATTGAAGACGCCGCAGACGCAGGGCTTGGCAAGTTCGCGCGCTGCCTCTTCGATCGAGATCTTGTCGCGTTTTATGTCACTAACCATTTTCTTGACAAGCAGTGGAGATACACAGTGGTGACCACACATCGTTGTTATATCCAGTATGCTCTGTTCTGGAAGCAGCGAAGTCTTGCCCCATACGCCTAGGGAGATGTTTAGTGAGTGTGGCTTCAACCCTATCTTCTTGAGTGAATCCCATACTTCCGCGAGCATTCCAGACACCACAACTGAAGGTCCCAGTTGGGCGTCGCGTAGCTCTTTGAGGCACTCCTCAAGATCCTTTCTGTTGGTGAAGACGCTGTGGATTATTGAGTTCTCTTTTGTGCTTAAGAGAACAGGTTTGAGGCCTTTTCTGAAGTAGTTGCCTGTCTTCATGTCTCCGATGTTCACAGGATTATGCTTCAGGAGTATCTCAAGGGCTTTCCTGAATTGAGGCGCTGAGTTCTTGCTGTTTATTCCCTGTGCTGCTATCACGAGTATTGGGTAGTCAATTGAGAGTGACTCAACGGTTCCAGATCTGTGAAGGGTATGTGTCATCCTTTTTCACCTCAGAACTTTGCAGCCGGCTTACCTATTCCGACGTTTGTCTTTCCGTTTGGCCTGTAGAAGATCTTGTGTTGGTCAAGGTACTTGAATATCGGAACCGACCCGTCAGGATTCACCTTCACACACAATCCTAGACTGAAGACGGTGTTGATCTCTTTTGAGACCTTCTGTAGTGCTTCAAAGACCTCCGGGAACTTGTCTTCTTTGATCTTGAACTCTGGAATGCAGGAATGTATCCTCTCGCCCAGAACGTCATCCCGCAACTTGCCAGTTTTCTTGTCTGACATGAGAAAGGTCAGCGGATTGAGGGGCTCAAACTCGACTCCCAGCTTGGCCAATGCCATTGTTAGCTTCTCGGCATCTTTGAGATCTAGACCAACACCAGGGCGGCCCATATCGATCGAGAAGCCTATCTCGCCTAGTCTGAATCTTCCCGTTACATCATTAGTCTTCATCTCCTCAGTCCCTCTGCCGGGAACGTTCGTCTCCTTGTGTTCCTTGTAGACAGTGGCGAAGACCTCTCTCACCGTGCGTGGCCACTCAAGTTTCTCCAACACTATTGCATTGACGGGGCAGTTAGCAATGTTGAAACATACTGCACATTCTATACACTTGTACCGGTCGATGTGTGCCTTCTTGTCTTTGCCGATAGCGATCGCCCCGGAAGGACAGTAAGGTATGCATCTGGTACATCCAACACAGGAATCAGTGATTATCAAACTCCTTCTCACCACTATGTACTAATTCTTATGCGATGTGCAATCTGTGACTTAATATAAACCTAACTCATGAAGCGACCTGAGAGGCGTCTCTCAGACAGCTCTCGAGTTGAGAGCATGACCGAGATTTGTTGATCGGTGATAGATTAGTCTTAATAATCATTTGACGGCTAGTAGGCGGGTAACTCTCAAAGGTGCAGATGCAGGTTGACGAAACCTAAAGTCTACATCACAAGGGAGATACCAGCAGCAGGGATGGATCTTCTGAAACCGTACTGCGACCTCGAAGTGAATCCCGAGGAGAGCCTCCCTTCGAAGGAAGAACTAGAGAAGAAAGTGAGGGGCAAAGATGCACTGCTGTGTCTGGTAACTGATCACATAGATAAGGATGTAATAGCTCAGGGAACACAGCTCAAGGTCATAAGCTCCATGAGCGTTGGCTTTGAACATATTGACGTGGAAGAGGCTACAAAGAACGGGATCTATGTCACAAATACTCCCGGAGTCTTGACAGACGCAACCGCTGACTTCGCTTGGGCACTTATCATGGCTTCAGCAAGGCGCGTAGCTGAGGCTGACGCGTATGTTAGAGACCGGAAATGGAAGATCGCTTGGGGCCCAATGATGTTCTTGGGATCAGAGGTTTACGGTAGGACTCTGGGTCTCGTGGGCCTTGGAAGGATCGGTTCAGGCGTAGCAGAGAGGTCCAAAGGTTTTCGGATGAAGTTGCTGTACTACGACATTGTTAGAGCTCCACTGCAAAAAGAGAAGGATCTGGGGGTCGAGTTCGTCCCGTTGGAGAGAGTGCTGAAGGAATCTGATTTTGTGACGATTCACGTGCCACTTACAGCCGAGACTCGTCACTTCATAGGCAAGCAGCAACTGAGAATGATGAAGCCTAGCGCCCATCTGATCAATACATCCCGTGGCCCTGTGGTCGATGAAGAAGCACTCATTGTAGCCCTTCGCGAGAAGTGGATCGCTGGAGCGGGGCTCGATGTCTTTGAGAAGGAAACCATCAATCCCGATAGCCCGCTCCTGAGCCTCGATAACGTCACACTTGCGCCACATATCGCCAGCGCCACTAGGGATTCGCGATACGGCATGGCCAAGATGGCGGCGGAGAATATTATCGCTGTTCTCAAAGGAGAACGTCCGCCGCAACTGGTCAATCCGGATGCCGTGAACGTAAGGCCCCCATCCCAGGCAAAAGTGATCTGAACATTCCGAACCCAGGAGAGCTGAATGTCTTCCATTATCAACAAGGAGGCTCTTCTGAACATCGCGAAGACCTCAGTCGATCGAAGGGCACGAGAGGCGGTCCTCGAAGCTCTAGAGGCTGCTCTCAAGGCATCTGACCCTTACCAGCTGGTAGTCGATCATGTTAGGAGATCCGGCTCGGAACTTATCATAGACTCAGAAAGAATACGGCTTGACAAGTTCAGGCGCATACACGTTATTGGTGGAGGCAAGGCAAGCGGAGCCATGGCTCAAGCCCTTGAGACGCTGCTCGGAGATCGAATAACTGGAGGCTTGGTTAACGTTCTGACGAATACGTCTTCCAGATATCGGACCAAACGAATTAAACTGAACGAAGCGGGTCATCCCCTTCCAACTGAGAAAGGACTTGAAGGCGCCAAGATGATGCTGGAGCTTGCAGAGGGCTCAGGTGAAGAAGATCTAATTATTTGTCTGATCTCAGGTGGGGGTTCAGCGATGATGACCCTGCCAAGAGATGGAGTGAACCTTGAGGACAAACAGGCTGTTACGCGACTACTTCTCCACGCCGGCGCAGACATAGGAGAACTCAACACAGTGAGAAAACACCTATCCACATTCAAGGGAGGCTGGCTTGCAAAGAGAGCAGAACCAGCAACAGTACTCAGTCTAATCCTGTCAGATGTGATCGGGGACCCTCTTGATACGATAGCCTCTGGACCCACTGCACCCGACCAGACAACATACAGTGACGCGATAGAGATCCTCCACAAATTCAGACTGTGGCAGCAAGTTCCAAACTCAGTACGACAGACTCTAGAGATGGGCGCGAACGGACTCCTCCAGGAAACCCCAAAGTCCGATGATGCCGCGTTTCTTAGAGTCAAAAACATGATCATCGGAAACAATCGCGGAGCCTGCCTCGCGGCAAAAAAGAGACTCATTGAGCTGGGGTTCAACACCCAGTTTCTAACCTCCTTTATGAAAGGTGAAGCCAAGCAGGCGGGCCTCTTCCTAGCCTCGATTGCGAATGAGATACTTGGCTCTGGAAATCCTGTTTCCCGTCCTGCTGGGGTAGTCGTTGGTGGGGAGACGACTGTGACTGTTACTGGCACAGGTATCGGCGGCCGCAATCAGGAAGTCGTCTTAAGTGCAGCCACGGCGATTCCAACCATAGACGGCGTCAGCATGGCATCCATTGGAACCGATGGAATCGATGGACCTACAGATGCTGCCGGAGCATTGGTTGACGGCAAGACCGTGACGAGAGCCCAAGAGATCAAGCTTGACTACAAGAGATCTCTCCAAGACAATGACTCGTACAGTTTCTTCTCCAGACTAGGAGATCTAGTGATTACAGGGCCGACAGGGTCGAATGTCAATGATATAGCGGTCCTATGTGTGATCTAGAGAAAAGCCTATCCTCTAATTCTCAGAAAGATCGCTCCCGTGCAGTCGGATGGGTCATACGCTGAAACTGGAGAAGGAGACGAGGCTTCATCCCGACATAGCCGTCCTTCACGACTTTGTCCTCGACCACTACGTCACACTCAGACCTCAACTAAGCGAGTTTCTCTCACAAGCGGCTCGCGTGGCGGCGCGCGGTGGTGGCAACATTGTTGCCGACCAGTACCTGTCAAGAGGCGGCAAAGCGGCCAACCTCGCCTCCGCTCTTGCACGGCTTGGGGCACGGGCGCACCTGATCGCCAGAACCAGCAAGTTCGGACATCAACTGGCTGAGATGTTCCTGAAGCCTGCAGGTGTTGATACATCATGCATCAGAGCTGATGGCAAGTTAGCGCTTACAGTCTCACTTGAGATGTCCGATGCTGGACGGTCCATAAACATAATGCTCAGCGATCCAGGTTCGAATGGGAACTTCAGCTTCTCCGATATTGGCACCAGAGAGTTGAAGGTGATCAGAGAGGCCGAAGGCGTTGCGCTCGCGGACTGGGCTCTGAACTCAAAAGGAACGGACCTGGCTGAAGGTGTCTTCAAGCATGTAGGCCGAGAGAAACTGCTTCTTATCGACCCCGGCGATGTCTCCAGAAGGCAGAGCGGAGTGAGAGGCCTTATCGATAAGGTCCTCCGAAAGGGTTACGGAATACTCAGCCTCAATGAGAGCGAAGCGCTGTGCTTGGCAAAGACACTGACGGGCAGGAGAATGGGTGGAGGTCTCGATTCCCCTGAGTCCCAAGGAGTGAGAGCAGCAAGAACACTGGCTTCTGAATTCGGCATCCGCGTCGATCTCCATACGAGGCTCTTCTCCGCCTCGTTCAAAGACGATTGGTCGGTCGCATCACCTGCTTTCAGGGTGAAGGTAAGACGGGTTACTGGAGCTGGCGACTCGTGGAACGCCGGCAACATATATGCAGAATGCGTCGGTCTTCAGGATGAGAAGCGCCTCGAATTCGCTAATGCCTTGGCGGCCTACTACATCTCAAACCCTAGGCCAGAACACCCAACTAGAAAGATGGTCGAGACGTTAGCTCACTCGCGGCGGAATCGCAGGAGAGATCTTGAACAGTTAGGGCTTGATTTCGAACCTAGTGTCCACCATTCCTCTTGAGGAGATCTCGCCGTGAAGTGCTACTGTGATTTGTCGTCTCGATCTGCGATGTACTTTAGAAGGTCGACTAGGCGGCAAGAGAAGCCCCATTCATTATCATACCATGCAAAGACCTTGGCGAAGGACTTGCCGATTACCATCGTGCTCAAACCGTCTACCACGGCAGAGTGGGGATTGCCGATAACGTCTGCTGAGACAAGCGGCTCCTCTGTGTATTGAAGTATCCCTTTCATTGTGGTTTCAGCAGCCTTCTTCATTGCCTGGTTGATGGAGTCTCTTGTCACTTCCTTGCCCAGTTGTACGACAAGATCGACTATCGAGCCGTCTGGAACGGGGACCCTCAGGGCGACACCGTCAAGTTTTCCTTTTAGTTCAGGGATCACCTCAGTAACCGCTCTTGCAGCCCCTGTAGTGGTCGGTATTATCGATAGGCAGGCTGCTCTTGCTCTGCGAAGGTCTCTGTGTGGAAGGTCTAGTAATCTCTGGTCGTTGGTATACGCATGACAAGTTGACATGAATCCGTACTCAACGTCGAAGTTGTCGTTGAGGACTTTGACAAGTGGTGCCATGCAGTTCGTCGTGCATGAGGCCATCGAGACAATGTTGTGAGTCTTAGGATCATACTTGTCCTGGTTTACCCCAAGCACTACAGTGGTATCCGGTTTCTTTGCGGGGGCTGTTATGATGGCCTTCTTTGCTCCAGCGGCGAGGTGTCTGGCTGCATCTTCGCGGTTCGTGAAGAGACCAGTGGCCTCAAACACGTAGTCTATTCCCATTGACTTCCATGGTAGAGTTGAGGGGTCTCTCTCGGCCAGAACTGCTGTCTTTTTGCCGTTGACGCTGAAGGCCCGCTCTTCTGCTTGGATATTCGCTTCCAGTTTTCGTAGAACAGAGTCATACTTGAGAAGGTGAGCCAGCGTCCAAGAATCCGTGATGTCGTTCACGGCTACGATCTCGAACTTGTCCTGAAATTCCTCATCATGGAGCGAGGCGCGATAGAAGTTTCGGCCTATCCTGCCGAATCCGTTTATAGCAACTCTCTTCTTCATCCTAGGTTTCACTCAGGCAGAGGGAGCATCGACTATTCTTCTGTCATTCTGCCTTTTGAAACCTATCCTTGAGTTTGTCCAGGACGCCGGTAAGGGTGGTGTACTCCATCTCGTCAGGGCCGAGTCTGTGGGGCATGAATGGGCCGTGGGAGCGCATGTAGTATGCTATCTCACTCGCTTTGGTTCTAGCGGTCTCAAATGCGGGATCATCGAAGAGATCTGAAGGCCCGACAAGCGTGGCATTTGATACTTGGAACCCTAAGGCAACAACTCGGGGCGGTCCATCGAACCTTGTGCATTTGTTCTGTGCTTCACTGACGCTGACCGGCATCAAGGGGCCGTGGTGAGAGCCGCGCATCCATCCCGGAACAAGATGTGATAGGGAGAACGGCTCCAACACCTCTCCGACAGCCGGAAGCCCGTTCTGTGCCCTCACGATGCACACTGGATCGTCCTTTCCAACGTATCTGCCTGCGATCAGCGAGAGCCTCGCTGTGCTGGCCGCTGCTGCAGGCAGGCCATCGTTCCGGAAGATCTTTGAAATTACGTATCTGTTGGGGTCTCCGATCAGAGCAAGTAGATCATAGAGTTCCTCAGGGCATTTCAGCCTGACAGACAATCCCTCATGAGTATCTAGGACCTCAAAGATGAATCCTCTGTGAAGTGAGGGATCAATCACGAGGCCGGCTGTGTTGAATGGGTCTGCGAATATTTTGTAGAGTGGCAGGTTCCATGCTCCCGGAGAGGTCTTATCCGCAAGTAGGATCACTACAGGATCGCTGGCTCTTTCTTGGAACTCTAACTCCGCAGCTCCGGGGCCCATCCCTCTTACGTTTCCGGAGAATGCCTCAGACAGGAGATCTTGGCCCGCCGCATAGAGCTTGAGTGGCTTTGAGACTTTCTCGGTGACTTCCTTGAAAGTATTCCAGGCCAGCTCATGTATCTTGACATTGTTCTCGCCCAGGCAGTGGGTCATTATCAGTTCGAGGTCGTCCCCACAGTGTGTCACATGAAAGTCGACTAGCAGCCCGTCCTTGCGTGCTTGCTCAAGTTTCTGTCTTGCCATCTCCAGTTGCTTCGGATGAACTGTATGGTGGCCAGCGAGTGAACCCACATCAGCCTTTATGACCGAGACGGTCGTCAGGTTCTTCGTGGACAAATCCGACCAACCCAATTACTTCTCTATATTGCTTCGGGAGTTCGATGTACATGATTACAAGCTTCTTAACCTTTTGACGTAATATTGTCGATTGCTTCCTCGCGTTTTGATGTAATATTGGCCTCAGTCACGCTGATCTTCTTGGCTTGATCATTGAAACTTTAGATATCAGCAAACTTATGATCTGCGCTAAGGTGTACCTGATGTCGTCTCGGTCTGTCACATTTCCCTTGGTCTTGGTCAACCTGAAAGCGTACACGGAGGCAATTGGAAACAAGGCTGAGGAACTGGCAAGGACTGCCGCGACAGTCATGGCGGATACAGGCGTTTGTATCGGCTTGGCCCCTCAATACACCGAGATAAGACAGCTTTCTAGATTTGAGATCCCAGTATTCTCACAACATATCGATCCTATTCAACCAGGATCTTTTACAGGCCATGTTCTTCCAGAGGCTATAGCAGCGGCCGGTGCAGTAGGCACGATCTTGAATCACTCTGAGCAGCAGTTGAGGCTATCAGACATAGAACTGTCAGTGGAGCGAGCAAAGGCAGCAGGTTTAGCCTCAGTCGTATGCGCAAACTCCACAAAGGTCGCAGTGTCTGCGGCGTCTTTGGACCCTGAGATGGTCGCCATTGAGCCGCCTGAGCTCATAGGATCTGGAATAGCAGTGTCAAAGGCTAAGCCTGAGATAGTCTTCGATTCCGTCGAAGCAATCAGAAAGGTGAACCCGAACGTCACCGTGCTTTGTGGTGCCGGAATCTCCTCTGGAAGCGATGTCTCCGCCGCAATCAAGCTGGGTAGCAGCGGTGTCTTGGTCGCCAGCGGGGTCGTCAAGGCACCAGATTGGAGGAAGATCCTTCTCGAGCTGGCGCAAGCAGCCATGAGCGTCCAGTAAGGCGAGGCGACTATTGAGGATCAAAGCCGAATGCCCGGCATGTCTGATAAACAGGGCTTACCTAGAGTCGGAGAAAGCATCCAAGGATCCTTCGGTAAGACACAGCGCCCTTCTGGAGGCGCTTAGACAAATTGGCTGCCATACCAGTCCAGATGTCACACCAGCATACCTTGGAACGATAAGAGACCGAGCGATCAAGAACACCTCAGGAAACCCTGATCCCTTCAAAGATGACAAGATCGCAAGTAATCAAAGAGCACTCAAACTGGTGCCGAAAGCTCAAGACTATGTCTTGGAAGCGCCGGGCAGATCTCAGAGGTTCAGGAGGGCCTGTCTGGTCTCAATAGTTGGTAACGCCTTCGAGTTCGGAATAAAGGGCTACGAATTCAACTATGACAACCTGCCACGCTGGATTGAAGATGCTGAGAATGATGTCGCAATTGACGACATCAAGAAGATCGAATCAACATGTAACAGAGTGAGAAATGTCCTTTTACTGACTGACAACGCAGGTGAGATAGCCTTCGACAAGATCTTAGTAGGGCAGCTCAAAGGCCTGGGTCTCACAGTAACAGTCGCTGTGAAGGTCGCGCCCATAAGCAATGATGCAACTATGGAGGACGCATTCTCAGTTGGCATGACGGAGACAGCAGACAAAGTGATCACTACGGGAACTGACTCAGTGGGCCTGCTGCTTGAAGAATGCAGCAAAGAATTCCTTGCCACATATGCTAAGGCCGAACTCGTGATCGCTAAGGGCATGGCTCATTACGAGACGCTCTCAGATCACAAGTTAACTCAACCTCATGCCTTCATGTTTAGGGTAAAATGCCCCGCCATAAGCAGCGACCTTGAGGTGCCCCTAGGCAAGAATATCGCATACCTAATCGACCCGGAGGCTTCAGAAAACTAAAGCATCAATTCCTGAGGCTCTCTACAGAAGCTTCCTTCAACGCTACCATGTGACCTGCCAATAGTACTACTGATTTGAGTAGCATTAATAAGACACCAGACAGCGTAGACTAGGCCAGGTGCATAAGATGGCGTTTATAGGACCCTGGGAGATCGCGCTGATCTTGGCAATCGTCCTCATCCTCTTCGGTCCGAAGAAGTTGCCAGAGCTTGCTAAGGCCCTAGGTGACTCAATCAGGCAGTACCGCCAAGCTTCCGAAGGAGTTCTCACGACTCCTGCTACCACAGCGCCAGCGCAGCCACTGCAGTTCAAGCCAAAAGAGTCTGACTTGCTGATTGAGACTGCCAAGAAGCTTGGGATCCAGACCGAAGGCAAGACGATGGAGCAGATCTCGAAGGAGATCACAGAAGCCGCATCCCAGCCTGCAAAGAAGTAACGCAAGGACAGAAGACAATCAACAGGATCTCCGCTGGAATCACGAAACTTATGTCAGCAGCCATAATTCTGGCCGGCGGCCCAAGTTCTAGATTTGGAAGGAACAAAGCTCTTGTTGAGCTTGGCCACAAACCGCTCATCAGTTACGTCGTCGATGCGTGTCAAGCTGTCGTAGACAGCATAATTGTTGCCATATCGGGGGATGACGACACAGAAGCTTATGTCGCTGCCCTTCCAACAAACGTGGAGCTCGTCAAGGACGCAGGACGGTACAGGAATCCGCTCAACGGAATGGCCTCAGGAATGGAGAAACTTGACGCAACTTACAGCGTTGTGCTTGCTTGCGATACACCTTTCATCAGAAGTGAAGTTCTGAAGTTCCTTTTCGAGAAGGTATCAGGCTTCAACGTGGCGATCCCACGTTGGCCGAACGGCTACATCGAACCACTTCACGCGGTCTACAAGATCGAAGCTGTGAGGGAAGCTCTGCCGTGCATCATGAAAGACAGAAATGCGAGAATCTCAAGCTTGATAAACGAACTTGATTCCGTCAGATATGTGAGAACAGATGAGATCAAGCGATTTGATCCACATCTTACCTGCTTTCTAAACATCAACAGCTTACAAGATCTGGAGCTTGCGCGCACAAGTTTGACTAGACAGATGACTGCACAGATAACAATATAGGATCACGTTTGAGACTAGGGGCCAAAAAAGGAGGCTGGCTGAGATAGCTAACGTTGAACCCCCAGGGAGAAGAATGAGTTTCTGGGAACATCTAGATGAACTTCTCTCCCGGCTCAGGATAATCTTCATCACAGTCATAGCCTCAGGCCTATTGATCGGTTTCTGGCCCGCCGACCCCAGAGGGTTCTTAGATCCTACAGGTCTATACCAACCAATCATATCGGTTATCATGCTGAAGATGAGGAGCGACCTTCTTCCAAGCGGCGCCAGGCTTATAGCTGGAGGACTGATGGACACGGCTTACGTCTACATAACGCTGTCTTTTCTAATAGGCATAGTAGTGTCGTCTCCAATTATCGGCTACCAGCTATATGCATTTGTGAATCCCGCCCTATACGTCAATGAAAGAAAACACATTTCAAGATTCATGTTCGCATTTCTGGCGCTCTTTGCCTTTGGAGTGGCTATGGCTTACTATCTGATACTTCCCGTGACTTTCAGAATAATCGTTTGGTTCATCATGTCAGGAGGCGCCGAGCCTCTGATAAACATCCAAGACTTCTACAACATGATCATAACCTTGATGATAGGATCAGGTCTCCTGTACACTATGCCTGTCTTTATTATACTCCTGGTGCAGGCGGGGATTCTGCCGGCGAATTTCGTAACTGGAAAGAGAAAGATGATGTACGTTGGGTTCTTGGTGATGACAGCAGTCATCACGCCTGACCCGACGATAATAACAGACTTGATAATAATGTTGCCATTCATCATAGTATTCGAGGTGGCGGTGCTTGCTGCCAAGCGAGTCGAGAGAAACAGAGCGAAAGTCTCCAGCTAGCCTCTTCTAGTTATCATCTGCAAGGTGCGCCGGGACTTGGCTGACTCAACTGTCAAGATGATACGGGGCGCATCTTTCCTCGTCTTTGATACATCGTTCAGTGCTCTGGTTGGGCTGGTTGCTTTTGCCTTCATCAGCCGTCTGATAACCAGAACAGAAATGGGGGTGATGGCGGTGCTTCTGATGGTCTCCAGTACATGTCAGTTGCTTTCAACCTTAGGCCTGCCCAGCGCCTCGACAAGGTTCATCGCTGAATTCATGGGAAAAGGAGATACAAAGACATCCTCAGCAATCGCGTCCCAGGCACTGAGCGTGAACTTCGTTGTCGCTTCTGTCCTAGCCTTGCTGTGCTTCGGTCTTTCCGGAATTCTCTCAAGTTTCTTGCTAGGTACGGTAGGTTATCAATTATTGTTTCAGGCTTTGGCATTCAATATTGTCTTCGTGAGTCTTCTTCCAGGTCTTACGGGGATACTTCTAGGTCTGAAGAGACTGAGGGAGCTTGCGGTTTTTGGGATTGTAAGCTTCTCGTTGCAGCAGGCGTTGGTGATAGCTCTTCTTGTGTACCACATTGGCCTTCTCGGAGTAGTTGTGGGGTGGGGAGTGGCTAACATGTTCAACTGCGCGGTCTTTCTATGGTCGATTATGCGGTCAATGAATCTCTCGATCGTGAATCGGTTCAGTTTGAGAATGCTCCTGGGTTACTCCTGGCCGCTTTACCCGGTGGCCTTTGTGAGCTTGCTTGACAATTGGTTTGATAGAGCGCTGCTGCTTGGCTATTCACTCAGCGAGCTAGGGGTCTACAATGTCGCCTTCAAAGCTTTCGGCTACCTCTACGCGATACCCATCGCCATCTCCGACGCTTTCTTTCCACATTTCACTGAGCTGAAGAGCAGGGAAGGGATCGAGAAATTGTCATCAACCTTCACCTCGACCTCCAGGTACCTGGCGATGTTTGCTACACCACTGGCGCTTGGGTTAGCTGCCGTGGCTGAGCCAGTTATCTCACTCTTTGCGGGAAGAGGCTACGCGTCGGCTGGCCAACCCCTCACAGTCCTATGCGTGGCCGCTGCGGTCTCTGTCTTCGGATTGATGTTGGGGAAGATCCTGCTTGTGCTTGATGAGACCCGTATCTATTCGCTAATAGTTCTAGGCACGGTTGCTGCTGGTTTGGCTATAGGCAAGCTCATGGTTCCAATGTTAGGTCCAGTTGGGGCTTCTGCTGCAAGAGCCGCCTCAATGCTCCTGGCACTAGTGTTCCTGCTGGTGGCAGCTTCAAGGAAGATTAGGATTAAGATGGATAGAGAAGCGCTCTGGAAGAGCTTGGTTGCCGGGATCATCATGTCAGCCGTCATGATAGCAGCTCAGCACGTCTCAAAGAGTGTTATGCTGATTCCCGTCTACGTGGCGGTTGGAGGGTTGGTGTACCTGCTGGCGCTCAGAGCGACTCACACGGTCGTGGAGAGAGACCTGGAATTCCTGAAAAGATTCTTAGGTCTCAGAGTCGGCACACCGGTCTCAAGCCTCTTGAGAGCAGTATTAATACCGTAGACGCTACATCCTTCACTTCTCACACCGAAATCCTGAGGGTGATCTCTCAATGCTGAAGAAGACCGTAATCGGCAGTTTCCCAAGATTGCCGTTGGACATCGACGAGGCCATCAGAGCGATCGTTGACCTGCAATTGAGAACGGAGATGAATATAATATCTGACGGGGAGCAGAGGGCCGACATGATAACGTACTTTGAGGAGATCCCCGGGCTTCGACGTGGCACCAAAGGATTAGTCGTAGACTCCAAGATCCTCCCTCCTCCTGAGCCTCTGGATCTGGCGAAGACAAAAGACTTCATCCTGGCAAAGGACTACTTGAGGACCCTCGGCAGAGAAGACGTTGCTCTGAAGACCGCTATCACTGGTCCGATAACGCTTGGAGTCACCTGTGCAGCGGCTGGGCTGAAATATTACTCGGGACTGCGTGACCACCGGCTCTACCGCGACCTTTCAGAAGCTCTAGAGCCACTGATCTCGACCTTGCTCAAGCTTGGATCATACGTCCAGATAGACGAGCCTGGTCTCTCTGCAAAGTATATGGAGCCAGCTGTAGCCTTACCGATACTGAGAGACCTGTTCAACCACGTCAACACGAGCAAGAAGATCTCTGGGAGTCTGAGCATCCATGTTTGCGGCCGGCTGGACAAGTCGCTGAAGATCGTTGAAAGTCTTCTCGGGCTTAACCTAGATGTGGTGAGCCTGGCCTTCAGCGGCCCGACAGAACGATCTAATATTGACCTGCTGTCCGAATCACTGCTTGAAGGCAGCGGCAAACATCTCGGTGTCGGGTGCACCCCAGTCTCGATCACAGAGAAAGAAACAGTCGAGGGGGCAGAAGACATCTATAAGAGGATCAAGGAGGTTTGTGACAAAGCAGGGAGAAAGAACGTGACCTATGCGCATCCGGACTGTGGCCTGAAAGAAACACCGCCCGAGGTTTCGGAGCTCATCTTGCAGAGACTTTCTGAAGGAGTAGATCAGTATAATCGCGATGTCTGAACCCAGTCTGCGCTGACCGATCTGACTCAGACGTGTGTATGCAGAGGCTCTTTGCGGGAGTAGGCTGCTGCGATATCCTCTCTCTTCCACAGAGGAGAGATCTCTCTAAGACGCTTGACCACTTCAACCAGAGTGTCGCAGACGAACTCCACATGGTCACGTGTGTTCTTTCTGCCCAAGGTAAGCCTCAGGGAGCCATGAGCCTGAACCTCATCCAGGCCTATTGCCATGAGAACATGGGAGGGCATGAGCTTCTTTGATGAGCATGCAGAACCAGTGGAGGCCGCTATGCCCTTCTCGTCGAGGCTTAACAGCAAGGACTCGCCTTCGATTCCGGAGAACCTGAAATGCGCATTGTTCGGGAGCCGATTTGTCGGATGGCCATTAATATATGATTCTTCGATTTCGCTCAGGACCCTCTTGATAATTCGATCCCTCATGCCTGTGAGGCTGCTGAAGTCGTCAGTCATCCTCGACTTAGCCAGCTCGGCGGCTTTCCCCATCCCGACTATGCCGGCGACGTTCTCTGTTCCGGATCTAAGTCCCCTTTCATGTCCGCCTCCGTTCATGAATGGCTCTATGCTCGTTCCTTCTCTCTTGAAAAGCGCGCCGACGCCTTTAGGGCCGTAGAACTTGTGTGCAGAAATCGAAAGCAGGTCAACATCTAGTTTGCCGAGGTCTATCGGAATTTTGCCTGTTGTCTGGACCGCGTCTGTGTGGAAGAGGATTCCACGGTCATGTGCCAGTTGACCGATCTCCTGTATTGGTTCGATCGTTCCGATCTCGTTGTTTGCGTGCATGATCGTTATCAAAATTGTCTCTTCCATTATGCTGTTCTTCAGCGACTCTAGGTCAACTGCTCCCTCTTTGTCAACGGGCAGGTAGGTGATCTTGAAGCCTTGGGATTCTAGGGACTGGCATGTTTCAAGTACGGCCGGGTGCTCTATGCTGCTCGTTATGATGTGTCTGCCCTTGTCTCTATGTTTGTAGGCTACCCCTTTTATCGCCGTGTTGTCTGACTCTGTGCCGCCGCTTGTAAAGAAGATCTCTTTCGATGAAGCGTTTATCAGTTCTGCAACTTGTTTTCTAGCCTTCTCCATTCCATCATAAGCTTCACGTCCGAAGGAATGAATGCTTGAAGCGTTTCCGTACTTGTCTTCCATGTAAGGGATGATCACTTTGATGACTTCAGGGTCGACTTGGGTGGTGGCTGCGTTGTCGATGTATACTCTTCTCATGAGAGAGACACCTGTTCGCGTGGAATGGTAAAGTTGAATTATAACATTGTTATATTTTAATATTCCCACTCTGCATTTCAGAAGAGTCGTCAGGACCAAATGCTTAACTTTGAGAGCTTGACCCTGAGATGCTACTGAACAGTTTATACCTAACCTAATGCAACTTGGGATGCCTCGGGGTGTAGAAGCTGAAGAGGATGCTAGCCTCATTGTGCCTGGCCGTGGGGTTGCTTATGCTGACTGTTAGCCTGTATACAGAACAAGTGAAGTATCTTGAAGCTCTCATAAGATCGCATGGCATTCCGTAGGTGTGCTATATGTCCAACCAGGAGATCAAGCAACCAAGCAGACTCCGGCTCCCATACTCGATTATTCGCAACTTCTTTGAGCTAGCAGGCTTCCTGTTGCTTAATGCCCTCGTGTTCAAGTACGTATATCCCTTCGTTAACGTGGAAGCCATCGCGATACCTGTTCCAATTCTCATAAGTCTGAAGTCAAGCTACAGTCTCGTGGGCGGGGCGCTGGATTATATTCAAGTCATGTTTTCCAAGCCGATCTTTCCCTTTCTTCCTTTTGCCGTAGTGCTCATAGCTGGTTCTGTTGTTGGGAGGCTTCTTTGCGGGTGGCTCTGCCCTATCGGATTCATTCAAGACCTGATACTGAAGATGAAAGGGGTCCGATCGAAGGTTAGTCCTAGAACACATGTCGCATTGACGAAGTTGAAATTCTTTTTTCTACTCATCATACTCTTCTTCTCGATGACTCTGGCTCTGTCGTTGCATCTTGAGGAAGAGAGCAAATATAAGGAAGCTCTTGGGCCGTTCACAAGGGGAGTCTTTTTTCCAATTCAGCCGGAAACAACTCTCTTCGCCAATGTGCCGAGGTTGGTTCAGTCAGGCGCAGAATCTGGGCTGTTGGATTTCTCAGGCCCAACCTCGCCGGGGTTTCTCATGCTTGTGGCATTCGCTCTTCTGCTGATTATGCTTGTAGGTGCGTACTTGGTTCCTTGGTTTTGGTGTAGATATGTCTGTCCTACTGGAGCACTCATGTCGATCTTCATGCGGTTCAGCTTTCTCGGGTTGAAGCGAGATCCCTCGAAATGTACCAAGTGTGGCGATTGTGTGGAGGTCTGTCCGATGCAGATACGGATACTTGATCTTCCGTGGGAGAAGTTCAACGATCCGGAATGTACGCTCTGCTTGGAATGCGTGGGGGCCTGTCCCAGTGGCGCCTTAGCCCCGAAGTTCCCATGAAGCTGCGGGCAGCCAGCGTTGGTGCACTCTCCGTAAATGAAATAAGACAAAACGGAAACCAGATACTACTCGCGACTTCACTCGAGCAGCCGGGGTGGCCGAACGGCTCAGGCGGCGGGCTGCAGATTGGTTTCGAAAGGTCAGGAACTGGACTGAGACCCGCAGTATGTGGGTTCGACTCCCACACCCGGCTCCAACTGCAGTCATGACCAGATGCCTCAGGGCAAACCAAGCCATGTGATAATGGTCCTCTTGGAGATTTTTGCAGCTCAACTAGAGGGTACTGCATCTAATGACACAGCTGACAGAAACTCAAACCGAGTCTGCCACAATCGGCACAACTCTTTTGCAGGATATATCATTGCAGCCATAAATTCTGGTTTCTTGCTATAAG
>CAZRDQ010000007.1:25876-48363 GCA_964598945.1 uncultured Candidatus Bathyarchaeia archaeon
AAGTATGACATATATCTCATTACATGGTTTTGGTAAACAAGGCGTGAGTAATGACCAAAGAAACTGAACGAAACTTGACTCCTGTAACCAACCGACTATACAATCGTTTGCCATGGGGGAGTTTGCTTGGATAGCGGAGACATTAGCTGGATCTTGGTCGCATCTGCA
Source organism: uncultured Candidatus Bathyarchaeia archaeon (assembly GCA_964598945.1). Lineage (GTDB taxonomy): Archaea > Thermoproteota > Bathyarchaeia > 40CM-2-53-6 > RBG-13-38-9 > JAGTQV01. Next base: position 26,045 of record CAZRDQ010000007.1, read on the forward strand.
CTTGTGATGTTGATGACTCCCGGATTGGCGTTGTTCTACGGCGGACTAGTCAGGAGGAAGAATGTCCTATCGATGCTGATGCAGAACTTCGTCTCCTTGGCTGTCATCACTGTAATTTGGATTCTTTGGGGCTTCAGCTTGGCTTTCGGCCCTGACATGTTTGGAGCGATAGGAGGACTCAGCCACCTTGGGCTTCTCAATGTCGGACTTGAGCCTTCGCGATTTGCGCCTAAGATTCCTGATCTTGCCTTCATGGTCTTCCAGGGCATGTTCGCAGCAGTAACACCTGCCCTCATAACTGGAGCTGTCGCTGACAGAATGAAATTTAGTAGCTACCTGCTGTTCCTAGTGCTCTGGTCCACTTTTGTCTACAGCCCAGTAGCACACTGGGTTTGGGGCGGCGGTTGGTTGAACGCAATGGGCGTGTTAGACTTTGCTGGCGGAACAGTGGTTCATATAAATGCTGGAATGGCGGCCCTCGTAGCCGCACTTGTCATAGGAAGGAGAAAAGGATTCGGTCAGTATTCTTTGGCCCCGCACAACATACCTCTTGTGGTACTGGGGACCGCATTGTTGTGGTTTGGATGGTTCGGATTTAATGCGGGAAGTGCCTTAGCCGCAAACGAAAGCGCGGTCTTGGCCTTCGTGACGACAAATGCAGCAGCCACAGCAGCTACCTTGACTTGGCTTCTGCTCGATTGGGTATGCAAGGGGGCACCGTCGTTGGTTGGGGTAGTCACAGGTGCGGTCGCCGGTCTTGTCGCCATCACCCCAGCAGCGGGCTTTGTGAGTGTACAGGCGGCCCTGGCTATCGGTTTTGGTGTCAGCGTCTTGTCCTATGGTGCGATTCAGCTAAAAAATAAGATGGGATTTGATGATGCGTTGGATGTCTGGGGTGTTCATGGCGTCGGCGGAATGTGGGGGGCTGCAGCCACAGGGATATTCGCCTCAAGCAGTGGACTGATCACGGGAAATCAGTCACAGTTCCTCGTGCAATTGTTAGGTGTAGCAGTCACAGTGGGATATTCGGTCGCGGTCACCTGGGTGATACTGAAAGTCGTTGATGTATTGGTGGGTCTTAGAGTAGGCACAAAGGAGGAAGAGATTGGGCTGGACATGGCCCTGCACTTGGAGGAGGCCTACGACTCATGATGAAAGTCGAAGCAGTCATCAGAAGAGAGAAGCTAGAGGTGGTTAAGAGAGCCCTATCAGCCGCGGGCTTCCAAGGCATGACCGTCTACAACGTCAGAGGAAGGGGCAGGCAAAAGGGCTATGTCCTGAACTTCAGGGGCAGATCGATCAATGTGGACTTGCTCCCGAAACTTAAGATTGAATTGATAGTAGACCGTTCCGATGTTGAGAGAGTGGTTCAGACTATCAGAGAGAATGCTTTGACGAACGAAATTGGTGATGGAAAAATATTCGTATACCCTGTTGCAGAAGTTATCAGAATAAGAACCGGGGAACGAGGCAAGGAGGCCATGTAATTCTTCCCCTCTCTTTTCGATTTTCTGAGCTTAGCTCCTTGATCTCACAGTGGCATTCTCTCCCAACGTGTAGCAACGACGTAATTCTCGATTTGAAGCTCCAATCACCTAGACAGGCTGCGCTATATGTGTGCTGACAGTAGCAGCACAGTCATGAAGGTCAAGTGCGCGAAGTGCGGTGTCTGCATAGATTTTGCAGACATGAATCGGCACCTGACGAGATGCGGCACTTCCGCTAGACTAAGCGATTAAAGGGCACCTGGTTTTCCCTTTCCGGAGGCGGTGACAAAACTTATATATTTTGTTACCGCAGGTAACAATACAAGAGGTGTAAACTATTGTCGTGGGAAAGCGACTTTCCTTCGTGGTCCAGGCGGAGAAAACGCTGGCCGTTCTTTGACGACTGGTTCTTTGACGACATCAACAAGATGTTTGAAGAGATGTTCAAAGATGTAGCTGGCACAGTCCCAAAGGAGCTAGTCAGAGAACGTCGACTTCCAGACGGCAGCACAGTACGAGAGGTTGGACCGATTGTCTACGGCTACTCAATGACAATGGGGCCAAATGGTAAACCGGTGATTCGGGAGTTCGGCAACGTTAAACCCTCTCTGGAGCAAAGAAGATTTGGCCCAGCCAAACCAGGGATGACTGTAAAGGAGGAGCGCGAGCCTCTAGTCGATGTGATCACAGAGGGGGATCAGGTAAGAGTTGTGGCAGAGCTTCCTGGAGTTGAGAAGGCAGACATCAACCTCCAATGCACCGAGAACGAGGTCATAATCTCAGTAGACACTCCACAACGGAAATACCACAAGGCCCTAGAGCTACCAGATCCAGTGGACCCGGAGAGCCCCAAGGCGTCCTACAAGAACGGTGTTCTAGAAGTTCTCCTGAAGAGAAGAAGGCCCACCCCCAAAGGAAAAGAGATCAAGATAGAGTAGAGATTCCCAACTCGACAGGAAGACCCGCTGCTCTCAGGGTACGGTCAACCCTTTGAGTGCAGGAATGTCGAGGCGCCTTCAATGCGCCACTCTCCCACTTTTTTTTGGAAATGTTTAAGCAGAGGGGCAGAATAGACTCTGTTCGGTTCAAACGCTTGAGAAATTTGAACCCTTTCGAGGTTTTGTTCCAAACACGAGCCAGTTCTCGTTGTGAATCGCGGCAGAGGGATGAAGATGTCTGAGTACGTGAAGGAAATTGAGCTGAAGAAGGTTCAGCCTAACAGACTTAATCCTAGGACAGAATTCAGGAAGGAAGCATTGGATGAGCTGGCCGACAGCATATCAGAAGTCGGGCTTCTACAGCCCCTAATAGTCCGTCCGGCCGACAAGGGATTCGAGGTAGTTGTGGGCGAGAGGCGATACCGGGCGTCACATCAGGCAGGCTTGGAGAAGGTTCCTGCGATTGTCAGGAGCTACAGCGACGACCAGGTCATGGAACTAAACTTGGTGGAGAACATACACAGAGAAGACTTGAGCGCAGTAGAGAAGGGGAAGACTTGCGTTAAGCTGATGGAGATGTTTCCCGAGAAATACCCAAACGAGGAAGCTGTCGCCAAGCATGTTGGACTTAGCCCGCTCACTATCAAGGATTGGCTTAAACTCGTTACAGCTATGCCCAGAAGAGTCCAGCGGATGGTAGCGCCAGAGACAGTCTCCCGAAAGGTTCCTGAGGGCAAGATCGAGTATACGACAGCGGTACGCATCGCACGTAAGATCAAAGAGCCTCGGAAACAGCTGAAGGTCGTCGAGACACTCGTTCGGAAAGGTATTCGAGGTGCAAAAGCACGAAGCATCGTAAGCGAGGTCGCGAGAAGACCCGAGAGGCCCATTGAAGAGATAGTCAAAGAGGTCGTTGAGACGCCTGCCAGGATTCCCTTCAGGCTCGACACTATAGAGCCCGTCTTAGACGAGACTAGGACACAAATATCTCTCAGGGGGCTGGACTCGAAGGTCCGTAAGGACTCAACAGTGTACGCGGATCTCTACGAGCCCAACTTTGCCGAACTCAGGATAAAGGATGTCCTGAGGAAGCGGCTTGGCGACTTCACCGAAGAGGATTCCAAGAGGGAAGGTGGACTCACGTTGGCTCAGTTCAGGGAACATTGGGAGGAGATGTACGGGGAGGGCAGCTGGGATCCTGACGAGAGGGTCGACATTGTTCGTTTTGAAGTCGCAAAACTAAATCCAAAGTTCGAAGAGCTCAGAAGAAGAATAAGCACGAAGTTCCTTCTGAAACGTTGAACGGCTCAGATGAATGCGACGCGACCTAGCCAAAGGCTATTAGCAACGGCTGGATAGAGTCGCATAGGGCCCGTGGTCTAGTCAGGATTATGATGCTGGCCTCCGGAGCCGGTGATCGTGGGTTCGAATCCCACCGGGCCCGCTTAAGCAAGCGCGCGAAAAGCACTTGAGTCTGATCGTGCTATGCCTCAGGCTACTGGCAAATCTCGAATCAGCAACAATCCACACCAGACTATCGTTGCAGAGTGCATGAAGCTGACGCGTCAAGGTCTCTCTCTTCAATTCCCTGAATTCAAAGGCATGGAATTCAAACTCGAAGAACCACCGTCACCTAACTTTGGAGATCTGTCAACAATACTCTGCTTTCAAATCTCTAATGCTACAGGCATCTCTCCGAAAGAGGTTGCTCAGAAAATCGCCAGCTCGATCGAAGTAAATGAGGACAGCCTTGTAAAGTCGATCGAGGTGGCTGGCCCCGGTTATCTGAATTTTCGACTTGACTACAAGAAGGCCAGCGAGCTAACCCTCAGTTCGATCATGACCCTGAAGAGCGAGTACGGTTTTCCGAAGGTGGCCAGGCCTGAAAAGGTTCTGGTCGAGCACAGCAGCGTAAACCCCGTTCACCCAGTGCATATAGGTCAGGCAAGAAACACTGCACTGGGAGACGCAACGGCGAGGCTCCTCAAGGCAAGAGGTCATGAGGTCGAGGTTCACTTTTACGTGAACGATGCAGGAAGACAGAGTGCCATAGTTGCTTACGGTTACAGGAAACTGGGCCAACCAAAACCAACCACCAAGCCTGACCTCTATCTTGGTCAGATCTACAGCGTCACTTCATGTCTTGTGGAGATACAAGCCCTCAAGAATAGGCTGAATGAAACAGTCGAAATCCTAGCGCAAGAGCGAAAAGACCTCCAAGAGAAGCTTGATGAATGGATCACGGTAGCGTGGGAACTGCAAAGCCGCTATCCAGACCTCTTCTCAGAGTTGCAGAGAGAGATCAGCCAAGACTCTGACCTCGAGACCCAAGTCAACAGACTCCTTAAGGAATACGAAGCACAGGTCGCACCGACACGGTCACTGATCAGGAAAGCGAGTGAACTCTGCATCGAAGGGTTCAAACAGACTTTCTCCAGGCTTGGGGTACACTTCGCAGTTTGGGATTGGGAGAGTGACCTCCTCTGGTCTGGCCGAGTATCGGACGTTCTTGAGAGGCTTCGCAAGACCGCCTACGTGACTAAGCAGAACGGAGTATTGAGACTCGAATCTGAGAAGGCAGTACAGGAACTTGGCATTCGTCAACTACTCGGTATTGGTGAGGACTACGTACTCCCATCAGTCGCTCTGACAAGGTCCGATGGGACAACGCTGTACCTTACCCGCGATATCGCGTACAGCCTAGTGAAGTTCGAGCGCTGCAGCAGCGTTGTCAATGTTGTTGGAATGGAACAGGCGCATGAACAGCTCCACGTGCGGGTCGCCCTTGCCGTCCTGGGTCTTAAGGACCTTGCGTGGAAGCAGCGACATTTCACCTTTGGGCTAGTGAAGTTTCCTGGCGAGAAGATGTCAAGTCGTAGAGGAAGGGTTGTCACGCTTGACGATGTGATATCTGAGGCGGTTAAGAGAGCTAACCTAGAGATAGAGAAACGCACAAATGATCTTGATACCGAGCAGAAGGAGAGGATGGCGGAAACAATCGGGATCGGGGCTGTGAAGTACGCCCTGCTGGCAGTTGAGCCATCTCGTGAGGTGGATTTCTCGTGGGACAGAGTCCTTAATCTAGAGGCGAGCAGCGCCCCATTCATAAACTACGGATATACAAGAGCAAAGGGTATACTGAGAAAGCTAGGCGCAGTCGCAGAACATCCGAATTATGGCAAGCTTGACCACCCATTGGAGAAGCGCCTCATCCTCAAGCTGGCAAGATTCCCGAGTGTCTTCGTTGATGCCGCGGACCGACTCAGGCCTGACGATCTGGCTGGATACGCAAACCAGCTGACCGAACAGTTTCACGAGTATTATGAACATGTTGACGTGACACATCTCGAGGATTCAGAACTCAAGAGTGCCCGAGGAGCATTGATTGAAGCTGTGCAGACGGTCATCCGCAACTGCATGGCAGTGTTGGGAATAGAGCTCAGCGAGAGGATGTAACTCCTCAACCCCTCACAAATAAATATTAGAAAGCTGCACTATTCAGAGTTGATGAGCCATGCCCACAGCCTTTGTTCTGATAAATGCAGAACTCGGGAAGGAAGAAGGTATACTGAAGGAGTTAAGAAGCATCAGCAGTGTCAAGGAAGCACATTTTGTCTACGGCGTCTACGACATCATCGCTAAGGTGGAAGCCGAGAGCATGGAGAAGCTCAAGGAGATCGTTACCTTCAAGATCAGAAGACTCACCGACGTTAGAAGCACCTTAACGATGACTGTTGCCGAGGGGATCTGAAAACTAAGCCGGGCGTTCCGTTTTTCTCCTCCTCCCTATTTCTGCATGCAGTCGCCGACAGTACTTCCTCTCAAGTTTGGAGTCTACTTGTCAGTCGTGAAATCGCCTCGACTGCTGGCGAGTGCTTCCAGAGATGGGGGTCGCCACCTTTTCCTATTGCCCTTAGCCTGATGCTCTCATCATAGGGCACAATCAATTCCAATTTCTGTCCGTGGTCGGCCAGACTCTTTTCGACGAACCCCTGCTCATCCTCGTTTGCGGCCTTGTTTGCGATGAACAGATGTTTCCTGATCCCTAGCTCTGTGGCTAGGCGATGAATCTTGATGGAGGTCTCAATGGATTGCGTTGAGGGTTCTACAATGTTCAGGATCTCATCCACGTATTGGATCGTTCCGCGGCCAAAGGGTTCGAGTCCTGCCTCCATGTCTATGATAACCGTCGCTGGTAGCTTGGCGAAGACATGTCTTAGCAGAGCTCGAAGCAAGGAGTTCGCAGGGCACATGCATCCCTTGCCAGCGTTCCTAACTGTGCCCATTATCAGGAGCTTTATTCCCTCGGGGCTCTCTATTGAGTACTTCTCAACTATGTCATCAACTGGAGGGTTTAGATTGAATACTGAAGAAGCGGCGTCGTAGGCTGTTACTCCAGTCTTCTCCTGGATAAGTGTCTGGTTTTCTGAGATGGGTGTGACGGCACTGATCGCCTCTTGACCTATTCCCAACTCAAGATACAGGTTTGTAGTCGGATCAGCGTCAATCGCTATTACATTTTCTCCGAGTGCTTTCGATAACCGGGCAAGTGTTCCTGCTACAAAGGTCTTTCCCACTCCGCCCTTTCCTACCACAGCTACCTTCATGAAAACCAACTCCGGAACCATACTGCCTGACTGCAAGACCTACTTTTCAAAGCAAAAAGATTACTGCAGGAGGCCCAGAAACCTATGGGGCTCAGTTTTCACGGCGGTGTCTATCGCTTGTGCAGATTCGCCTTTACTGTTTGGCTCTCTCAATGATCTTAGGTACGATCCACTCGAAACCTATGGTCATTATGTGTATTCCGTTTATCTTAGTCTTGATTATGTTCTTGATGAGTTCTCCGAAGATCTCTATGTTCTCATTAAGGAAGGCTTCCTTGCCGCCTTTTTCCCTTGCAGTCTTGAGTCGATTCTGTATCTGTTCAGGGACAAGTATTCCTGGAACGTTCTTTGCCATCCAGTCCATCATTCCCATTGACTTGAACGGGGCGATGCCTATCAACACGGGAACATTAAGATGAGAAATCTCTTTCACGAATTTCTTGGCAAGCTCGGTGTCGTATACTGCCTGCGTCTGTATGAAGTCGGCGCCTAACTCGATTTTCCTTTCTATCTTGAGGATCTCTGGCTCGATCGGGTCTGCGTTCGGGTTTCCTGCAATGCCGAAATTGAACTTCGGAGGGTTAGCTATCTTGTTGCCTTTGAGGTCAACTCCCTCGTCAACCATTCTTCTCAAGAGCTCAACGAGTGCGGTTGAGTCCAGATCGTATACCGGCTTGGATCTAGGGTCATCTCCGACAGTGGTGTGATCACCGCTTAGTGCAAGCACGTTCTTGATGCCTACGGCGCCTGCTGCCAGAAGATCTGCGGTTATTGCCAGCCTGTTCCTGTCTCTGACGGTCACCTGGTAGACCGCTTCCAGCCCCACCTCTTTCTGTATGAAATATGACGGGATCAGAGCATTCATGTAGGCGAAGGCTGTCGGGTTGTCTGTCACGTTTGCTGCGATTACGTGCCCTTTCAGCATCTTCGCGGTTGTTAAGGTCTCTTCCAGATTGGTCGTCTTGACGGGCTCTATTTCTCCGGTGTACACGAACTTGCCGGCTCTAACGGCGTTCACTAGTTCGCTGTAGGCTTCTCTCATCTGAAGATGACTTCCCTAGCTGCTGCGATCTGCGAGTAGTCCTTTGGAGGCCTGTACTTCTTGAAGAGATCGAGTCGGTCAGCATCATGTAACCTGTTGTAGATTAGTACCCATGCGCAGTCGTTCTTCCAGCCGCCGACCTCACATTTGCCTTTGGCCTGTCCGCCGCAGGGACCGTTAAGCAGAGCCTTGCCGCATCTGGCAATGGGACATATCCCGCCAGTCTCAAAAAGGATGCAGTCGCCACAGGCCCTGCATCTTTCATAGTATCTTCCTATTCTCTCTGTTGTGCCGATGAACTGAGTGTTACATCCGGGTATGGTTGTCTTTTTAGATAGCTCCGAGACGGTCTGGGTGGCCGTGCCGCATGCCAGAACAAGGATTCCGTCCGCAGCGTCGACAGCTACATTATTTCTTTTCAGGGCGAGTCTAGTGAGCCTCTGATCGCAGACCGATTCGACGATTATCTGTCCGGTCACTGTCTTGCTCATCTTCTCTAGTTTGACCTTGAAGGCCTTCACCTCTTCCTCTCCCCCCGTCTTGCATTCTGTTGCGCACGCCCCGCAACCAACCAGAAATATCTTGTCCAGACCCGACAACATGCGCTGTATTTCTTCATCGGGCTTCTGCACCGTAATGATCAAGAACTCATCACTTTTGTTGGAGTTGTTGAGCTTAGAGCGAAAAAGTATCTTAAAAGTCTTCTTGGCTTCAACCAAAGCTTTTAGGTAACATGGTTGATTACGCAACGTCAAATTACCAAAAGGAATGAGATCTATTGACACGCAAGATCCTGATAATCGGGGGAGGCGCCGCAGGAGTAAGCGCGGCTGCAGCTGCTAGAAAGACTGACAGAACGGCAGATATCACCCTAGTCACAGAGGAGGCTTACGCAGCCTACTCCAGATGTGGTCTACCATTCGTTCTGAGCCGCGAGATACCCTCATTCAGCAACCTGGTGCTTTATCCTCCTGAGTTCTACCGCATGATGCGACTTAACCTCCTTCTGGAGACTACTGCCCTAGAACTCGACCCTTTAGGCAAGAAAGTCACCGTGCAGGGTAAAGACGGCAAGATCACAAGTCTGGACTATGATAGTCTGATCCTGGCAACGGGAGCTAGAGCTGCACGGCCACCGATAACGGGCGCTGACAAAGCCGGCGTGCATGTTGTCAGGACAATTCCTGATTGTGAGGCGATCGATACTCAGATCTCGAAGGCAAAGTCAGCCGTGATTATCGGAGCTGGATTGATAGGCCTTGAAGTTGCAGCAGCTTTGAAGGAGCGAGGACTCAAAGTTGTTGTCGTCGAGTTGCTTCCGCAAGTTCTCCCCATGATGCTGGATTCCGACATGGCAAAGATCGTCCATGATCACCTGACAAAGAACGGAATAGAGGTTGTCGTTGGCAAGGGAGCGGATGAGATAATAGGTGGCAAGGCTGTCTCAGCAGTATCAGTGGCAGGGTCCAGAATCGAGACCGACATGGTGGTGTTAGCTGCTGGGATAAGGCCGCAGGTGGAACTACTGAAGAAGGTAGGCGGGGATGTTGGGAAGACGGGGTGCATAAAGGTTGACGAGAGAATGCGCACGAGCTTGGAAGGGATCTATGCTGTCGGGGACTGTGCTGAGACTGTGAACATGATCACTGGCAGTCCGATCTCTCCGCAGCTTGGGACAACAGCAGTAAGACAGGGAAGGATAGCAGGCATAAATGCGGCAGGAGGACAATCGACCCTGCCGAGCGTCCTAGGATCTGCGATAACTCGTTTCCTAGAGCTTGAGATCGGCCAAGCTGGCCTCACAGAGAGCAGAGCCAAGGAGGCGGGACTAAAGATAGCTACTGGCACGATCACGGCCAAGACTCGAGCGCACTACTACCCTGGCGGTATGGACATAAAGATCAAAGTGATCGTGGAATCAGAGAATGGAAGGGTCATAGGAGTGCAGATCGTTGGAGGGGAGGAGGTCACCCAGAGAATAAACATGGCATCAATCGCTATTCAGAAAGGGCTTACTGTTTATGAGGTTGCAGTCACTGACACCTGCTATTCACCGCCTGTGGCCGATTACTGGGAGCCTTTCGTGACGGCCATCGAGATGGCTGCGCGCAAGATTCAGGCTTAGCGAGCCGCAATCTACAATCTGCTTAGCCCCAGTGCTTCTTTGAGAATCATTTCGTTGACCTTACCGGCGGTGTAGGTTAACCCAGACTTTACGTTGCTTATGGATACGACTGCCGGGGCGAAGAGATTCGGGTCGATCTTGTAGAAATCGAACTTGGCATTGCGTAGTATCTCGTAGAAGGGTTTGCCGTAGTCTCGCGAACGTGATGATGGCGCGGCAGACACTAGTTTCTTGAGCGCTTCATCATCGTCCATTGTGACTGTGTAGTGTGTGACCCCGCCGTAGAGTATTGCATCATTAGTTCTTCCCATGGCTTTGGCTGAGTTAGGATGGACGGGGGGAAGCGGAGCGAATCCTGATCCGAATGTTATTAACTTTGGATCCAGTCCTAATTCAGTGAGTTTATGGATGCCGGTCTCGACAACTCTTCCGGCTATCTGTACCGATCCCGCCAAGGATGATGTCGGCGTGACAACCACATAGAGGTTCTCAGGCGACACCTTACATTCGTCTGCGAGGTAGCCTATCGCGGTCTCGGTTGGGAGCTTGTCTGACTCAAGCACTATGACCGCTTCGTTGGCTCTATCTTGGTAGCTGATTTTCTCATAGAGGTTCTTCGGTTTCAGAGCAAGCGCCCTTGCTGGTCCAGAGCCCATCGCGAAGTAGTCATCGGTCTTGATCTGCCACCCCGCATATTGCGAACCCAAGGTAGCTATAGCAGGCGACCATGTCTCAACGAATATCGATGGGAGGTGTTCTTCTCCAAACTTCTTGTATGTTAAATGCGTCTTCCCGAGACCACCCAGACATATGTCGGTAAGCAGTACTCCTGCCAGCGCGCCTCCGGGGCTATTGACTCCCGCATCAACTACGGTTGCGGTCTTGTTGCGATTCACGGTCACTTCGAAGAGTTCAGGATCCTCGATCGCGTTCCTGATGAGCTTTACAGCCTCATTGTTTACGCTCTTTGCCATAAGAATGACACCTAGGTCTCCAGGAATTTCTCGTACCATTTGAGCTGAGGATTGTGCCCAACATCGACAAACAGCCTCCCACTTCCGTCCTCGTTGTTATCGCCTGAGAAGACGTAGAACGGCCCACGGATGCTGTCTTTCTCAATCTTTGTCTGGTCTCTGATCTCCTCAAATGAGAAGCTTGGAAGTGGACTTGGTAACTTTCCTGATATGATGATCTTTCCACCTACCATATGTGCTCCTGCTCTTCCTGAGCAGTCTCCTTCGATGTGTACTGTTCCTCCATGCATGTGAACCCCTGCAAACATCTCAGTGTTGCCTGAGATCCTTACGGTTCCTGAGTGCATGAAGGATCCGACTTCACTTCCAGCATTTCCCTTTATCACTATGCTTCCTCCCGCCATTCCCTTCGTTGAGCCACGGCTTGCGGCCCCTACTAAGTCGCCCGCGTTACCCGCGACCTCTATGGTGCCTGACTTCATGTTAGATCCAAGCCATGAACCAGCGTTACCATCTATCAGTATTGTTCCACCTTTCATCGACTCACCGATGTACAGGCCGGCGGTGCCTTTGATGTGTATCTTGCCGGATGTCATGTTGTAGCCGATTCGTCTGGTCTTGGATAGATCCCCTATGACCTCTAAGGTCATCTCTTGAGGAGCGGCCTGGGGCTCTCCTTGGATGTTGAATAGGCTTTTGAGCTTGACTTTCCTGTTTCCCTCCCAGACCTCAAGATTAGCCACCTCTGTTGCCTTCTTCCCGGCGAGGCTGTCAGGCGACAACATATCTAGGTGAACTGGACTCCTCGGCGGATGCTTGAGTTCCAATAAGAGTTCTGACACAAGTCACACCTCTGCCTTGCAGGAGATTTTTGAAGGATTGTGAAGGAAGCTCTCCGCTATCGGGTAGTTATCGATCTCGATGGTGTAGTAGTCTTTGAATTTCGAGTTGATCTCTTTCAGGAGGTTGGATTCAAGCTCGGATGAGATGGTGCTTTCAACATAAAAGGTTCTTCCTAGTCGCGTCCCTGTTATCTGGCCTTTCTTGGACATGATCATCCCATCTTTTATCGTGTACGCCGCTTCCTTGAACGCTCTCCTTATCGCGATGGGGTTCTGTTCGAGGTCTCTCTTCGAAGGGTCAAGATCGTATATTGCCACATCCGCATCGGCACCTACGCCGAGGTGTCCTTTGTTTGTCAGTCCTAGGGATTTGGCCGGTGCAGCCCTCGTGACCGTTGAGATCTCCTCTAGAGTGTACTCTCTGTCGATGCCTGGAAGATCAAGTCGCTTCTTGGCTGTTCTGTTTATCTTTGACATGGTCTTCTCGCGTGCCTTACTGCTCATGAGCCACGCGATAACCTTAGGATAGGCTGTGAATGGCCCGCCATTTGGATGATCTGTTGTCATGAAGACCCTCCAAGGATCCTTTACCAGGAGTGCCAGCTCAAGGCCGATCCCCCACTGAATGGCGTTCACGTAGTTCCCCCGTTTATACTGGAAAGGAACTATGCCCGAACCGGTCTCAGCCTCAACATCAACGTTGACCCACTTGTTTCCTGAGAGCTTATGGAGGAAGTACTGGAATGGCCCGTCAGCAGTCATCGTAGTGGTATCGCCAAATATCACCTGACCAAGATCGACCGAGACATGACCATGTTTGTTAATGTAGTCTGCGATCTCCGGGGCTCCAGATCCTAGGTTGAGCCACGATGAGCCTGAGAAGCCTGTGAATTGAACATGGGTTATGTGGATGATCGGTTTCTTTCCATCATCAAGGTCCCTGACGGCGTCCATGGTCTCTATCGTTGTCAGATAATTGCCAGGGTTACCAAGATTATTGGTGTGAACATGGATCGGGTGTGGGAGATTCAGGATCTTGTTAACCTTGCAGAGACCCCTAACGATCTCCCTTGGGGTTATGTCGAAGTGTGCTACCGTGTCGTCGAGCCCACGGAGGAACTTGCCCCACCCCCAGACCTCGACACCCCCCGGATCAACTATCTTGATCGCGTATCCCTTTGTGGCCTTCAGCATCCACGCGACATAAGCAGCGCACTCTTCGATCTTTCCGTCCCTGAGGTATTCCATCACGAACCAGTTGTTCCCAAGAAGTGGGAAGCAGGCTTTGTCGATTATCGGTGTCGCGTTCAGCTCCTCATGCGTGTGTCGGGTCTTCAAAGGCGGAGTTGCAGGTTCAAAGACTGTGGTATACCCCATCCTGGTATAGCGGTAGCCTGTTGTTCGAGTCGAAGGGACGGAGTGTCCTACTCCAGAAAGTGTGTGCTTGGTCCTCGGCTCAACATCCTTCCGGTGGTCTTCCGGCCGTAGCAATCTCCCAGAGTTCACTTTTGAACCGGCTATGTGAGAGTGAATGTCCACGCCGCCCGGCATAACGACCATGCCAGAAGCGTTGATCGTGCGGGCTTTTCTTCGGACTGAATTGACTATCTTCCCATCACGGATGAATATGTCTTGTTTCTCCCCTCCGGTTTGGTTCAGTGGATCGAATACTGTGCCGTTGACTATGGCAAGTTCCGTAGTCATCACCCAAGCCTCCTGATAGACTTCAATCTTCGAAGGATTGCACTGAGGATCTCGACGTCGGACTTAACTCCCTTCGGCGGCTTGACCAGCGTCCTTGTCTCAAGGACGACTCCATCCATCCGGTAGATTGTTCCACCGGTCTCTATTCCAACATGTGCTGAGGGTAGAACGACATCAGAGCACATAGTGGTTGGAGTTGTGTGGGGGTCGATCGTGATGAGTGGGATGGAAGCTAGGTTACTCGCTGCCTGATGGGGAAAGTTCGATATCGGGTCTGAAGCAACAACGAGGGATGAGTCGCACTCACTTCTGGCCAGCAGGTCTACCGCAGAGGTCTCTCCGGGATTATATCTGGGAAATCCCTGAGTGAAGTCAAGTGCGTAGGGGTAGCCTGTCAGCCAGGTCATGACGTTGTTTGCGCCATTAACGTTGAAGTGGCCCCTCATCGGCATTATCACAAACTTGGTTTTGGAGTTCAGTTCTCTGACAAGAGATAGTGCTGCGTCGAGGTTCTTGTTCTTGCCCGCACTCATGGTCAGGCCCAGTCCGAAGAAGAGCGCACCGAACTCGCAGTTGATCATGATCTCAGCGAGCTCCTCGATCCTGTCAACGGATACTCCAGCTACCTCTTCCTGCTCGATCTCGTCTCCGCGCACCGCTGCCCTGAGTGCGGACAGCAGTTCATAGTCCTTATTAGGTTCCATCTGGACGAAGATGTCAGCCATCTTAGCTGTGTCTGTCCTTCTGACGTCGATGACTATCATTTTTCTTTCAGATCGTGATCTTCGGAATCTTCCCTTGCTCATCACTGTGTACCTGGACATGTGCAGCGGGTGGGCGTGGACGGGGTTGCTTCCCCAGTAGACGACCACATCTGCCCTGTGACGGATCTCTCCAAGTGTGCAGGATGATTCTCCTATCTCGTGAACTCCCAGGATCATGGGTCCATGGCAGGTTGATGTTGTGTTGTCTATGAAACCTCCTGTCTCCTCGGCCAGTTCAACACCTACCTCAATAGCCTCGCAGCTGGTGAGGCTCCAACCGTAGAAGAGTGGGGATCTTGATCGTGCGAGTGTTCTGGCCGTCACATCAATGGCCTTCTCGTAGGAGCAGTTCGAGAACCCGTTCTTTCCTCTGATCATTGGCTGCATGAGCCGTTCGTTCATGTATCCGAGGAGTTTGCTGCTTGACATCGCGCATGCGTTCTTTGCATTGATGATCTTGTTGTCTTGCACCGTCACCTCTAGGTGGTCACAGCAGCAGCCGCAGACCGTGCAGACGACGCTTGAGGTAGTCTGTTGCTTCAAACATCATTCACCTGCCTGCAGCGCTCTTCCTTCTTTCTTTTTTGCCGAATGATCTTCTGACCAGTTCCTCCAAGCTCAATATGCTTTCGTCCTTTGCCGGCTGCACAGTCGCGGGGGTTCCCTTGTAGGAAGGCATGCCTGACCCGTCTGTGTCAGACCCTGAAACCTGTGTTGCCCAGAGGCTATAGGGCATGAAAACCACGCCTTGAGGAAGAGCTTGCGTAGGAAGAATTGCCTTGACCACAACCGAGCCGTGCTCTGTGATGACCCGAACGTTCTCTCCGTGGCTTGCGCCGATCTTTGAAAGATCTTCGGCGCCGATCTCGCAGCAGGCTACAGACCGGTGATAGAAATCTGAGAGCTTGCCCTGCTCTTTCGATCTACCTTGGCTGAGGCTTCTTCCAGTTAGCAACGTTACCTGGATAGATGACATTGCTGGTCCTTCTGAATGTGGCAATCTCGAATGGGTTGCCTCCTGATAAGTTCTGTTATTGTCTAAAAGTCTTCGCAAACGGATCTTTATGTTCGTTCGGAACCTGTTCTCCTGACAGGTTCTCGTCTTCCTAATGCTCGATGTTTCTGTCGCGGTCTAAGTGAAGGGGCCCAGCTGAGAGGATTGCGAAGGATGAAAACAAGGATGAGGATGTTCGGTCTGGGATGAGTAACAGATTTCTGTAGGTCTCTATTCAGCTGTATCTTTGAGAAGACTCCCGTACTCAGCCTTCTCCATGTGAATTGAGTGTATCTCTTCGGGGAACTTGCCTTCTTGAACTTCTTTTCTGTAGTTGCTGAGTGCAGTTAGCATCGAATCGTTCAGGTTCGCGTACTGCTTTGCGAACTTAGGGGCAAGTCCAAGAGAGAAGCCGAGAATGTCAGATATGTTCAGGCCGACACCGTCGCAGTAGGGTCCCGAGCCCCAGCCTAACGTGGGAATAGTCAACTTCTTGGATACTATCTGAGCGACCTCAGCAGTTGTAAACTCGAGGACAAGTGCGCAAACGCCACAACTCTCCAAGGTTACGCCGTCTTCAATTATTCTTCTTGCGCTTTGAGAAGTCTTGCCTTGGATCTTGTATCCGCCTGAAAGAGACGCTGTCTGAGGGGTTAATCCAATGTGACCGACCACAGGGATGCCTGCCTCGCTGATCGCTTTGACCTTCTCGGAGATTTCCTTTCCTCCCTCCAACTTGACGGCGTCGACGCCACTCTCCTTCATGAAGCGGCCGGCGTTCCTCAGAGCCTCCTCAACAGTCTGATAGGACATGAACGGCATGTCTGCTAGGATCAACGGGTGCTGTGCACCTCTGACTACTGCTTTGCAGAAGGTTATCATCTCATCCATCGTGACAGGTACGGTGCTGTTGTATCCGAGGGCGGTCATTCCTACACTGCCGTCGCCAACTAGGATCACGTCAACGCCAGCCTTCTCGGCAAAGAAGGCAGTCGGGTAGTCATACAGGCTTACAGCAACAATCTTTTTGCCGTTCCTTTTCATCTCGAGCAGATCACGGATCGTGACCTTTCTTCTTTCCACGGCCTGTTCACGCTTCCGCTAATGCAATGTGGCTCAGGTAATATAAGACTGGTTCAGCGGCAGAAGGCATCGGTGAAGGGCCGAGATCCACTTAGCGAGTCTTCTCAGCAGTTACTTCTTTCGCTGCCTTAACGATGTGAGCTCGTGACATGTTGTATTCAGAGGCCAATTCATCCATGCTGCCTGTCTGGCCGAATCTGTCTTTGACACCTATCCTGCGTAGCGGAACTGGACAGCTCTCTGACACGACCTCTGCTACGGCGCCGCCCAGGCCACCGAGAATGCTACTGTCCTCCACTGTTACAATTGCACCTGTCTCCCGGGCAACTCGCTTTATCGACTCCTCATCAAGTGGTTTGATTGTGTGCATATTGATGACCCTGGCAGAGAACCCTTCCTTAGCCAGTAGTGCAGCCGCCTCCAGAGACCACAGCAGCATCATGCCGGTGGAGACTATCGCCAAGTCATTGCCATCTCTGATCAGTGCAGCTTCGCCTATCTTGAAAGGATAATCATCAGTGAGGATCACCGGCATCTTAGGTTCAGCAAGTCTTATCGCGACCGGTCCGACGCAGTTGGCCGCTGCCTTGGTGGCTTTCTTAGCCTCGACGGCGTCTGAAGGAGAGATTAGTGCCAGTTCGGGTATCGCTCTTAGTGAGGCGATATCCTCGACTACTTGGTGTGAGCCGCCCATGAAGGTCCAGAACATGCCTGTATTGCAAAGGATCATCTTGACATTGAACTTGTCGAATGCGATCTGTCTTATCTGGTTGTACGCCCTTCCGACAGCGAAGATGCTGTGGCAGTGTGTGAATGGTATCTTCCCTGCCTCGGCCAAGCCAGCCGCCACAGTGATCATATTCGCTTCCGCTATGCCGAGGTTATATATTCTGTCAGGGTATTTCTTGCGGAAGTAAGGTCCAGCAGAGTCCTGAGGAAAGTCCGCATAGAGAACTACTACGTCTTCATTCTCATCAGCCAGCTCTATCAGGGCCTCGCTATGACCTGAGTACATCGACTTCGGTTCGCCCGGTTTCTCCCTCAGATATTTGAAGCCCATCTCTATTCTATCCCAGTTCAGTTATCTGAGTGCCTCAACGGTCTCGGAGTAGATCTCGTCTGTTATTGGAGTGAAGTGGATACGTCCCTCTAGTGAGGGTACGCCCTTGCCCTTGATCGTATTTGCTATGATGATGCTTGGTTTGCCGGAGACCTCACTTGCTTCTCCTAGGGCATCGAGGATCTGGGAGATGTTGTGACCGTCGATCTCAAGTACGTTCCAGCCGAAGCTTCTCCATTTTTCCGGCAGTGGTTCTATCTCCATCGTTTCGGAGACCGGCCCGGTTGATTGGTACCTGTTTCTGTCTAAGATGACAGTCAGGTTGTCCAGCTTGTAGTGGGCAGCGGCCATCGCGGCCTCCCATATTTGGCCTTCGTCACATTCACCGTCGCCGACTATGCAGTAGACCCTGTATCTGAAGGGCTTCAGGTCGGATGAGTCCTTTGTACTGTTGATCTTCGCGGCGAGGGCGTTTCCAACGGCGAATGAGAGTCCAGTGCCCAGCGATCCTCCTGAGTAGTCGATTCCTGGAGTACTTCGCTGGCTGTGAGCCTGGAGAACGCCTCTGAACTTCCCATAGGAGGAGAAGTGATCTTTGGAGAAGTAGCCGGCCTCGCCCAATGCTGCATAGTGCATCTCGCAGCAATGTGCCTTGGAGAGGATCAGCCTGTCTCTTTCAGGCCAGTTCGGGTTCTTGGGGTCGTGTCTCATCTGGTGGAAGAACAGCGTGGTGACTATCTCGGCCTCAGAGAATGAGCCGCCGAGCCAGCCTTGGCCGGCATGCCTCATCATCTCTATCGTGTGTCTTCGGAGATTTCTGGCCTTTTCCTCAAGTGAGCTGACTAGTTTGTCGTCATGGGGCATGTTATTGCGCCCCGATTGGGAGTTTGATCTGTATTCCCCCTGCAACCTCATCGTCGATCTTCATGACTTGGGATCCTTTGATCTCGGCCAGGAACAGTTCTATGGTGGTGTAGACGGTTGCTCTGTCCAGATGGCCGCCCACAACAGTTCCGTCGTGGGCTCCGAGGGTGACGTGAAGGTGAGGTATCAGGCGGTTGCCTGCCGGGAGTATGTTTCCCTCCATTGTCAAGACTTCGAAAGGACCTGTCTTCTTCACAGTGGTTATCTGGTCTGGGTTGTACGGAAGATCTGAACCTGGCTTCACTCCATGGAAGGTCGCGTCGTACACGCTTCCTATGGCTGAGAGGATCACCGCTCTTTTGAAGTTGTTCTCCACCATTACCTCTTCGAGCTTGGCCCTGAGCTCCTCCTTGGGTTTCATTCTGACTATGAGCACGTTGCTGAGGTTGACCTTGTCAAAATACTTCACGCCCATTTCTCAAATACCTGCGTGTCTTGTATGCAGCAGAACGGTTCTTGTTGTCGTTCGGAGTTAAGTCTTTCCGGCACGACAAGTGGCGTTCTATTGTTTGCGAGTATTATCCAGAACGGAGAGAAGGATGGCTTCTCCGCTGGTCTTGCCTAGTTGTGGGTAAAAATGTGCATTAACGTGCTTGTGCAGAAGAAGACTGCCCAGGGCTTCTATCGAGAGCGCCGCGGCTTTTCCATGAGTTTTCTCTTAACTAGCGGCAGGCCTTCGTCATCATGAGGTTTTCTAGCTAGTGCGTCAAGGCTCTTCTCGATCTCTCTTGCTTCATCCATGAGTTTTGCGGCGGTTCGGATGATCTCGTGGCCGGAGCAGACGAGCTGAACATATCTTTCCCAGTCCTTCTCGAGGAAGCATCCTTCAAAGTTCACTTCCCCCGCTCGCTTGACCATCTCGTAGGCAGAGGCAGCCTTGGCCTTGGCATATGGATTTGCGAAATCAGCAGCGCTGACAGCTCTGTCTTTTCCTATAACCAGTTTGGGTAGTTCCGGTTTTTCGCCTTTCTTGATAGCTTGCATCAGCTTGTCGATCTCGGAGCGGACCGCCTCAAGAGCGCCTGAGACAGCTAATACTTTGATTATGTCCGCGTTGAAGCATGCCATCTCTGTTGGGTCAAGGAATTCTCTTCTGGCGCCTATCATCACGTCTCCCTCAATGATGATGTATCCGATTCCGGCTTCCTCCATCGCTTTAGTTGCTTTCTTGGCAGGATTGTCTGAGACGACCACTGTCGGTATTCCGCTTTGCTTGAACAGCTCCCTTGCCTTCCCAGGACCTGGAAGGGCGGCGTTTGGACTTGTGAACACGAGAAGGTCCGGCTTGTACTGCACTGCTTCTGTTGCTATCGCGACGCAGCTGTCTGGATCCATCTTGGAACCTGATCCGAAGACCCTGACTTCAATATCTTCTCTCTCAGCTCTCTCATCTAGCAGGAATTCTATGAGTGGACTGCATCCGATGTTGCCCACCTTTGCGAAACCGATCTTAACTTTCCCCAAATTTGAATCCTCTGAAGGGTGGGACTAATCGAAGTTCTCAATATAATGCTATCCTTCCCTGTTCCTGCTGGAGCTTGTGAGCTTGTCATGACAAGCTTTAAGGCGGTTAGATCTGCTTCAGATTAGAAAGTGAGTCAAGTTGGGTTCTGTGGAGATTGAAGACACCTTTGCTGAAGCGTTTCCGATGATAGTGGGAAGGATCCTGATAACTGCTGAGAATGAAAAGTGGGCCCAAGTTGCGGCAAGCAGCGCAACCGGCTTCGCGTCATCGATCATAATGTCTCCTGCAGAAGCCGGGATCGAAGGAGTCCCCGTGCCGGCCAGCAATACGCCTGACAACCGTCCTGGCGTGAACGTCCAGATATGGCATCGGACAGGCAGGGAGTTCAAGAATCAGATGCTTTCCCGAATTGGGCAGTGCATACTCACCTGCCCCACGACAGCAGCCTTCGATTCTTTACAGGGTGCCAAGAAGCGACTGAAGATCGGAAGGGCTGTTCGCCTCTTTGGTGACGGATATCAAAGGAAAGAAACACTGGGCGACAGGGTGGTCTGGCGAATACCCGTGATGGAAGGCGAATTCACCATAGAGGACAAGTTCGGCGTCAGGAGAGGCGTCGCAGGTGGAAACTTCCTAATAATGGCGGACACTGCCAGCAGTGGCCTCACCGCGGCTGAGAATGCAGTGGCCGCGATCAAGTCTGTAAAGGGCGTTGTAACACCTTTCCCCGGGGGGATATGCAGATCTGGCTCAAAGGTCGGCTCGAACAGGTACAAGCTTCCAGCATCTACCAACCACCCGTTCTGCCCGACACTGAGAGGGGTCGCTTCAGACTCCAAGATCCCTGAAGGGGTCAAGAGCGTCTACGAGGTTGTTCTGAACGGGATAGATCTGGCCTCTGTCAAGGCTGCTACGGCCAAGGGTGTGAAGGCAGCATCAGAAGTTGGTGGCGTACTCAAGATCACGGCAGTGAACTTTGGAGGAAAACTCGGACCATACAAGATTCAACTTAGAGAGGCGCTCAGCGCATAGTCCGATAACTCACACTCAGCACCTTTCCGACTTGTCATACGGAGACTTTCAGGTAGTCCAGACCTTCGCCTTCTAATGTGCCAACAACAATCCGGTAGTGATGGGCGCCTTCACTGACATCTTCAACTCTCTCTAGTTTCCCTCTGACAGTGACTGTCTCTCCGGCGAGGGCGATGTCACCATAGTCTCTGTCGTAACTCACGATCTCCCTGATGTCGTCTACTTGATGGCCGCTGGTGATTCTTGAGTCAGAGATCCGATATCGCGCAGGAACGAAGGTGCTCGCTGAATCATCGATCACTGCAGCTTGAGCCTCAACTATGCCAACGGGAGAGAATTTGTGTTGACCATACTTTTCATGTAGGTCTTCGGGCTCAAGAACGGGGTTTACTGAGAAAGGCGTCTCCATGAACATGCCTCGATTCCACTTCCTCATGTAGAAGAGCTTTCGCTGCCGCTCATTCATGATCTGGAGTCTGGATTGTCGGGCGGGTGTTGGGACCTCTTCGCCACTGATTCTCTTGACTCGTGAATCTTGAGAACTGAAAAGTTTCTGCAGTGCGTTCTTAACGATCAGGCTGTTCTCTTTGCCGTAAGTGGTGAGATCAATGTCTGAGAACTCAATCTGATGAACATCAACTAGTATGGATCCTGTTATGCCAAACTTGGCCAATGGAACTCCACTCGTCTCGGAGAGGAGGAGCGCCAGATCAACCGTTTTCCGCTGCAGCGGATCGAGCCTGCTACTCTCGCTGAGACTCTCCAGTCTCTGCTCTGGAATGTAGTGTGTTGTGATCGCTTCTATTGGCACTGCGGGGAACACGATGTTGAGGAATGGATCCTTACGGATGTAGTGAGGGTATTTCTCTAACAGAAGCTCGATGGTCTCTTTGAGGTGTGGGATATCGTAGTATTTTATTGCTCTATCGAAGTTTCGTCCGGATCGTGACCACTTCCCTGATGGAGCGGGATAGTACTTGAGATAGGCCAGAATCCTGTCTGGCGGGTGGATGTTTCCTACAACTGTGAACAGTAGGCCTTCTGCTGTCTCTATGAAGTCTCTATCCCGATAGTCTCCGCCTGCTCTCTTCAAATTCCGTGCGTCTCTTAGAATGATGGAGGGACTGTCAGCCTCGGTCACGTTAGGACTTTAGGTTTAGATATAAAGGTCACCGTCTAGATCAGGCTATGAAGCCTCTCGGTGGCACCGTAGAGGAGTACGTCTCCGGATGCATTCAGCTGGCAACCCTACTTGAGGTCAGCGCTCATCCCAAACCC
>CAZRDQ010000008.1:0-45302 GCA_964598945.1 uncultured Candidatus Bathyarchaeia archaeon
GAAACCAGATGAGGGGCAAACAGGTTCTCCGCATCGACAGAAAGTTCCGCTCACACGGGCCATCAAGGTTGAGGCGCCTCTACAGGAAACGATCTGCTGTAGAGAGAGTTGTCTCGAGACTCAAGACACATTACGGGTTATGCCAGCTTCGAACTCGAGGCCTAAGAAACGTCTTATCTCATGTGCTTCTCTGTCTGCTGGCTCTGCTGGCAACTG
Source organism: uncultured Candidatus Bathyarchaeia archaeon (assembly GCA_964598945.1). GTDB lineage: Archaea > Thermoproteota > Bathyarchaeia > 40CM-2-53-6 > RBG-13-38-9 > JAGTQV01. Next base: position 217 of record CAZRDQ010000008.1, read on the forward strand.
CCTTATCAGCGATCAAGCATGGACACACCGACATGATGCGGTCGCCAGTTCAACTCATAAAATTGACAGGCCCAAAGTAATATTGCAAGAAGCTCGCGCGCTAGAAATCCCTGAACGCTAAGCCATGACTGGAGCAGAAGGCACCCAACCTGCGCAGATAGACATCGGCCGTTATCCTCGAGCCACGGGCAACATTAGCATGCCACCTTCTGATCTCTGGATCGCCCAGCAGAGGGGTGTATCGGGCATTCTTTGGCATACAAGACTTTGCAGGGACGCTTTTAAAGGGCCCAAGAGAATTTTTCGGCTCCACAAAAAATTGAGGGGGTTTTGAACCTGAATGGTGGCGGGCCCGCGGGGATTTGAACCCCGGACCTCCGGCTTCGCAGGCTTACGCAGTTATCTCTTCAGCGTCCTTTCCGGACTAGACTACGGGCCCACGGGTATTCTCTCATTCTCCATTTAATATCTGCCTATCTAACTATGATTCACAAGATGTCTACGACCAGAGACCGCCCGCTCGGTCTTCACAGCGCTGGCGTGAGGCAATTTCCAGAAGAGTTGGTATCGGTTTTCTTAGGGATTCCCCATGTCTAGACCATGGGTCTCCTGCGGAACAGTCCCAGTCCTCGAGGCTTGACCGCAGGTTCGATGTCTCTCAGCACTCGTGCAATCTCGATGAAGAGCCTTGTCGTTTCGAGATCGCGAATATCAAGTGCTCGAAGCGCGAGCTCGTATGCGAGAACTACTTCGGACACGCTCGGCTCACAACATTTTATAGTTACTCTCAGATATTTCTGCGTTTGCCTAGAATCTTGAATCTACTTTCTCCAAGATTATCGGGCAGATTTCTCAGTCTTTGCGCAGGCAGGATTTAAGTTCTCTATGTAGGATTTCTACAGACTTTTTCTTTCCAAGATCGAAGATATACGTTCCAAGTCTTGGACCTGAGGCTGAACCTATCAGGAGCAGGTAGAGTATCTTGAAGAACCTCTTAGGTTCCAAGTTATGATCCTTTGATACGGTGAAGATCGTGTTCTGGAGGATGGTCTCGTTTTCAGCCTTTGGAATAGCTTCTGCTAATTCCTCGACCGCCGCGCATTCAACCGAGGTCAACTCAACCGGCTCAAATTCGATCTTGGCAAAGTCCTTGGACCAACTCAGCGTACACTCGATCTTCTTGATTAGGGATTCAGGCGGTGAGTCCTTCAGGTAACCATATTTCCTAAGTCTAGACAGGATGTACTCTCTCTCCGAGCCTTCAGGGGAGACTAGGGCAAGATTGACGAGTAGCGCATAAGGTGCGTGAACTCCTGCTTTGCTGGGGGGCTTGAAGAGATAGGAATACTCGAAGAGACCTCGCAACTTCGCTTCTTCTTTCTTGTCCGCAACCTTCCTCTTGCCGAAGTAAACATCCTCAAGATCATCAAGTTCATCCATGTACACTGGTATGTCCTGAGGCCTCACAACCCTCGCCCCAACGATCCTTTTGTACATCAACAAAAGCAGCGACTGCGGAGTTCCATAACTGAGCCAGACTTGAGGGGTGAAGACGTTGCCTACAGACTTAGAGATCTTTTTGCCGCCTCCATCAAGGAACATCTCGTACCTGACATGGAAAGGGTGCGGATAGTCAAGGATCTCTTCACAAATCCTGTCATTCACTTTAACCGAGTCTGCTATATCTTTGCCATAAGCCTCAAAGCCGATCTTCAGCGCGTCCCATCTTGCAGCGAACTCTACTTTCCAGCTCAGCTTGCCCTCTCCTTTGGTGTAGTCGGCGTCGTCCTTGTACCCGCATCCTTGAACCTCTTGACCGCGCAGGCTGACCCCTTCGCAGACGTAGAGGATCTTTTTGGCTGATGGTAAGAATTCATACGCTCTTGTTGTGTAGATTCTGCCGCAGGATGAGCAGACCGGGAAGTACGGGAGAACCTCGGTATATTTCTCCTGACCCAGCTCCTGCTTGATTATCGCTCCGACTCTTGAGGCGTTTGAGAGTATCTTGTGTATCTGCTCATTGAACATCCCCCTGCGGTAGGCTTCTGTAGCAGAATAGAACCGATATTCGATGTTGCAGCGGTCGAGCGCATCCCTTAGCATGGAGCTCATGTGTTCCCCATAGCTGGAGTGGCATCCGAAGGGATCAGGTATGCCAGACACTGGGTGGCCGAGATGATCTCTGAGGGACTCTGGAAAACCTGTGGGGACCTTTCTCAAGCCATCCATATCGTCTGAGAAGGCTATGTACTCGGCGGGTTGGCCTTGGTTCTCAAGCGCCATCTTGACCCCGAAGGCCCTCAAGCAGTCTCCTAGGCTTCCGAGGTGAGGTATTCCTGATGCGCCCAGGCCGCTCTCGGTTCTTATGACTTCATTCTTTCTTCCTAGCTCCCGCTCTCTCTCCAAGAGTTCGTAGGCGATCTTGTCAAGCCAGGTGCCTTTGCCTATTATCTCGCTGGACACCTGTATCTTAACCAACCCGCCAAGAGTTAGACGCGGACGAGGATTAAACCTTGCTCCGAAGTCTTCAGACGGACTTGCATAAGGCTCATAAACTTTGTAACGCATCTCCCTCTGGCTGAAATGCATGTCAATATCGACAGGAAGTCTTGATGTTGATGGATTCATTGCAGTCCAGGCGGAGAACATCAGAAGGGCACTTGGGACAGACAAAGCCATAATCGCGGTCTCCGGAGGAGTTGACAGCACGACATGCGCCGCGCTCACAAGACAAGCTATCGGACGGAACCTCGTCTGTGTATTCATAGATACTGGTTTTATGAGGAGAGGCGAACCTGAGAGGGTGAAGAGAAGTCTTGCAAAGCCACCCCTTCGCTTGCCGCTCAAGATAGTTCGCGTGCAAAAGCGTTTCGTCGAGAACCTGCACGGCCTGATCGATGCTGAGGAGAAACGCAAAAAGTTCCGAGAGACCTTCTACATGACCTTGGCTGATGCTGCAGAAAGACATGGCTGTAGGTGGCTTGTTCAGGGCACCATAGCGCCTGACCTGATAGAGACTGAAGGCGGTATCAAGACTCAACACAATGTGCTTGAGCAGATAGGAATCAACCCAGAACAGAGGTACGGCTTCAAGGTCATTGAGCCGCTAGCCAGTCTCTACAAGCCACAGGTCAGAATGCTTTCCAGGCGACTGGGCTTCGCTGAGGAGACCTCTGAGAGGCAACCCTTCCCCGGACCGGGCCTATCAGTAAGATGTGTGGGAGCCGTATCGTACACGAAGTTGGCTCAGCTCAAGGCGGCAACCGCCATCGTTGAGAAGGCGCTGAAGGATGTAGGGGCGCAGCAGTACTTCGCTGCTGTGGTAGAGAATGAACCGCATGAAGGGCCTGAGGCTGCTGAATTGGCAAGATCACTGTCTAGGCTCCTTGGGATCCAAGAGGATCAGCTCAAAATGCATATTCTGAGCACCCTAGCCACAGGTGCGGTTGCAGGTCGAAGAGCATATGGTAAGATGGCTGGAGTCACGCTGCCGCCAACTCTTAGAGAGACAGCCGATGAGATCTTGGAGAGATCCGAAAGCACATGCAGGGGTTTCATCACAGCCAATCCTCAGTTCACACGTTTGCTTCTTGAGATCAAGAGCCTCCGGAAGAAGAGATACGCCGTGATTGTACGTGCTGTGAAGACTGATGACTTCCTCACAGCCACTGCTGCGATGATAAAATGGACCGATTTGACAGCGCTCTCCTCAAGGATCCTCAGGAACTGCAAGAAGGTCTCTTCTGTCTACTACGACCTTACCCCCAAACCACCAGCAACGATTGAGTTTGAGTAGCATCGAGACTTCATAGATACTCTTAATTGTCACGGCCAAGCTCTCATCGACAGAAATAACAACAGATAGGTGCTCAAGGCATCCCGGAGGCTTCAAGACTGAGCGCTGTACCTAGGAGAATACCCTTTAGGTGGACCTCAACCTCTTCACTGGCTTCAGTTGTCCTACTGCTGATCCTGACGATCCTTGTCGACGTGTTCTATGCAGATTACCTTGTGGCTAGAGGGTTGGAATACAGATCTTATCAACTAGACACGTTTCTGGCAATCCCTTATCTGTACTTGCCACTAATCGGCTTCTTGGCTGTCGCTCTTTCCAGCTGGATCTATCTGACCAGAGCGAGGGCCACGATAATGGCCAAGCCAGGTATCCGTCCTCCGGCAGAAATCCTGCCGGTCAGGATGTTCGAGGGAGTCTTCATTATCCTAGCAGTGCTGTCTGGCTCACTATATCTTCCGTATATCTTCGGCTCGAACTGGATGCTTAACAGTCTTGCTGCAATGAAATCGTCTTTTCCAGGTTTGAGTGGCTTCGTCTCATGGTACTACAGTGGAGCACTGGTCGTGATGGGGCTGGCGCCGCTCTGGAAGTACTTCCTCTCCAGTGTATTATCTTTGGCCATTATTGCAGCTGCCGTTCTTCTCATCGCTCGTAAGCCAGCAAGGCCTGCGAGGACACGTTAGGCGACATCGCAAGCCCGCAAGATCGGCTCCGCCACAAGGTGAGCTGATGAGTTTGGTCCTAGAAGAGGAACCTGTAAGCTGTCTTGTCTGCGGCAAACCGGCTGGGAAAGACGGTCTCTGCGCGCTTCACCACCTAGCCAAAGCTAAGCTGAATCAGAGCTACAAGCTCTGGGACATCGCTTATGGCGGCCTGAGTTACGTGGATTACCTTCGGCTTCTTGTCGCGCTTCCTGAGACTGGAGAGACTGTAGCTGCAATCGCGCGGCTTGTACTTCAAGACAAGGGTGAGGGGAATGTCAAGGACGCTAGTTGTATGTGAGAAACCTGACGCAGCCAGAAGACTAGCAGAAGCCCTGGCAGATGAATCGCCTTCGCCGCGCAAGAGACATGGACTGACATATTTTGAAGTGACAAGCAGAAATGGAACAGTAGTAATCTGTCCCGCCCTTGGTCACTTGTACACTGTGGATGCTAAGGACAGTTCCTCAAGGAGGAACTACCCGGTATGGGAGTTCGTATGGAAGCCAAAGTACCAAGTCGAAAGAGGCTACGAGCACCAAGAGAGATGGCTGAGAGCGATCCAAGAACTGGCCAAGGAAGCTGACAGGTTCATCGATGCTTGTGACTATGACGTAGAAGGTTCACTTATCGGGTACACGATTCTGAAGTACGCATGTGGCGGAGCAGAACACAAAGCGGGCAGGATGAGATTCAGCACGCTTACCAAGAGTGACCTAAGAGAAGCATATCTGAATACCTCCCCGCAGCTTGATCACAATCTTGTTCAAGCCGGCATGTGCAGACACGAAGTAGACTGGCTCTACGGAGTCAACCTCTCAAGGGCGTTGACGGAATCGGCGCGGAACTATAGCAACAGATACACTACCATCAGTACAGGAAGGGTCCAGGGCCCAACACTCAGGTTTCTAGTCGAGCGGGAGGTTGAGGTCTCGACACACGTCCCGATACCCTACTGGACCCTTGAAGCGAATGTGGAGATAGATGGAACAGTAATAGTCGCGGAATACGTCAGGAAGAGACTGGCCACGGAAGCCGAAGCTGAAAACACAGTGGCTAGCGTGAGGGGTAAGATAGGTCACGTAGAGAGCATTGAAGAAAGGCATGCAAGGATCAAGCCACCTGTTCCATTTGACCTGACTGAGATCCAATCGGAAGCCTACAGACATTTCCACACAAGCCCAAGTCAAACCCTGATGATACTTGAGCAGCTATACTTGCAGGCTCTGATCTCTTACCCTCGAACGTCCAGCCAGAAACTTCCTTCCTCGATAGGGTACAAGGCAATACTTGAAGGTCTTCGAGGGGATCCCAGGTACAGAGACCCTTCAACTGAGCTTCTTTCTCAGCCCACATTGAGACCGACAGAAGGAGACAAGACGGACCCAGCTCACCCTGCAGTGTATCCCACTGGTCAGCTTCCAAGAAGAGAGTTGAAGTCCGGAGAGAGTCGAATATTCGACTTGGTGGTCAGAAGATTCATGGCAACCTTTGCACCTGATGTGGAAAGAACCAGCCAGAGAGCCAACGTAAGGGTCTCAGGCGAACATGTCTTCTATCTTCAAGGCTCCAGTATCACTCACCGAGGCTGGACTCGATATTATCAACCCTACGTCAGGATCGCTGAGATCTCTCTTCCGCAACTTCGGGAAGGTCAAGAGGTTCCCTTCAAGACGGTATCGGCTGTGCAGCACTTCACAAGCCCGCCTCCACGCTACAACCCCAGCAGCCTACTCAGAATGATGGAGAACAGCGGAATCGGCACCAAAGCCACCAGGTCCGCCATCGTTGACATCCTCTACAAGAGAGGGTACGTTGTCAACGAGGCAATGAAGCCAACATTGCTGGCAATCAAGGTAATAGAGGTCCTCAAGAAGTACTGCCCCAAGATCATTGACGTCTCATTCACGAGAGACCTTGAGGTCAAGATGAATTGTATAGAGCTTGGCGAGGCTGAACACAACAGTGTTGTGCGTGAGGCAGTGGAACAGCTTAGACCCATAATGGAGGGGCTCAAAGCCGACGAGGAGAGGATGGGTCGAGACCTCAGCGACGCAGTGAAGGAGATGGCGCTGCAGAAGATCACCATCAAGATGCCGTGTCCAAGTTGCGGCCTCCCACTCCGAGTGGTAAGGAGCACAAAGACCAAGAAGCGATTCATAGGTTGCTCAGGAGCTTCGACCGGCCGGTGTAAGTTCGCCCTTCCCCTGCCGCAACTGGGTAAGCTAGAACTTCTCGATAAGTTCTGTCAGAAGTGTGGGTTTCAACTGTTCATGACCAGAAGCCCTGGAAGGCGGTCTCTGGTGTCTTGCCCAAAATGTTATGTGGAAGGACTGAGGGAGAACTCCCAAAGCTAGGTGTCGCAAAGATAATAACGTAGGGCAACTCACGAACAAATCTAGCCATCCTCGAAGGAGAGATTAAGCACCTGAACACTCAGCGATGATCGATGACCACAATCTTCGCCCAGCTATCCCTAGCTCAGCAGTTAGTGCTCGTGCTCACTACTGCAGCAACGATCATTCTCGGACTGTACGCCATCAACTGGTCTCTGCTCACGATCCTCTCTGTTAAGGGTAGAAGAAGATCGCTGACGCCACCCAAACTGAAGGAGTTACCAGAGGTCACGATCCACTTGCCTCTTTTCAACGAGAAACGAGTTGCGGCACGCCTGATAGAATCGTGTCTTAAGATCGACTATCCAAGCCAGAAACTGAAGGTTATCATAATCGACGACTCAGACGATGGGACAACCGACATCGCCAGGTCGTATGAGAGGAAGTTCCCTCACACAGTCAGAGTCATCCATAGGGAATCAAGACCCGGATACAAGGCTGGTGCGCTGCAAACCGCACTTGATCAGACTACCAGCGAGTTTGTCATGATCTTTGATGCTGACTACATGCCCCCTCCAGATCTGCTCCGGAGGCTCGTTCCCTACATGTACGCAGGTGAAGATGTGGCCTTCGTTCAGACAAGGTCAACATACCTGAACCCGGGACAGTCCTGGATCACAAGAGCAGTCGCCCTGGCGCTTGACGGCTACGGCATAGTGGACCAGCGAGCCAGGTATACCGCAAACCTGCTAGCCCACTTCAGCGGCACAGGAGGGCTCTTCAGACGCTCAGCTATCCAGTCGGCTGGCGGCTGGACCTCTGACACACTCGCGGAGGACCTGGACCTATCGATAAGACTGCAGCTGCGCGGCTGGAGATACATCTATCTTCATGACCTTACGTGTCCGGGAGAGATTCCACCCTCCTTTGATCTTTTGCGTAGGCAACAGTTCAGGTGGGCTAAGGGTTTCGCCCAGTGCTTCCGTAAACACTACCGGTCAATAATAGGCTCCAGAAGACTGTCGATATTTCAGAAGTTCGAGGCGCTGATGCTTCTTGCAACCTACTTCGTCTGTCCCATCTCGGTCTTCGGTCTATTCATCTTGATCCCTTACCTCGCTCTCTTTCCGCTCTCCTTCTTCTTCAATGAGTACTGGCAAACGATCTTTGCGCCCGTAGCCTCAGCCTTCTCAGCCGCCATCTACGCCTCGCCACTGCTCCTCTATGGAACAACAGTCTCGGAACTCTCGCGAGGAAGGCTCAAGGAATACCGGCGTCTGGCTGATATCGTTGGAATAGCTCTGCTAGGTCTGGGAACCTTACTTACAAACTCAAAAGCAAGCATCGAGGGTCTACTCAGAAAAGGCTCACCATACGAAAGAACGACAAAGTACGGCATTGTTGACAGATGAGCAAAGAAGCGACTAAACCGAGTGGGGCTCGGTGACAGAAGCTGATCTCCATAGTTCTCCCAACCAGAAACGAACCCTCGGTTCAGGATCTCGTCACTCAACTAAGAGAGACGATGCAGCCAATCACAACTGAATACGAGATATTGGCCATCGACAAATCTGATGACGATACACCATCTCGCCTCAGAAGGCTGGGCGTCAAGGTGATCAACCAGAAGAGTGCGGGGTTAGGTGGTGCGATCATCGAAGGCCTGAGAGCTGCCAAGGGCGATCCTATACTTGTGATGGACGCAGATCTATCACACAATCCCAAGTTCATACCGGCATTCCTGGAGAGGTCCTCTCAAGGATATGACGTAGTTATCGGTTCCAGACGAGTCCGAGGAGGCGGCGTCGTAGGTTGGGGGCTCTACAGGAGAATGGTTTCATGGGTTGGGAATACGCTTGGAAGACGAGTTGCAGGCGTAAGCACCCCTGACCTAACATCAGGGTACAGGCTGTACAGTCGTAGGATCCTTGAGGCTCTTGATTTCGGGCGTTTCAGAACGAGTGGGTACGCCTTCCAGCTAGAGGTTCTGGCGGCGGCCTCTGAACAAGGGTTCCTGATCGGAACAGTTCCCATAATATTCTATGACAGAGCAGAGGGAGTATCGAAACTCTCCAAGAAGGATATCTTCGAGTTCTTTCTAACCGCGCTTCGCCTCGGCCTGAGAAGGCTCCGACGCACGTTTCTCAAACCTGCTTCTGTTGTCAAGAACAATGATGACCGACACGAATGACAGTAGAACCACTATCCCCATTGATACGTTGAACAGCACCGCCACCGCATCAGCACTCTCCACTGGCAGACTCATCGATGTCGAGAGCGTTGAGGCCGCAACCACAACCAGAAGCGGAAAGACAGCGATCGCAAACCAGAAGCCCCAGCGCTTAAGCATGAAAAGGCCGGCTCCAGCAAGGATGGAAGCGATCGAGAGAACACTCAAGACCCACAGGTCTGCATTAGCCCCTAACGTCAAAACCAACAGATACAAACCTGCTACAATATAGAATGCCGCCGCAAACAGAAGCGCTTTGCCGCGTGGCTTTGCGGAAGGTTGATCCATACGCTGCACCAGCAAACCCCCAAGTTATCTTGCCAATGGAATAAATAGATTGTCTTAATCATCTGACAGGCCAGTTCCGGAAGGGAAGCCCTAGACTGGATCCTAAGAATAACTCTATATGAGTCAGGTTCCGTTAACTGAGCTCAAGACAACGCGGTTCACATTCTTCAGAATGCAGCTGGAGTCTACGGGAGAGAAGATACTATGCCGATCAAGGGCGATAACCTTGCCTTGTACACCTCAAGAGAGAAGCCTTTCAGCGGCTACAGCCGGGATTTCGAGCAGGCGCGGTACGTTGTCCTCGGTTTTCCGTATGACCGAACTAGCACCTACAGGAGTGGATCAGCTCTCGCACCTGCTGCGATCAGAGAGGCATCGGCGAATATTGAAACCTACAGTCTCAGATCAAACATAGATGTCGAGGACCTAGGTATATGTGATGTCGGTGACCTTGATGTGGTTGATGATGTCTCGGAGACACTCAGACGTCTGGAGCTCTCAGTCAGAGACGTTCACAACGCAGGCAAGATACCGCTACTGATAGGCGGAGAACACACCCTGACATATGGCTCCGTCAGAGGCCTTGGAGGAGATGTTGCGGTCGTGGACTTTGACGCACATCTTGACCTCAGGGATGAATACATGGGTGCACGACTCTCGCACACCACTTACATGCGGAGGCTTGCTGAAGAGATAGGGGCTGAAAGAATAGTCGAGGTTGGAACCCGAGCCGTTTCAAAAGATGAGCTGCGGTATGCAAAGGATGCTCGGGTAACCTTCTACTCAACCCTTGAGATTCGAAAGCAGGGAGCGGGGAAGATTTCTGATCTTATAAACATGAGGCTCTCCAAGTTCAAGAGGAGGTACATTACTATAGACGTAGACGTTCTTGACCCTGCCTACGCTCCTGGTGTCGGGAACCCTGAGGGAGACGGCTTAGAGATCTTCACGCTGATAGATATTCTCGTTAATGTAGCTAGCAGAGACCTCGCAGGCCTGGATCTTGTCGAGGTCTGTCCTAGATATGATAATGGCACCACAGCAACTCAGGCCGCGAAGATTCTTTTTGAGACGTTAGCCGCGGCAGAGCGACGAGCGGAATAGTTGGACTCACAAAGTACGAACTAGAAGTCCCCCTTCTTCTCAGCAGCATACATCTTTAGTCGGCTCACCGGTTGGCATACTTCCCCGAATTGATGCGTGAGCTCAGCCCCGCATCCTGCCCACCAATCGTATTTGAGTTGCATCCTGTTCTGTGGTGGCGGTTAGGAGAAGGCGCAGAGACGTAGATAACGCCAGGACACCTACTCGAGAAATCCCGTCAGCTCCTCTATCTTTTCTATCTCGCCTGTCGCGTACGCGAGGATCTCGACCACATCGAAGACCCCTTTGATCTCATAGGGCGCTGTCGCGTAGAGGTTGTGGAAGCATGTGGGGCACGAGGTGACAACACCATCAGCCTTGGACGCGAGGATGTCGTCAAAGAAGGTCTTGCAGAGGCTGTTTCTCAGGTCTGAATATGGTACACGGATCGTTCCGCCGCAGCAACGTGAGAACTCCCTTGTTCGATCCAGCTCAACAAGCTCCACGCCCTTGATCATCTTCAGTATGTTTCTGGGTGCATCAAAGACCTCGGCGTATCTTCCGAGGTGGCAGGGATCCTTGTAGACCAGCCTCATCTCCAGCGGCCTGGAGATCTTGAGCCTTCCGTCATTCAGCGCCTCCTCCAGCAGTTGTGTTGAATGCTGGACTTTGAGGTTTGGCATGCTCTCAAGCTTGGGCAGGTCATTCTTGAAGGTGTTATAGCACATCGGGCACAGGGTTACTATTCTCTCTGGCGTGTATTCCTCAAGCATCTTGGCAGTCCTCTTCAGAGTCTCCTCGGCCTCTTTTGTGAGGCCGAGCTCTGCAAGGTAGTTACCGCAACAAGCCTCATCTCTTAGAACGGTGAACTCGGTGCCCATCTTCTTCAAGATCTTGAACATGGTGATGAGGTGTCTCGGATAGACGTACTGTGCCACGCAGCCCATGTAGAGGAGGGTGTTCGCTTGCTGTGGCAGTTCATCTATCGCCTTTTGGAGTTCGGGCGGTCGAGCTTTTCCCAAGATGTTCCTCGTCTGGTTGATGTTCTGGAACATCGTCAGGTGTTCAGGCAATGGTCCTATCTTGTTCTCGACGAGTTGGCGTCTGGTCTCTCTTATAATATCTGTGACCTTGACTAGACCTGGGCAGATCTCCTCACAGGATTTGCAGAGGGCACACGTGTAGATGCGATCGAGTATTCTCTGGTCAAATGTGATCTTTCCTTCCCGCAAGAGCTGGATCGCCATCATCCTGCCTCTGGCGTTCCAAGTCTCGTCCAGCTTCGACTGGTAGATGGGGCACTGGCTTCGGCAGAAACTACATCTGAAGCACTTGTTCAGCTCGTAGGTTGTCTGTTTATCGAGGTTCGGTCTGAAGCTCAACGGTCACGCCTCTTCAGGGAAGATCTTGTGCGGATTCAGGATGTTGTTAGGGTCAAAGAGCTTCTTGATCCTCTTCATCACGGCTGTCTCAAGGGGATCATGCTCGAGCGGGAAGAACTTCCTCTTGAGCACGCCTATTCCATGCTCGCCTGATATTGTTCCGCCAAGCTCCACGGCTGTCTTGAAGATGTCGTCGGTGGCTGCCATCGCCTTCTCATACTCCTCCTTGTTCTCCTCGTCGTACAAAACGTGGGGGTGGAGGTTGCCGTCTCCTATGTGCCCGAAGGTCGGTACCAGGATGCCGTGTTTCTGTGCGATCTCGTGGATGCGGCGAAGCATCTCAGGGATCCTGCTTATCGGCACTGTGATGTCCTCTATCAGGATCGATGTCTTTCCGAGAACCGCAAGTGACTGGAAAGCGGTCTTTCTCGCGTTCCACAGCTCCTGGCTCTCCTGCTCTGTGGCCGGAGTCTTGATCTCGATCACGCCCTCCTGCTTGCAGATGCTCTCCGCTGTGGCGATTCTCTTGTCAACATCATCGCGGGGGCCGTCAAATTCGATGATGAGCATGGCGCCAGCTGGCGGCAACTTCATCGTCAGGTATTGCGAAATGGTCTCCATGGTCGTCTTGTCAAGCAGCTCCATCGCAGAAGGATTCAGACCCTTGATCATGATCTTGAAAGAGGCTCTCCCAGCATCCTCTGGAGACTTGAAGTAGGCTGTCGTCACCATCCGGCTCTCAGGCAGCGCTACGACCTTTGCACGTATCTTGGTGATGACTGCAAGCGTGCCTTCAGAGCCTGTTATCAGGCCAGTCAGATCATAGCCTGAGACGCTCTTTCTAGTCTTGGTTCCTGTTGATACTATCTCGCCTGTGGGAAGGACAACTTCAAGACCGAGTACCCAGTCTCTGAATGTGCCGTACTTGACTGCGTGAATGCCTCCAGCATTGTTCGCAACGCATCCACCTATGGTGCATGCAACCTCGCTGGCGGGATCTGGTGGGATGAATAGGCCGAAAGGCTTCAGTCGGTCGTTTATCTCGCGTATGCTCACTCCCGCCTCAGCCAGGAACTGGAGGTTGTCAACATCAATCTCAAGGATCTTATTCATCCTTTCAAGAGATAGAACGATGCCGTGCTGCGTTGGAACTGGGCCGCCACAGAGGCTGCTTCCGGCCCCCCTTGGGTAGACTGGGATCTTGGTCTTGTTTGCGAAGTTCATTATCTTGCTGATCTCTTCGGCGCTCTTCGGCCAGACCACGATGTCAGCCGTTCCCCTGACGACAGTGGGGTCTCGCGAGTAGACCTCCAGTTGGAGGGGTTCGACAGAGATGTTCTCTGGACCTGCGATAGCGGCCAGCTCATCTATGTGTTCCTTTAGCATTCTGAGCGTCCTGCAGAGAGGAGTATCTTGGTCGGTCTGGATTCAGGTATCTCATTTCTTCTGGAGATTTGCCTTCTCCTTCAACGCCCATTCTGTGAGTTGCTCGGCCGTGTGGAGAAGGTTCTTCAAATCACTCTCAAGTTTCGTGGGCTGAATGAGGACAGCCCAGCCTTCGCCATAAGGATCATTGACTATCATGCCAGGGGTCTTGGTGAGTGCTTCATTCGTCTCGGCTATGCTCCCTGAGACAGGCGACTTGAGTGGGCCAACCCATTTGGCGCTCTCCATAGTTCCGAAGCCTTTGCCTTGCTCAACCGAGGCGCCTTTGGGTTTCAGACGGATGTATATTATCTCGGCAGCCATCTTGACGGCGACATCGGACAGTCCTACGCGCACTCTGCCGTCGGGTTCTATCTTGGCCCAGCTTCTTCCTTCCTCGTAGTAGTATAGATCTTCTGGAAGATTGAACTCATCTACCTTTACCATTCTGAGAAATCACTTGCTTATGCGGGTCAGGCTTCGATCTTCCTGAGTTTTTCCAAAGCTAACCTGATGCCTTCTATTATAGATTCTGGTCTTGGTGGACAGCCCGGGACGACAACATCGATCGGAATAAGTCTCTCTGCAGGTCCGCCCAGTGCATAGTTTGGTTTTCCATCATCCCTGTTGTACACTCCGCCTGTGATTGCGCAGGAGCCACATGCAACAGTGACCTTAGGTCGGGGAACTTGATTGTATACCCTCTTGAGTATAGGCGCGATCTGTTTTGGAACGGGGCCTGTTATCAAGAATACGTCAGCATGCCTAGGGTTGTTTCTCAGCTGGACTCCCATTCTCTCTACGTCGAAGCGTGGGGCAAAGCATGCTGCCAACTCGATATCGCAGTTGTTGCATCCTCCAGCATGGGCGTGGAAGACCCATGGCGAGTATGCACGTGCCTTGTTCTTAATGCCCAGTCGCATGTTTTCACGCCTAGTACGACTTGCGTGGGTGTGTCTTCAGCTCGTAGCTGAGGATTCGCCTGCAGTCAGTGCAGTATCTCATATAGACCTCTATATCCTTGAGGGCGGTCTCTCGGTTAGCGTGGTCAATCTTCTCGCTGATTCTCTTTCTGATCGCCTCTATCTGCTTGGTCGGGAAGGTTGGCCGACCACAATTCTCGCACCTTTCCAGAGAGACCACGTGCTCAACATTAACTGAATCACCTTTTCGTGTGACTGTTCTTGAGAGTTCGAACTCGGGTGTGAGCTCAAGCCCTTTCTCTGGGCACAGGTCACGACACCGACCGCAGAATATGCAGCGACTCAACTCAACCTGCAAGGTTCTGTTGAATCGTAGGTCTAACTCTGTTATTGCGCCGCTTGAGCATATTACGGTACATCCGCCGCAACCGACACACTTCTCATCGTCGAATCTGTGTTTTCCTCTGGCCTCTTCCGTGATGAGTGCCTGCTTTTCCAGTCCAAGCGTGGGGGCTGGGTAATTTACTGTCACTGGTCGAACTGCGTTCTTTAGCAGCTCTATAGTCAGTTTCGCTAGGCTGCGCACCATTCTTTTTTTGCCTCACAGGATCGTTGGGAAGAGCTGTTTGATCATGTAGGCCCAAGCGAGTCCCACTATCGCTAGAAGGGTTGGAGTCTTCGCGTACCACTTGAGAGCCTGATCTATTCGGAATCTCGGATTCAAGGTGTGGATCAGAGTAATCAACAGAACGATGAGAAAGCCCTCAAGCACAAAGATGGGAGTGGTCAGAGGCTCCAATCCAGGAACCGCACCGCCTGCAAAAAACAAATTGACAAATAGCGCAATGCAGACCGATGTCAGAAGCATCTTGGTGATCTCAATTATCCCCAGTAGACTACCGCTGTATTCTGTTGTAGGTCCGGCCACGATCTCGACCTCTGCCTCTGGAATATCGAATGGTTTGAGGTGGAGTTTACCCACAATCGCAAGAAGGAAAGCAATCGCGGCAAAAGGATTCAGAAGTAGAAATGGGTATCGAGCCACCTGCATCTGCAAGATTCTCTGTATCGATAGGGAATCCGCCATAACCGCGACCGCAAAAGCTCCAACTACAAGAGGTGTCTCGTATGCGAGCATGAGTTCTGCTTCTCGCTGGCTCCCCACCACTCCCCATGGTGAAGGGCTCGAAGCCCCTCCGAGTATGAACGCGAGGGGAACGCCCAGTAGAAGGTAGAGCACTGCCACAAGGCTCATCTCGAAAGAGCCAAAAGGCGAATAGCCTGCGAACGGTGTCAAGACCGCGGCGACGATCAGACAGATCAAGGCAACATACGGTGCCGACTTGAAGACCTTGGCCCTAGCTGTTCTAGGGGTCAGAGATTCCTTGTACAATAGCTTGAGGATGTCGTAAAGGGGCTGAAGCAGCCTGGTTGTGCCCAAGGTCCCTCTGAGAGGTTTGGGGACGATGAGCCATGGCCCCCTTCTTGACTGGAGTCGTGCAGAGATCTTCCGTATCTCGTAGTTGTAGATCACGCCTAGAAGGAAGCTTGCAAGAGGCAGGGCAATGATACCGGTAGCATAGATCACTTGGGATAATATCTCTACTGCTCACCACCTCTGTGCCGCCAACACGTCGCATATAGGCCTACCATCTTTCTGGCCCGTGAGATCTCTAATGACCATCATTCGATCTGTACATGAATAGCATGGGTCGATGCTGCCCACTATGATCGGTGCATCTGCGAGTGTATGGCCTCTCAATAGAAGCGGTACCAGGGCGATGTTTCTGAAGCTCGGGGTCCTTATCCTCACGCTGTGAGGGACATTGGTGCCGTCGGAGACGATGTAGTGCATGAGCTCGCCTCTTGGTGCCTCGGCCTTGCCTAGGGCCTCGCTGAACCTGAAATCCTTTGGATCGACTGGCTCTGTGCAAATCGGGCCTCCTTCATGCCGGAGCCTCTCCAAGCACTGCATCGCGATATCGATCGAGATGAGCATCTCTTTCAGTCTGACCATGGTTCTTGACCATACATCTCCTCCAGTGTCGGTTATGATGTCCCATGTCGTGTACTCGGGACCGTAAGCAGTGTAGGGGCTTGACCAGCGGACATCAAGCTTCCAGCCGCTTGCTCGGGCTGTGGGACCGACGGCTCCAAGGTTCTCGGCCGTGGCGAGATCCAGCTTCCCAATGTCCTGAAACCTTCCCCTTGCGACTGGGTGATTGTAGATCACATCGATGAGCTTCTGAACCTCTGGCTTCATTTGCTTGAGTCGGCTGGTTGTCTTGGTGATGTTCTCACCAGTAACATCCTTTCTTACGCCGCCGATCAGGTTCATCGCGGGGGCTCTTCTGCTGCCTGTCAACGACTCGAAGATCTCCAGAACGTGCTCCCTTACCTTCCATGAGAGCATGAACAGCGTCTTGAACCCCACGAGGTCTCCTGCGACTCCGAGCCAGAGTAGATGGCTATGGATCCTCTCAAGCTCCGCCATCAGTGTCCTTATGTAACGTGCGCGGCCCGGGATCTCCGTGCCGCTGAGTGATTCTACAGCGTTCAGGTACGCTGTCGTGTGTGTTACATTGCATATGCCACAGATCCTTTCCGCCAGGAAGACGCCCCTTGAGTAGCTTCGGCCCTCGAAGAGCTTCATTATCCCTCTGTGATTCCATCCCAGTTTCACGTCCACATCAGTGATTGTTTCGCCCTCAACCTTGACGCGGAAGTAAGCACCCTCCATAAGTAGGGGATGGTATGGGCCTAGGGGGACGAGTGAGGGTTCAGCGTTTACCTGAAGGCTCGTCTGGGCTGTCGGCTCAACAGTCTTGTCCACATAATGTTCGCACTCGCCGCCTTCAACCGCTTTAGGCCATTCGTAAGGCAGCCAGAGGTGCCGAGGATCTGGATGGCCTGTAAACTTTACTGGAGTGAACTCCATCATCTCTCTCTCAGACCATGACGACTGAGGTGCCTCTTCGGCAACAGACTTCACCTCCAGAATGTCGCTCGAGAGAGGAACCTTGATGTTCAGGTGGAGAAACCGCTCTATGTGGTCAAAGGCGTAGTGATATACTACCTCGTAGCCATCTATGCCCCTATCGATCGTTGAAACATGGATCAGCCTTCCTTGAGCCTCTTTTGTGAGGTACTCTGCCGCCTCTCTTACTCTCTCTCGATTGGCGAGCAAGACGAACGTGTTGGCGTTCAGTCGGGATTCTGATACCAGATCTGTTCCAAGTCTCTGTCTAAGGCCTGTGAGTATCTCTTGATAGTACGCCATCTTAGAGACCTGCCTTGGTCTTTATTGTTGTCTCAGCAAGTATCCGAAGGGCACTCGTGAGTCCTGAACCCGAGGAGACGAAACCCACCCACTCAAGTGTGAAGTAGGCGCCGAAGACAATCATGGCACCTGCAGCAAGCAGACCTGGCAGGTACATTGATCTGGGAACACTCAAGTGATCGTCAAAGTCGTGCTCGACCTTAGAGAAGAAGGCGCGAAACCAAACCGAGAGACAAGCTACGAGGGAGATTCCCGCTGTAGCGATCACTACCATTCTTATCAGGCCGGGGATGCCACTGTTGAAGACAAGCTCTCTTAATGTCATAACGCCGAAAGTGCCCGGCAGCAGTCCTAAGCTAAGCGCTCCGACTGTGAAAGAGATCTTCATTGAAGAAAGGCGGCTGGAAAGGCCGCCCATCAAGTTCAGGTCTTCTGCAAGCCCCATCTTGATCATTACACCTGAGTCGAACAGTAGCTGGGACTTGGCCAAGCCGTGATTGTACATGTGCAGCATAGCCCCGCCGAATCCAAGGACGAGTGCTTCCTCGTAACCGAATCCGTGGCTTGCAAGTATTCCCGCCAGACCCAGAAACGTGCTTATGTAACCAACTTCCGAGATGGTCGAGAAAGCCCAGACCCTCTTGATGCCGCGGATGTCTCTAGGGCCTACATGAAACCTAGTGTACTTGCTTCCGAACCATGCCTCAACTAGAGCGTATGATGATCCTGCCAGCATACTGGCCAGCCCGACTGTCAGAAGTAGACTCGCAACATAGTTGTTCGTGATGGCTGTGCTTCCGAGAATCCTCGCGATATCGAATGCTGCCACTTGGACAAGCGCAGCGCTTAGGAGGGTGTGTATAGGGATCGGGGCTTCACTGTGGGCTGGTGGCAGCCAGAGCGGACCGAAGGGCAGTAGTCCGGCCTTTATTCCGAACCCGAGAAGGTAGAGAGTGGATAAGATGTTCACTTCGGCTTGGCCGAGTCCAGACAGGTCGGCCAGATTGAGGGCGTGGGTTAGCTGATATTGATAGAAGATGCCGCCAATTATGATCACTCCTCCAAAGATACTCAGTGCCAGGTACCTGTAGGCTGCGAGTATGCTGCTCCTTCGACGGCTGAACATCACCAGCACTGCGCTGGTAACACTGCTGACCTCCAAGAATGTGTAGATTACAAGGATGTTGAAGCTTGATACCATCCCGATCATCATTGCTGTGAATAACTGGTATAGTAGATAGTAGGCCCATGTCTCAGCTCTCTCCTCAATGTAGCTGTAACTGTATATGACCCCGAGGAATCCGAGGATAAGGACCAGCTCAGAGATACAGATTGATGCGGCGTTAACTGTGAGCTCACCTAGCTTGGCGTAGTCGAAAGCTCCGCCAAGTGAGGTAATGAAGAAGTACGTGTTGACTAGGATCGCGCTTGCAAAAGAGCAGGAGATCACCGCATTTCTGAGTCTGATCGATCTGTTCCCGACTATTGTTGAGACTACAGCAGAGGCTGTGAGAACCATCATCGGTGCTAAGGCAAGGCTTGTCATCTTTTCTTGCTGACCTCCCGCGGTTTTGGCCTGAATTTGTTTCGATCGTAGTAGAGCTCCCAAGTCTTGTCAAGATCCTCTGAGATCAGCGGAATCCCCGGGGAGAACAGCTCTGAAGGCGAGACATAGGGTGACTTGGCAACACCCCCAAGAAAGATCCCTTCTGTATCAACTGTCAGGGGACGCAATGCCGGGATGATGACTGTGAAGAAGATGTAGAACGCGGAGATTGTCACCAGCTCGGCGCAGAGAAATACCTCGACAGGGGTTCTGGCAATAGCGATGCCAACGGACCCTCCAGTCAGCAGAGTGAGCGCAAAGCCCAGAGGAAACCTTCTTGTGCTCATGTTGTCTTCCTGATCCTCTCCAGAATCGGATCCAGAGGTACTCTGTGAAGATGCGCTCCGATCTCTGATGGCGAGGCTCCAAGACATAATGCAAGAAGTTCCAGGTAGTTCACCACGGGTATGTTGAAGTCTTCACCTTCACTCCTAAGCGCCACCTGTGCTCTCTCAATCCTCTCCGCACAAGCTGGACAGAAGAGGGTTATGCACTCTGCTCCCGCTTGTTTGATCTCTCTGAGCTTCACCTCTGATCTCTGGTGGAGTGAGAAGTCGGGGTCAGCGTACATCGTTGGAACGCCGCAGCACAGTCTCTCTGTGTCGGTGTGGATCAGTTCTGCTCCAAGTATCTCTACTAGCCTGTCAAACTTCGGAGTCAGATTCAGATTCTCTCTGAGTACTCGGCATCCGTACTGTGGCGAGCATCTCAGTCCTGAAACGTCTTGAACCAGCTTGCTCTTTACAGCCTCAAGGCCGACGACATCATGCAGGAACGATATCATATGATAGATCTGGCTTGATCCGTTATACTCATACCCGTGCCTGTTCAGTATGGGATTCACCTTATCGCTGACAGCCTTGTCTGATAGTTCGGTGTTCGCTTTGGAAAGGGTCTCAAAGCATCCGTTGCAGATCACTGTTACGTCCCTGCTAGCTCTGTTAGCGATGGATAGGTTACGGGCAGCCAACGTTAACCAAAGGTCGCCTCCCAATGTTCGAGAGATCTCTGGGTCCGGGCAACAGGTAGCCTCGGGCATCTCCTCCAAAGCCACACCAAGTCTTTGGAGTGAGAATCTTGTTGCTTTCTCAACGAAAGGCTGGACGGCGGAGATCATGCATCCCCAGAAGATCATCACAGGGTGAACCTGCTGGGTTCTCATGTCCTAAGCCTTCTCTTGTTCCAGTCGAATCGCACCGTTCTGTCGAATTCAACCTCCTTGACTATCTCTTGGGTCTGTTGAACCGCCTTCTCAGAGGAGTAAGCTGAGATCGGTTTCTCAGGGAGGCCCAAGCTGGTTCTCTCGTCAATCCAGTAGTCCAGAAGGCTCTGGACCTGTGCTTGGTTGATGAGGTTTGCGACCGAGCTCTGAAATGAGGTGGGGACAGGGCTGACAGCCTTCTTTCTCAAGGGATATAGTGGGTTCTCCTCATCAGACATCGATGCAGCACTTCCTCAGGGTCTAGAGAATCTCCCTCTGGCAAGCTCTCTGGTGGTTTTTCTGAGCGCTTCAGTCGTACAGAACTTGACGCACTGTGGATCGCCATCGCAGAAGTCGCATTTCACTACCACCCGTTTCTCTGCATCGAAGCGCGGATTTGAGATTGGGCAGGCTGCGATGCAGGCTCTGCAGCCTATGCATATTGTGGCATTGACTCTCACGAAGCCGGTTTTGTCATCTTTTGTGATGGCGCTAACTGGGCATGCCGCAAGACAGAGCGGATCCTCGCAGTGGGCGCAGTGGATTCCCACGAATCGTCTCTTGGGGTTCTGGGGGTCGTCGACTATTCTGATATGCGATTTCTCGAAGCTTGTCTCGCCGTAGTGTTTGAATGTGCAGGAGATCATGCAGTAGGTGCAGCCCGTGCACCTTTCTGGGTCAAAAATGATGACTTCTTGGTCTGAGTCCAGCCTATGGCTTGTAGCCAAAAACCATCACTATTATCAGTCTTGCCCAGTGGTCAGCGGGCTGCGCTGTTGTCTGTTTGATGTAACTCTCCAACAGAAGCTGCATGTCACTGTTTGGGAATCTGCTTAAGAAAGAGTCTCATAAACGTTGTGAGCAATAGCATGGTCCTACGCAACTGATGTGCTCGGCGGGAAGACTTAGTTGTAACGTTTCATCCTGGCTACAAAGAAGCCGTTGCACTGGTTCCGATGTGGATAGAAGCGTCTTGCTTCTTTCAAGCCTCTGAAGGCATCCGAGCCCATATCAAGCTTTAAGGGAACATTTCTGAAATCTGGATGTGTCTTAAGGAATCTCTCAATGACCCGCTCATTCTCCTCAAGGAGCAGGCTGCAAGTCGAATAGACGAGTGCTCCTGAATCCTTGACATGGCTGGAAGAATTCTCAAGCATCTGAAGCTGTAATGCAGAGAGCCTCGGGATATCGTCAGGCTCGATTCGCCATTTCGAGGACGGTGACTTTCCAAAGACTCCTGTGTTGCTACACGGGGGGTCGAGCAGTACGAGATCTGCATCGGGAGTGACGGGAAGATTCTGGCGTGCGTCACATACAATTGGGTGTGCTATGTGTATCCCGAGACGTCTTGTTTCCCTCTTCCAAGTTTGCATCCTTGTCTTAGAGATGTCCGCGGAGACTATCGTGCCTTCATTATTCATCATCTGGGCCAAGGAACATGTCTTCACCCCTGGAGCGGCACAGATGTCCAAGACACAATCGCCGGGCTTTGGGCTGGCAGCGACACAAGCTGCTTGACTTGAGAGATCCTGGATCTGAAACAAGCCGTTCCGGTAGCTGCTGAGTCTGACAAGAGGTCGGGTGGCTTCTTCGACCATCCAGAGATCTTCCAGTCCATCAATTCCTTTTAAGAGAATGCCCTCCGCCCTAAGCGCTCTAACCGTCTGATCAGGATCGCGCCTGAGTCTGTTGATTCTAAGGTAAGTGGGTGGGCTCTCGCGGTTCTTGTTCAGGAGCTTCAGACCATCATCCCTTCCCAAGAGTCTGAAACAGTACTCAACAAACCAGTTCTCGTGAAAAGTGCCAAGGCTCACCCTCGGCTTTTCCGGTTTGTTGATCATCGATTGCTCTAGATCAAACCCAAGAACCCTTCCGAAGGCCGATTCGATGGGGAAGAGTTCCTCTCGCCCCAGAACTTTCCGGCCGCAACTCAGAAAACGCAGAGTATCCTTGAGCGCACTCTTTCGGAAGACTGTCCAGTAAACATATAGCCGGAGGAAATTCTTGACACCCAGGCTTAGCTCATCTAGATTCCTTGAAGTTGCAGCCCAGGCAGCGATAGAGTCTATCAGATTCAACCTTCTTATCGTCTCGGTGACAAGACCGAATGCAAGTCTCAAGTAAGCCTCTTCGCGCACCTGGAGCTGCTTTGATGCGCGAGCAAATGCTTGCCGCTCACTCAGGCCCTCAAGCTCGATCCAACTCAAGCTCTCCACAGCGAGTGCCACGACGTCTTGGAGCAATCTTCTTCCAGGCTAGTGTCTCATTACAAGCTCTTATAGCATCCTGGTAAGTGTCTATTCGCGGGAGTATTCGTCGAGACATGACAGAGGGGCGGGTGAACAGGGATCAGTTTTATGCTTCCAGGCAAGCTTCATTAGGGGTCGTGACAGCTGCAGGCCGAGTTGGCGTGGATGAGGGTTCGTCTATGAGAGAGAGCTTGGACGGCTACCTCCCAGAGACGCAGAATGAACTGAAAGCATCGAGAGACTCCCCTGAATCCAGAGAAGGCGACGTAGCATCCGGAGACTATTACCTTGTAGCATCCTGCTACGATGGAGAGAAGAAAACCGCCTACCTCAAACTGTACAACACAACAAGCCACAAGATAGAGTTATGGTTTGATGATAGCAATCACAAACCATACTGCCTCTCAGACCTTTCCGTGGAAAGCTTGAAAGAGAACCAAGCCCTGATGGCACATCCAGGATTCGACCACCTCAAATCCGTAACAAAGTATGATGCCCTCAAAGATCAAGAGATACCCATGTCTGTGATAGTGGCTAAGGATCCGCTCTCAATAGGAGGCAGACCAACCGGAACAATAAGGGAGATCATACGGGCCTGGGAGGCTGATATCAAGTATGTCGAGAACTACATCTACGACCGAGACCTGAAACCTGGGCTGCCCTACCGTGTAACAGATGAGCAGCTCATGGGTATTCGCTATCATCTGCCAGAAGAAGTCGCTGCGCAGCTAGGTCAGAGTCTTAAGATAGAATCAGAAGATTACAGGCTTCTGACCGATGAGTGGATAGGCCTTCTTGAATGCCCGGTTCCCAGAATCAAGCGACTGGCATTCGACATCGAAGTCCACTCACCCGTCGCCACAAGAATGCCTGATCCTCAAGTAGCAGATGATCCAGTGATCTGTGTGGGCGCCGCCGGATCCGACGGCACAGAAACAATCCTGCTCCTACGAAGACCCAACATCGAAGAAGGCGACGATGAACTACCGGAGACGGTAAGGTTAGAGTTCTACGATCGCGAGGAGGATCTCCTCAAGGCAACCTTCGACCTGCTTTCCAGCTATCCTTTTGTGATAACTTTCAACGGAGATGATTTCGACCTACGATATCTCTTCCATAGGGCGCAGAAGCTCGGCTTCAGCAGAGATGCCATGCCCATTGTGGTGGGCCGAGAGTCTGCCGCACTGAAGTCTGGCATACATGTTGACCTCTACAAGTTCTTCTTCAACAGGTCAGTCCAGGTCTACGCCTTTGGACAGAAATACCGGGAGAAGACCTTGGACGAGATAGGCTCTGCATTAGTGAATATGTCAAAGAAAGCTATAGACTTCCATGTCTCCCAATTGACTTACTCTTCTTTGGCAGCTTACTGCTACAGGGATGTAGAGATCACACTCAACCTAACCAAGTTTGACGACGAGCTTGTAATGAAACTCATGATTGTTCTCTCAAGGATCTCGTATATGGGGATCGAGGACGTAACGCGACAGGGAGTGTCCTCCTGGATAAGAAGCATGCTCTACAGAGAACATCGCAAACGCGGATACTTGATACCTAGGCCGGATGAGATCCTGCGCCAGAAGGGCGGAACAACTACAGAGGCAGTGATCAAAGGCAAGAAGTACAAGGGGGCGATCGTCGTAGACCCTGTTCCGGGGGTTCACTTCAACATATCAGTCTTGGATTTTGCCTCGCTGTATCCTTCCATCATCAAGATCTGGAATCTAGGATATGCCACAATCAACTGCAATCATCCAGATGAGGAATGCCGTTCCAACAAGATCCCGGGTACGCCGCACTGGGTCTGCAAGAAGAGAATCGCACTTGAGAGTCTTCTTGTCGGCTCGCTGAGAGACCTCCGGGTCAACTGGTACAAGCCAAAATGCAAAGATCGAAGCTTGCCCAGCTCACTAAGAGCATGGTACAAAGTCGTATCTGACGCGCTCAAGGTCATTCTTAATGCGAGCTACGGTGTTTTCGGGTCAGAGAGCTTCTCCCTATATTGCCCACCTGTGGCTGAGGCAACAGCGGCCATAGGAAGATTCGTCATAACGAACACCATAGAGAAGGCTCAGGAACTCGGAATCAAGGTATTCTATGGCGATACCGACTCCATCTTCCTAGAGAGTTCCAAACCTGAACTGCTTGAGAAGCTCATGGAATGGTCTGGAATCAAGGTTGGACTAGAGCTGGAAGTGGATAAGAACTACCGATATGTTGCGCTGAGTCTTCGTAAGAAGAACTACCTGGGAGTCTATCCAGACGGAAACGTGGATATTAAGGGGTTGACTGGCAAGAAGAGACATATCCCCAACTTCCTGAAACTGGCCTTCTACGAGATGATTGAGACTCTTAGCCAGGTAAAGTCCGAGCAGGATTTTGAGCAAGCAAAGGCAACGATCAAGCAGATCGTAAAGACCTGCTATGTCAAGCTCAAGAACAGGGAGTACTCACTGGATGACTTGGCCTTCAATGTGATGATGGGCAAGCCTCCACAGTCCTACACCAAGACGACCCCCCAACACGTTAAGGCAGCGCAGCTCTTGGTAAGAAATGGACAGGAGATAAGGACCGGAGACTTGGTCTCATTCGTTAAAGTCATTGGGGAGCCAAGCGTCAAGCCTGTGCAGCTGGCGAGCCTGAACGAGATAGATGCCGCAAAATACGTAGAGTACATAGATTCAACTTTTGAACAGGTCTTGGATGCAGTCGGGCTAGATTTCGCCGAACTCATTGGCGCAACAAAACTCGAGACCTTCTTCCAGTAGGAATCCTCTTTACCTGCAAACTCCTTTGATCTGATGTTCTATGCAGAGTCTTGCCTCAGTCTAGCTCTTGACTTGGTGCGTCGCGACTAGTCTTGCAAAACCCTGACTATTGCTTTGCAGAATTCTGGTAGGTCTCTAGGCTGCCTCGAAGTCACAAGCCGCCCGTCTACTACAACAGGTGCATCCACATACTTCGCACCTGAGTTGACCGGTCATCTTTGATCGAGAAGAAACATCTCATCTGTCTGCTTTTTGCAATACCTGCCGAGATCAGAACCCAAGGGCCGTGACATATCGCAGCCACCATCTTCCCATTCTCATACATCGTCCTGATGAAATCGAGTATCTCGGAATGTCTTCTCAATCTATCCGGAGCCTGAAATCCACCTGGGACTATAACCCATCGAGACTCGCCGGATCTGCCTCGGAGATATCGTGATCAACCTCGACATCGTATGTATGCTTGCTAACTCTCCTCTGCTTTCCCTTAGCTACAATAACAACCTCGGCGCCTTCCTCCTCAAGACGGATCCTTGGATACCAAAGCTCGAGGTCTTCATATCCATCCTCAGCCAAGATAGTTACTCTCTTTCCCGAGAGACTCAT
This sequence comes from uncultured Candidatus Bathyarchaeia archaeon, assembly GCA_964598945.1. Taxonomy (GTDB): domain Archaea; phylum Thermoproteota; class Bathyarchaeia; order 40CM-2-53-6; family RBG-13-38-9; genus JAGTQV01. Next base: position 26,091 of record CAZRDQ010000008.1, read on the forward strand.
CTTCAACCTACCAACCTATGACTATTACAGTCAAAAGTCAATGTAAAATCGAGGTCCCCCGCTGAAAAAGATGGCCCTCACCCTCACTGACCAATATGGAGCAAGTCGTTGCTTTGAAGAAGTGCAAGAGCCTCATGGTACAGGGCACAACATCTCACAGTGGCAAGACCCTGCTTGTCGCAGCTTTCTGCAGACTCCTCTCCAAGTCGGGCTACAAAGTGGCACCTTTCAAAGCACAAAACATGTCCCTTAACTCCATGGTGACTAGCGACGGAGCAGAGATATCCCGCGCCCAAACGCTGCAAGCCTCGGCCGCTGGAGTCGATGCCACCGCAGACATGAACCCGATCCTACTGAAGCCGAAGGATCCCAAAACCTGTCAAGTCATTGTACATGGGAAGCCGAGGTTCGACCTCAAGTATGCGGATTACATGACCGACTTTGCTCCCAAAGAGGGCCTTCGGGCAGTAAAAGAATCTTACAAGCGGTTGACATCAGCCTTCGATGTAATAATCATTGAGGGCGCTGGAAGTCCCGCAGAGATAAACCTCCGTCACGACATTGCCAACATGCGTGTCGCCGAATTAGCTGGAGCGTCCGTGATCTTGACTGCCGACATCGATCGAGGTGGCGCATTTGCCAGTCTAGTCGGAACCATCAGTCTTCTCAAGATGGAGGACAGATCACGAGTCAAAGGGCTTATCATCAACAAACTGCGCGGTGACCCGGAGCTGCTCAAGCCCGGTATCGAAGTTGTCCAGAGAGTGACTGGCAAGAAGGTGCTGGGCGTCATACCCTACGTTCATAATCTCTCACTTCCGCAAGAAGACTCGCTGTCGCTTGAGGGTTACAAATCAACTCGACGAGCAGGACTTGACATAGCAGTCATCAGGCTGCCTCACATCTCAAACTTTACGGATTTCGATTCCTTGTGTTCAATCAAGAATGTCAGTCTGAGATACGTATCGTCCAAGGAAGAGCTAGGGATCCCCGACGCTTTGATCATACCGGGGACAAAGAACACATTGAGCGATCTCAAGTGGATGAGAGTTCAAGGCCTCGATCTTGAAGTCTCAAGGATCGCCAAGATGGGGGTTCCGTTGATCGGGATCTGTGGAGGATTTCAGATGCTTGGCAAGACCATCATTGACAAAAAAGGTGTAGAGGACGGGGTCCCTGGTGTCCATAGAGGACTCGGTCTGCTGGATGTCTCTACAGAGTTTCAAGAATATGCCAAGCTAACTAGACGAGTCCGAGCCTCAGTATTCAGTGAGGGGCCGATCCTGGGGCACGCTCACATGGGCTCTTTGGACGGCTACGAAATACACATGGGCAAGTCAGCGCTCGGGTCTGCTGCCAGACCCGCTTTCAAGATTGATTGCGACGATCAAGTTGAGGTCTTTGACGGTGCGATCGACGCCTCTGGACTGATACTTGGGACCTATATCCACGGGATCTTCGATAGCTCGCCCTTACGTAGAGCACTATTCAGGCACATTGCTCTGAAGAAAGGACTCGAACCGCCCGAGCAATCCGCCAAGACGGTTCGGGAAGGTTGGTTGTCAAGCATCGATCTTGTCGCCGATGTTGTGAGAAAGAATCTGGATGTCGCTGAGATCTACAGGATCACTGGCCTGAATCAAGACGCTTACAGTCACGAATAGGAGCGCAGCTTAATACCGCCGCATGACACTGGAGAGTCTTGCCACGATCTCGATCGCCATCTCCATGCTTGAAGAATCGGCTACGCCTCTGCCGGCTATATCGAATGCTGTGCCGTGGGCAGGAGTGCCACAAGGGACTGGCAGCCCTGCAAAGAGCGTGACCCCCTCCAAGTCGTCAATCAGCTTTCTTCCGATGTTCACCTGGTCATGGTACATTCCAACTATGGAGTCAAACTGACCTTTTCTGGCACGCACGAACACTGTGTCTGCTGCGTATGGTCCAGAGGCGTCGATCCCGAGTCTTTGTGCCTCGACTATCGCAGGCGTTATGGCCGTGGCTTCCTCGTCGCCGAACAAGCCTCCCTCCCCTGCATGGACGTTAAGAGCCGTGACCGCTATCCGAGGTTTGACGAATCCACATTGGCGCATGAGTTGATCTATGGCTATAATGTGCGATAGTACTTTGTCTTTGGTGATCTTCTGATGGATCTCTCTGAAGGGTAAGTGAGTGGTAACCGGTATCGTCCAGAGTCCTCCGGTCACGCCCACAAGAAACGGTTCTGGGCTGTCTGTTATCCTGGAGAAAAGTTCAAGCTCATCTTGGCATGGGTATCCTCCTTTGTTCAAAGCCTCTTTGCTTAGCACTCCAGACACGATGCCATCGACCTTCCTGTCTTCAGCTGCTCTCCAAGCAGCCTCAAGGTACTCTCCTGAGGCTCTACCCAGAGATAGAAGAACCTTCCCCCACTCAAAATCTTCAAACGACACATTTCGAAAATCGACAAGATCAATTGAAGACGACTTGAACTCCGCCTGCTCTGTATCTCCTATCAGGTTCCACTTGATCGGTACGCCAGAGAGTTCTGAGGCCTTGTCAAGCACTAGCATGTCTCCAAGAACTACAGCTCTGCAGACTCCGCGAATTTTCCCTTTCGAAAGTGACTTTACGATCAGCTCCGGGCTGACCCCTGCTGGGTACCCCATGGTAATGGCTACCACAGGAATCTCTCTCGTTTTCAAGTCTTGTTCATCCGAGTCTGTTACTAAAGTTGAAGATAGATTATTCTCTGTTTCCCGATCCTTGCTATCTTTTGGTTCCGTAGTTTTGGGGCAGAATATCGCGTGCGCTCCTCCTGACCATTACTACAACCACAGCTGTGACCCCGGGAAGCTACGCGCTCAGCATAACCGGTACCAGCGGAAGTCTATCAAGAGCCACAACTGTAACACTCGTCATCCAGAGGGCAGTGGAAGCTGACTTCGAACTGTCAGTAGTCCCGACATCCCAAGCAGCCACTCCCCCGCAATCGACGAGCTACGTAGTGTCTGTGAGCAAGAAAGGAGATTTCAAATCAACCATAGGTTTGGTGGTGTCGGGGGCCCCATCTGGAGTTCAAGGCACGTTCAACCCTTCCAGTGGGACGCCAGACTATACGTCGACACTGACAGTCACAACCATCGAGACTGCACAGCCAGGAACATATGTGCTGACGATCTATGCTTCAGGGGGCGGTAAGACCAAGTCGACGACAGTGACCCTGATAACTCAAGCAGCCACTAGTCCCTCGCCGACTGGCACAACGACGCAGCCCCCATCGCAGAGCATAGACGCGCTGCTAAGATGGATCACTGAACAGCCCTACCTTGTGATAATAGTGATCCTGCTTCTGGTAATCCTGGCTCTTGCCGCACGAGGTCGCAGACAGAAGACCCAAGCCGAACGGTGACGGCAGAGAACACCAGTTCAGTCGACAATAAAGCTAGGTCTGACTTCTGACATCTAAGACTACGCTGCAGCAGGAGGATGAGAGAGACTCCTGGGGGCATCCTAGGGCCTTGAGTAGTTCCAGCTGATGATCCTATCTAGGTAGTCTTCCTGGTCGACCTGCCGGGCCGTCTCACCATCGACATCTATTATGTAGATCGCGTGAAGTCTTGAGTTACTGATCTCACTCAGTGATATTGGCGGGCTCATATAGTATCTGTCACAGAGATCCTTGATCCTATTGATCTCGTTGGGTCTTCTGTCTCGGGGGGGCTTCAGGAATAATCTGGGTATCTGGAGTAAGTTGTATAGTGGCGAACCAAGAGCGAACTTGTCCGCATACTGACTGTATCGCGCTATCTTGCTCGCCACCCTTGTCAGATTGTACGTTGCAGGATCAAGAGCGTGATCAGGCGGCACGAACCCAGTCTCCACTTCCACTACAGTCGTGCCATCGCCTTTACGTCCATAGAGGTCACAGCTCAAATCGCCACCAAGGTCCTTCTCCAGTTCAACTTTATAGCCCTCCAAGATCATGGCCTTTGCACAGAGAAGCTCCATAACTGAATGATTGATCTTTACGAGCTTGAGGTTGTGAAGCTGTATCAAGCGTTCCCTCAACGCTCTGACCTCAGAAGACGCCTGTTCATCCATGTCTCGGGTTATCGAGTTGACTAGATTCATAAGGTCGGCATTGAACTTCTCCAATCTGGCGTCCTCTGGGTTGTCGGCCTCATCTTAGCTCTGCCACAAGTAAAGTATTTATCGCTGCCGAGCGGAAGCCATGATCGCTTGAGTAGGTGGCAAGCTTAGACATCAACAACGCTGGCGAACCGATCGTCCAAGCCTGACTTCACAGACGGCTCACCTTAGAGAGAGATTCGCCTGCGAATCAGGGGAGGCAACCAGGTGGTCACGCGAGGTCGACGTTTGGGCTAAGACCAGCTCAAGTCTCTACTTTCTTCGTGGACATTCTTAGGGACAGACTGTCGACGCTCCGGATCTACATGGTAGGGGCTGGAGACGTCCCGTAATCTATTTCTACCCATCGCTGACCGAGTTATTCGCAACTACAGAGGTTTCTCTATGAGGAAAGGAACGGGGAAGTCACTTGAGCTCTACAGGAGGGAGCAGGAGTACCTTCTTGGGGGGAGTGAGTTCGAAGCCATGCCTTTGGAGGCTTGCATGCTACCTATGCTAATGCCTGCTCAAGGATGATCGATGGAATTGTAAGAAGGGGGCAGTCGTGACTATGGATTGCGAACTCACGATCCACGGTCTTCAAGGGATTCCGTCGATAAGGGAAGGTGATGATCTAGGTAAGATTATCGTTGACGCGGCGAACCGTCAGAGTCTTCCTTTGACAAACGGTGATGTGCTCGTTGTGGCCCAGAAAGTGATCTCGAAATCCGAAGGCAGTACTGTTGACTTGAGAAAAGTCACACCGTCGACGTTCGCGAAGAAGATAGCCAGAAGAGCACGAAAGGAACCCTCGCATGTTGAGGTGATTCTGAATCAGACAAAGGAGATAATCAGGATGCAAGATCACCATCTGATAACCGAAACGCATCACGGCTTTGTATGTGCCAACGCCGGTGTTGACAGGTCTAACGTTGAAGGCGAGTCGTCGGTTTCTCTGCTGCCGAAAGATCCTGATCTCTCGGCCAAACGTCTGAGGAAAAGGATAAGAGAACTTACCGGCGTAGACGTCGCCGTGATAGTCTCCGACACTTTCGGCAGACCCTGGAGAGTAGGCCAGATCAACCTTGCGATCGGCGTTTCCGGCATGAAGCCTCTGATCGACTATCGAGGCCGCAATGACCTTTATGGACGCAGCTTGAAGCTGACTGTTGTGGCTATTGCGGACGAGCTTGCGTCCGCCGGTGAACTGATTATGAGAAAGTCTGACGGCATTCCCGTCGCTGTGATAAGCGGGTACCGATACCCGAGAGGCGTCGGCTCGGCTAAGGAGATTGTGCGCCCAAGAGAGCTCGATCTATTCCGATAACGCACAGAGGCCTAAGTAAGAGAACTCTCAAAGAGCAGGATACTCACCGAGAAACATAATCACTTTCTTTGATGAAGAACCTCAGCTTCTTCTTAAGGTCCTCTCTGACACCAATTCTATGTGAGCTCTCGATCCTGAAGCTCATCTCATTATGAGTAAGTGAGACTTGGCTAATGTTTGAGGTGACATCAGCCGCATTCAGATCCTTTCTTATCCGGAGTGCTTCAGTCAGCTTACCAGGTCCGTTTGTGAGCTCGACAAGGACCTCGGTTCCTCTGTTGGTTTTCATTACCTCTACGCCTCTGACGGGTTCTAGGGATCTTATCAGAACCGCTCCGACCCTGCCCGGCTCATGAGCGACGATGTTCAGCATCCAGTATTTGTGAACATTGTATATGAAGAGCGTGCCAGGTTTTCCCCACATCGCATTGTTGTATTCTTTCCTGCCGTGATGCGTCCGCGATGCGGGATCTTCAGGACCGAGGTAGGCCTCAGTCTCCACTATGATTCCTTCCAAGGTATCCTTGCCCAGTATACGAATCAGTCTCTTGCCAAGCAGACCCTTGGCAACGATCTGAGGGTCCCTCTCGTAGAAGTTCCTTGGGATCAGCCTCCGAGCCATCTTTACGACTATCCCGCTTCTGATTTGATGGGTGTCTTGCTGCCGACAAATTCAACCATTATCCATTGATTCATCATCGCAGGTCGGAAAGCGTCACCTCTGCTCTTTAACTGCCTTCCCTTGTCTGACGGCCAAGTTACGTTCAATGATCATGTTGACCGTTGGGAATAGTTCCCTTCTAGCGTTAGGGAGGTCTATGGCAGAGACGAACTCCTTCTGGAAATCTGGGTCTGCGCCCAACTCCACATATCTGATCTTCTTAAGGATCTCTTCAGCGAGTTCTCGTGTTCGACGTGACACCAGAGCCACTCGCGCCCCCGCCCCAGCAGTGTTACCCACGAACTGTACTATGTCAAGAGGGATCTCAGGAAACATGCCGATGTCGCGTGCACCCGAGGGATCAACATATGTCCCGAAGGCACCGGCCAGGAAGACACTCTTAATCATAGAGGGTTTGACATGCATATGTTTCATCAACGTCGAGATTCCGGTATAGACAGCTGCCTTGGCTAGCTGGATCTCCCTCACGTCAGACTGGGTGATGACGATATCGTCGTCTACTCCAGTCTCTTCCTTGTTCACTATCAGAACCTCCCTGACACCATTGGCCTCCCTGATCCTCGGATTGCCATCGCCGTCTTGTATGCGACCTCTTGAGTCGAGTATGCCAACTCTGAACATCTCAGCCACACCCTCAACTATTGCGGAACCACATATCCCGATTGGTTTAGTCGTCCCTATCACTCTATAGGAGATATCGAGTGTCTCGGGGTCTATCCATATCCTCTCTATCGCACCCTCAGCCGCTTGCATACCATGTCTGATGTGTGCTCCCTCGAATGCTGGGCCAGAGGCGCATGAACATGCGATGAGTCCCTTCTTTGTTCCCAGAACGATCTCGGCATTGGTCCCGATGTCTATCAACATCGACATCTCCTCTGCGGAGTGGATCTCTGTCGCGATGATGTCTGCTACCGCGTCCCCACCTACGAAGCCAGCGACCACAGGGAATGTGTAGACCTTGGAGTCTGGAGCGATCTTGAGGCCTAGGTCAGCTGTCCGCATCTCCATTGCTCGTCTCAAGACTGCAGGGTAGGGTGAGAGTGAGAGATAGCGAGGTGAGACGCCTAGGAGGAAGTGATGCATCGCGGTGTTTCCAGTAACCGAGACATCGATGATCTCTTCAGTAGATAGACCCAAGTTCTGACATGCTTCATGAATAAGCTTGTTGAGGCCGTTCACGATACATTCGGTAAGTTCTTCCAAGGCGTCTGAGCTTCGCATGGAGTAGGTTATTCTTGAGATGATGTCTGAACCGAACTTGGATTGGGGATTCAGGCTGGACACGGTTGAGGCGGTCTGGCCGGTCCTGAGATCGATGAGGTAACCTGCGAGCTTTGTGGTCCCTATGTCCACAGCGAAGCCGTAGCAGGAGTTGGTCTTGTCCCCGGGCTCAACCCTGATCACCTCCTTCTCCTTGAAGATTGATACCGTTACTTCCCAGTTCTTGGCTCTCAGGGCGCCAGGCAACTCTTTGAGTGTACTATGACCTACCTCCTCAATCTTCAATTTCTTGTTTCGGTTCAGAGTTTGGATCAGACGTTCGAGATCTGCTGTTGTATCTTCAAGGGTCGGGATCGGCAACTTAACGAAGAGCTTGCGCACGGCTGGGATCAACTTGACGCGCGGTGTGAACCCTGAGACCATCAGCCTTTGCTGTGTCTCCTCGCTCTCCGGAGGTATCATGACCTCGATTCTACTTGCCCTAACGGGCCGTGTAAGACAAGCCAGTCTGTACCCTGATTCTATTTCCGATCCTGAAAGGAGTGTCTTCTCTGTTTGGGTCACGCTTGTTAGTTTGCTCGAGCCTGCTGGAACTATTATTCTGCACTTTCCACAGGTACCGCGGCCCCCGCACATAGAAATGAGATTGACACTCTGTGCCCTCAGCGCTTCAAGCAGCGTCTCCCCTGCCTTCACTTCGATGTGCAGTCGCCTCGACCCATCCTCTCTTCTCTGGGGCAGGATCCTACGCCTCTTGCCGATGATGTTCAACATCCATCTCTGCCATGTGTTAATAGAAAAGAGTTGGTGTGATGAACCAATACTTGCCTTCAGAGCCTGTCAGGCTTCATTATGCTGCCGTACTGCAACGGCGCTCATCCTGCGCTCAGTGAACCAGTCGAAGTCAGAATGAATGAAGCCTAGAGTATCACGTAACAGCTATAAGATGCAACTTGGACTTGCTCTGAAAGCAGAGGGTCCAGTCTCTGAAGCACAACCGAGTTGGCAAGGCACTGCTGCTTATCAGTCTTATTTGCATAGCCGGAGGCATATTGTGGATCACAGTGCTTAGCCGCTCCAGTTTCACAATGGAGACCAGGGAGGGTCTTCATGATGGAAAGAGTCTTGCCTACCGTGAACTCCAAGTTCCTGCTAATAGTCGAGTCGCTGTTCGATATCGTTGCATCCAATCAAATGGCCAACTCGAATCAATGCTCTTGAATGCTGAGTCCTTCGACAAGCTCCGAACCGGAAGAAATGCCACCATGACTCCTGTCGCACGATCCGTTGGAGGGAATGGAACAGTGGAGGCATACATTCCTGACGCAGGCCAGTTCTTTCTGGTTTTCAAGCCCATATACGAAACTCAGTCGTCACAATACAACCGTACGATTCTCAAGGAGCATAGATTCGCCTATTACACTGCCAAGCTTGAGAACGACACACACTTAAGCGCTGAACTGTCGCTTCGTGAGCCGAACGATGTGGTACGCCTCATGATAATCAATCAATCGATTCTGGACAAGACGCTGGTGGGGTGGGTTCCATCATCGGGTTACGCATACGCTGAGGCGACTGGAGGCAAACAGATCGACCTGACTTGGGTGGTGAAGAGCAGCGAAGTCTTCTACGTGTTGATTCTTCCAACCTCTGAAGATTGGCCGGTTCCCTACTTGCTGAAGCTCTACGCCGCCAAAGTTGACGGTGCGTTCCCAGTCGACTTCGCCTACGAAGTCCATGTCGTATCGGAGGGGCAATGGGTTCTAGGCCTCATTCCCATCATTGCGGGCACCGCAATCATCATAGGAGTCTCCGCAGTCAGTACCAACAGAGATTCAAAGGTCAACTCTTAGAGTCTAGTCTAGCCCGTGTCTGTAGTTTTCAGGGCAATTAAGCGGCAGCGCTAGAAAGGCTCTTATCAGTGCCAACTCCTTTCAACTCTACAGAAGGCATGTGCCGTTGTTCATAGATAAGCCACCTATCCCAGTCAAAGTCATTGACATGAAGAGTCTTGCGAGACTTGTGCTTGCTCTCAGTGAAGGCTCACAGATAATCTGGAGCCTGCCATACCAAGGCAGATCAGCTCTGTGTTTCTTCACGGCCTACATGTATTGGAATGGGGATCTGCCGCTTCTGGCCTACATGCTTGACCAGAAACCGACCAAGCCTTTCTTGGCGTACCGAAGCGACAGTTCAGCCGGTGAAGAGTATTTCTATAGCGACAACATCGACGACACCAGATACAGGTATGCTTCAATAGTGAACATGAAGGAGACCCCCAGCCTATTTGGAGCATCGCTTGACGGAAAATATCCGCAACCTCCAAAGCCGCTTCTGATGCAGGTTGAAGATCTTTCTTCCATCATTCGAGTTCTCGTACCTCTCTCCATGAGAGAAGGAACAGTCTTTCCTCTCTGGCACTTTGAGAAGAAAGGCGAGCACCAGCTTGGCGTCGTGATTCCTTTCGAGCACTACTACGAAGCTGATGCGCTACCTGTCTTCTTCTACATAACGCTCAGGGAGCCGCCTCAAGGGCCATTCCTGAGATACAGCGCCTCAAGACCCTTCGGCGAGAAACTGGAATTTGCATCCAACACCGCAGACGCGAAATACTTCTACGCCAAGTTGATAGATGTTGAGGGTCTGCCGTTCCTTTACTAGGGCGCTGCCTAGCCGACCTGCTGATAGGCTTGCGCGTACAGAAGATACAGGTTTGCCGGGTAGCCGCTACTAACAAATAAAACATTTTTCAAGTGATTCTGCATATCAATGGCACCTGTGGAATCAAGATGAGCAAGATCAATGTAGCCGTTGTCGGGGTGGGGAACTGCTGTTCAGCACTTGTTCAAGGAGTCCGCCACTACTCAGACTCTCGCCATGGCAGAAGCGTCGGCTTGATGTCGGAAAGGATCGGAACCTACAGCGTGAAAGACATACGATTTGTCGCGGCTTTTGACGTGAATCGGGAGAAGGTTGGTCGAGACCTCTCTGAGGCAATATTTCAGAACCCGAACAACACTCCGAAATTCACAGATGTGTCAGAGACCGGCGTTACAGTCAGCAAGGGCCCCTTACTTGACGGTCTGGGCAGCTACGCCAAAGAGAGAGTCCCCACAGATTCCTCAAGACCTGCAGACATCGCAGGCCTACTGAAGGAAAGCGAAGCCGAGATCCTAGTCAACCTGTTGCCCTCTGGGGCGACCAGAGCCACAAGATTCTATGCAGAGAAGGCTCTGCAGGCGGGCTGCGCCCTCGCAAACGCGACCCCATCAAAGCTGGCCTCGGATCCACGCTGGCAAAGAAGGTTCAAGCTAGCGAAGCTTCAACTCGTTGGCGACGACATAAAGAACCAGGTCGGCTCAACCATACTTCACGAAGCTGTTCTCAGCACACTCTCCCGAAGAGGTGTAAGGATCAGGGAGAGTTATCAGCTGGACATAGGGGGCGGAATGGAGTCTCTCAACGCGCTCGAAAGAGAGAGGTACTGGATCAAGAGAAAGGTGAAGATAGACGCCGTCAGCTCGGCCGTGCCATACAGGTTCCCCCTGGTCGCAGGATCATCCGACTACGTCGAATTCATGAAGAACTCCAGAACAAGCCATTTCTGGATAAAAGGCGAATACTTCGGCAAGACTCAATTCACGCTCGACATGACCTTGGACGTTGTTGAAGGGCCTGCATGTGCCGCCGTACTAGTCGATGTGATAAGGGCTGTCAAGCTGGCAAGAGATCACAGAACCTACGGAACACCGCCTGAGATATGTGCCTACGGATTCAAGATGCCCCCTGAACCTATGGCCTTTGACGAGGCGTCAAAGCGCTTCATCTCATTCGCCTCAGCAAGTAAGCGCTGAAAGGGATCACGAAACAAGTCGATGAGGGATTGCCCAGCTTCAAAGACTCCATGAAAGAGGCATCCGAAAGCAAGGGCTCAAATCTAGTTCTGGCCCTTGATCTGGCAGATCAGAACCCGAGGAGTCTTGCCACCAGAAGTGTCAAGATACTGGAAGAAGCGGCACCGTACATATGTGCCCTGAAGCTGAACAGGTCTCTGATCTTGAGACTATGTTTGGAAGACGGTATCAAAGACCTCCTCAAACTCGCACATGAGCATAAGCTCATGACGATAATGGATGCAAAGCTCAACGACGTAGCTCACACAAATCTGGCCACCGCCACTCAGTATTTCGATGCTGGATTCGACGCGCTCATAGCTTCACCCTTCGTGGGCTGGGAGGGCGGCCTGGACTCGACATTCAAGGAGGCGTCCCGAAGAGGCAAAGGGATGATACTCCTAGTCTATATGAGCCACAAAGGTGCCGCCGAGGGCTACGGCCAAGATGTTGTCGACGCAAGAACTGGAAAGATTCGACCCCAATTCATGATCTTTGCAGAGAAGGCTGTGATGTGGGGTGCCGATGGCGTTGTGGTGGGAGCGACACAAGTTGACAAGATCAAGGTTGTTCGGGGGATACTTCAGGGTAAGGTTCCAGTGTACTCTCCGGGCGTGATTGCGCAGGGAGGATCCCCCAAGGAGGCGGTTAAGGCAGGGGCCAACTACTTGATCGTTGGAAGAGCGATCTACGATTCAAATAACCCTAAGGAATCCGCACGTTCCATCAGAGATGAAGCAGCTCCAAGACGTGAGGTCGCCTAGCCGACACGCCAAGTAAACGAGTGCATGAGAAAAAGACGCAGGAAGACTTTTCTAGGCTTACTATCTACCAGTGGAGAAAACAGCAGAGGTTACATTGTTGCCAAGCATCAACGTTGCTATCGCCGGCGTGGGAAACTGCGCCTCAGCAGTAATCCAAGGTGTCAACTTCTACAAGGATGAACCTGAGAACGAGATAGTGCCGGGCCTGCTTCACGTAAGTTTTGGCGGATATCGCCCATCCGACATAAAGTTCGTGGCCGCCTTTGATGTGGACTCGCGAAAGGTTGGAAAGGATCTCAGCGAAGCGATCTTTGCCAAGCCGAACAACACAAGGATCTTTGCCCGGCCTCCAAGGATGGAAGTCACGGTGATGCGCGGACCAGTGATGGACGGCCTGGGAAAGTATCTAAAACCCGTCGTTAAGGTTGAGAATAATCAACAGAATGTAGATGTGGCCGAGGTTCTCCGCGAATCACAGGCTCAGATCCTGGTCAACTATCTGCCGGTCGGAAGTGAACAAGCGACGAGGTGGTATGCTGAGCAAGCTCTCAAGGCTGGATGCGCCTTCATCAACTGCATTCCGGTATTCATAGCTTCAGATGAAGCCTGGCAACAGAGATTCAGATCAGCAGGCCTACCGGTGGCTGGTGATGACGTCATGAGCCAGCTTGGAGCAACTGTCCTCCATAAGACGCTTGCAAGGTTGCTGATAGACCGCGGAGTCAAGATCGATGAGAGTTACCAGTTGAACATTGGCGGCGACACGGACTTCCTCAACATGCTGGAGGAAGAACGACTAAGATCAAAAAGGATCAGCAAGACAAGTGCAGTCCAAGCCATGATCCCGTATGAGGTTCCTCTTCGGATTGGTCCAAGCGACTATGTGGACTTTCTCGACAACAAGAAGATCTGCTACATTCGACTCAAGGGCAGGTACTTCGGCAACTCGCCCGCTAGCATTGATGTCAAACTCGACATATGGGATGCTCCGAACAGCGGAGGCGTGGTGATAGACGCTATCAGGGCGGTCAAGCTGGCGCTGGATCGAAAGATAAGTGGCCCGTTGACCAGCATATCCTCGTACGCGTTCAAACATCCTCCCGTACATGCACCCGCCAGCATCGCCAAGCAATGGGTCGACGAGTTCATCAACGGTTCAAGAGAGCGATGACAAGATCAGAGGCTAAGTTGTTCTGACCCCCTACGGTACCGGGGGAGGGGTAGGCGAGGGGGGTATACCCGTGTGTCTGTGTCTCACTCCGTGAGGACACGGTACATTGCTGAGGCAAAGGCAACGAATGAAGGAGTAGACTTCAGAGCCGCAGGTTGCTGCTGCTTAGTGTGCTTTTGCTGTTTCCTCGTAGAGATTTCTGCCCCGAATATCTATGGCTACGATACAGGGGAAATCTTCCACATATAGCTCCCTTACGGCCTCTGTGCCAAGATCCTCATAGGCGATTATCTTTGAACTCTTGATGGACCTGGCCAGTAGGACAGCGGCTCCGCCCGTGGCGGCAAGGTAGACTGCCTTGTTCCTTTTCATAGCATCAACAACCTCCTTGCTGCGCTGGCCTTTGTCGAAAGTCGCCAGAGCTGAACCTCGATCATCGTTTGCTGGATATCGCGCCTAGTCATGCGGACTCGTTGTCTTGAAGCGCACTCCATTCAGAATTCCTGGCGATGATTCACGATCTCACCCATCAATGGCATTTCAGGGATCATGCCTTCCTATCCGGAAAGCTTACCTCTGAGCTCTCCTCTATGTCGCCCTAGGGTCAAGGCTTGCCAAGTGAATCTGCCACAGAGGAGGGCAAGAAAATCCAGGCCCAGATTGATCTGCAGGGCCTTGACTGTGCCTCTTGTGTTCTTCGAATCGAAAACCAACTCAAGAGAGTCAAGGGCGTAGATGACGCAAGGGTAAGCTACTTAATGAACCGCCTCTACGTCACTTTCGATCCGTCCAAGATCAACCGATCTGGGATAGAAGCCGCGATAGAGAAGTTGGGCTACAGACTGAGGTACAAGAGGTATGAAGGTCTCACTCATAGAGTACTGGGTAGACTGAGGTCACTGCGGCTCGTTTGATCGATGACCTCCTCCAGATCTTCTACAAAAGATTTTTATCAGGGCAGACTTGGTTTCACATCGGTGAGCAGGTTGGGAGGAGCAAAGAAGAAGAGTATCTCCAAGATTGAGGATGCGCAAGCAGCACAGGACAAGAAGCAGCAGCAACCAAAGAAAGCTAAAGGAAAGGTCGAGTTTGATAAGAAAGTGAGGAGTATCAAGCTGCCTGATGCCAATGACGCAAAGTTCCTTTCAGACCTTTCCAGAATGGGCGCGCTAACGCCCTACTCGCTGGCTTCGCAGTTCAACCTGAAGATAAGCGTGGCGAAGGACCTGCTCGAGGAGCTTGCCCGAAAGAGCCTTGTGAAGCCGGTCGGCGGTAACGCAAGGATCAGAATATACCAGACAGCTGCCGCAGCGTAGACTCCGGTCACCAGTTCCTGATCTCGAGTTCGGCCAACATCGGCAGGCTACGCTCTCTCCATCCTTACCCTCCTGCCGGGCCCTGCCTGCAGGAATGTCTCTAGGTTCTCTGTGATCTTACCGATCACATTTACTGGACTGTATGGTTTGGTTCTCTCCAAGACGATGCATACGGCAGAGCCCATAGGCCAGTAGGCTATGGTTCCCTGATCCACCTGAGTCTTGGGCTTTTCTGCTCCAACCTTTACAGGTACAACGAAGTACAACATTCCTTGGGTAGTCGCGGTTATCCCGTGAATCGGCATCGCACGAAGTAAAGCCTCTACAGTTCTGGGAGCAAGGAATCTTATCAGATCCCCTTTAGCCCCGCCGAGTCGCTCTATTTCGAATCGGATCGCTGTCCTTGAAACACTCTCACCCAACTATCTTCCACCTGTGAGTGTGGCGTTCTGAATGCTTTCGAATCCACTAACCCTGTACGAAGGTACGTGTCCGACAGATGCTGTTTGCGGCTCCTTTCACGTCATAGCCTTGAGAGTATCTTCTCGAGATTCGCAGTAACCTCGTCCAGGTCATCTTCCTTCACCACTGGGTGGATTGGAAGGGAGAAGACCTGCCTTGCCGCTCTCTCTGTCTCCAGCAGGTCGCTCCTGTAGGAGCTGCTCAGCCGTCGATAGAATGGTAGAAGATGAACCGGTGTCTCATAGTACACCGAAGCGCCGATGTTCTTGGCTCGGAGCCTCTCCACGACTCTATTCCTCTTGCCTGCATTGGCTCCTTTCAGTCTTACAGTATAGAGGTGCCAGGCATGCTTTCTGCCTTCGGGTTCAGTTGGGGTCTCCAGTCTGCTGAGATCCTTAAGCTTCCCTGACAGATAGCGCGCGTTTCTTCTACGCCTCTCCAAGAAGCTTGAGAGCTTCCCCAGCTGCGCTATTCCGATCGCTGCTGCTATCTCGGACATTCGATAATTGTGACCCAGCCTGGTGACCCAGTAAGGTCTCTCTTCGCCGTGGACTCTCACGGATCTGAGTTTCTCAGCCAGTTCGCTGTCGTTTGTTGTGATCATGCCTCCCTCGCCAGTTGTGATGTTCTTGACTCCGTAGAAGCTGAAGCAGGTTGCGTCGCTGATCGCGCCGATCTTCTTGTTGAGATACTCAGCCCCAAGGGCCTGAGCTGCGTCCTCGACTACGGTAAGTCCATGCTGGCGGGCAAGCTTGGCTATGGGATTCATGTCTGCGGGCAGTCCATAGAGGTGAACAGGGACTATTGCGGTTGATCGATTTGAGATCTTCCCCTCCACACTCTCAGCTCTCATGCAGTAAGTCCTAGGATCGATGTCTATGAAAACTGGCTTTGCTCCTGCCAGAAGCACAGCCTCGGCCGTCCCCGAGAAGGTGAATGATGGAACAAGGACCTCATCGCCATTCCCTACATCTAAGGCGAGAAGCGAGGCATGGAGGGCGGCTGTGCCGCTGTTGACTGCGACGGCGTGCTTGCATCCCACGTACGACGCGAATTCCTTTTCAAACTGGAGGACCCTGGGGCCTGACCCGCTCTTGTGAGTTAGAACGCCATCTTTGAGGACTTCAGCAACTGCCTCGATCTCTTCTTTTCCTATCAGCGGCTGATTGATCCTCAGAAGACCTCGCATGTAGATCCCACTGGCGGCGACAATGCTAAGGTTGCTCACGATTGTCTTAAGCCTTCCTGACAGCTCGAAACCTCGATTCGCAATTTGATCACTCTATTCTCGACACCCATGATCGCCTCTACAGAAGTGATCATGAATATCACCGGCATCGTCGAAAGATGTCGGCGATCGGCAAACACCGATCCCAGCGGATCAACTTGACGGATGGGAAGAACGCTTCTTCCGAACTTCACACAACGTAATACTTATTATGATCTCCCATAGGGGTGTTGTCTACCCGCCTTATGTGAGAGAATTATTATGGCTTTTCCTCAACTCTCAGGCCAGCCGATCCTCATTCTCAAAGAAGGCGCGACAAGAACAAGAGGTCGGGAGACGCAGCGGGCGAATGTGATGGCGGCTCGCATAATAGCTGAGGCCGTTAAGAGTTCACTCGGCCCTAAAGGCATGGACAAGATGTTGGTGGACTCGTTCGGCGATGTCACAGTGACGAACGATGGAGCAACGATCCTTAAGGAGATGGAGGTTGACCATCCCGTAGCGAAGATGATGGTTGAAGTCGCGAAGACTCAAGACCAAGAGGTTGGGGACGGGACAACAACGGCAGTCGTCTTGGCAGGAGAACTGCTCAACAAAGCCCAGTCTCTCATCGAGAAGGATGTTCATCCCAGTATCATAGTTGATGGCTTCTCCTCTGCGTTTGAGAAGGCGAAGCAGTATCTAGACGAGATAGCTATCAAGGTTGAGCCTTCGGATAGAAGAATCCTCCGTAAAGTGGCTGATGTCGCCATGGCCACTAAGCTGCTGACTGAGGACAAGGAGAAACTAGCGGGCCTGGTCGTTGATGCTATTCTTGCTGTTGCTGAGCAGAGATCCGGCAAGTATGCGGTCGATATTGAGGATGTTAAGGTTGAGAAGAAGGCTGGCGGCAGCATTTCGGATACCAGACTGATAAAAGGCCTGGTTGTCGACAAGGAAGTCGTTCACGCCAGGATGCCCAAGCGGGTTGATGACGCAAAGATTGCCCTCGTAGTGAAGCCTTTCGAGATAGAAAAGCCGGAGTTTGATTCAAAACTCTCCGTTGAGACCCCGGAGCAACTTGAGGCTTTCATCCAGAAAGAAGAGCAGCTCCTCAAGGAGCTGGTCGAAAAGCTAGGCAGCGCAGGAACAAATGTGCTATTATGTCAGAGAGGCATCGATGACGCGGCTCAGCACTACATGGCGAAGAAAGGGATCCTCGCTGTCAGACGAGTTAAGGTATCGGACATGGAACGTCTGGCCAAGGCGACGGGAGGCAGTATAGTCACCGAGGTGGCTGACTTGGAAAGGTCAGATCTGGGCTACGCCAAGACCGTTGAGGAGAGGAAGATCGGGGATGATAGGATGCTCTTCATCGAGGGCTGCAAGAACCCCAAGGCCGTCACGATATTCGTTCGAGGGGGGACCGAGAGAATAGTCAACGAAGCCGAGAGGGCCTTTCACGACGCATTATGCGTAGTCGGGGACGTCGTCAAGGAGCCCAAGATCGTTGCTGGCGGAGGGGCTCCAGAAGCAGAGGTTGCGAAGCGGCTGAGAAACTATGCAAGAAGAACCTCGGGAAGAGAGCAGCTTGCAATCATGGCTTTCTCCGATGCTCTTGAGGCCGTTCCGATGGCCTTGGCTGAGAACGCCGGCCTCGATCCTGTAGACATTCTGGTCGAGTTGAGGGCAAGACATGACAAGGGTCAGATCTGGGCCGGTGTAGACCCCTTCAGGGGAACCATACGGGATATGCGCCAGATAGGCGTTCTAGAACCTCTCTCAGTCAAGAGCCAAGCCGTAGCCTCGGCAACTGAGGCTGCAAGCATGATTCTGAAGATCGACGACATGATCGCTGTAGGTAAGGTTGGGGGTGGACCGATGCCTCCAAAGGCACCCGAGGAGGGTTCTGGTGAAACAGAAGAGTCCTAAGAGCTCTCCTCAGGCTCTGATAGGCCCTCCGAAGCTTACAAGATTCGAGAAGGCCAGGATAGTTGGAGCTAGGTCGCTACAGATCTCGATGGGAGCACCGGTGCTACTTGACTTGGACGATGCTTCTAGGTCGCCCATAACGATCGCTCTAATGGAGCTGAAAGAGGGCGTGTTACCGATCAGCATTCGAAGGAGTCTGCCTGACGGAACCAGCCAGAATATACCGCTGAGGTTGCTGGTAAAGAAGGAGAAGTGGGAGGCCGACTAAGGCCTACCGCCAGTGAGATTCCGTCCGGATCTATTCGCCGTTTAAGCAGCAGCGTATTTCGTAGTTGAGTCAGCTGTGTGCGGGCCTCAAGCAGTGGTGTCACTGGGGGGCGGTCACTTTGATCGCTTTCGTCGGGCATTGTATCTCGCATGCCATGCAGACTATGCAGGCAGACTCGTTGACTGGGTCAGACTTCTTGTCTGAGAGTGGGTGGCCTGGCGTCTCCGTCCATTCGAATACGGAGACTGGACAGACTGAGATGCAGATGCCGTCAGCATTGCATGAGTCAAAGTCAACGGCCACACTGGTGCCATGGATCCCGAGCTTTGAGGGTGGCTGGGCATCGCCCCACACTTTGTGGCCAGCGTGTTCTCCATTCGCCTTCAGCTTCTTCTGAAAGTCAGCGTCTATGGGCAGATCGTACACCTCCTGCTGAACACCCATTTCTCCATAGGCCGAGTCGCTCAGCGTTACTTCGAGTAAGCTTCCACAAGATCCCTTGCTGTGACTATCCCAGCTATTTCATCATCGCTAGTCACAGGGAGTCGTCGAACATGTTTGGAGGTCATGGTTAGGGCTGTCTTGTGGATGCTGCTTCCAGCAGGGATCGTGACAAGTGGAGTCGAAGCCAGCTCTCCCGCTATTGTCTCCATGGATAGCCCGCGAGCAAGGATCTTGGTTAGTAAGTCGCGCTCAGTGAATATGCCTTTGGGTCTTCCTGAGTCCTTGACTAGGACGCTGCCGATCCTCATCTCTCCCATCATCTTGGCGACTTTCCTGACAGGCGTGGCCCAGTTTACAGTGACCACCTTCCTGGTCATCACGTCATCGACCTTGATCATCGTCTCAGGGATCT
>CAZRDQ010000009.1:0-43790 GCA_964598945.1 uncultured Candidatus Bathyarchaeia archaeon
GACTTGGCTTTCTTGAGATAGAAACTCCGATAATCACTCCTCAAAAGGTCTTTGAAGCCTCAGGACATGTCGAGAGTTTCAAGGACCCGATGGCTGAGTGTAAGGCTTGTGGTAGAAAGTATAGAGTCGACCATCTTCTTTCTGATGCCGGTGTGCAGAACACGGAATCGATGGGGCTGCCTGAACTAGGCCAGGAGTTGAAGAGTAGAGCCATAAGGTGCCCGGAGTGCAGCGGGGAATTTACTGCTCCAATATACGCTCGGACGATGTTTCAGACAACCATCGGACCCTACACCGATTCCATCGGCTACGGGAGGCCAGAAGCTGCTCAAGGAATATTCGTCAACTTCAGACGCTTGCATGAAGTCGCCAGGGAACGGTTCCCAATAGGAATCGGTCAGATCGGACAGGCTCTGAGGAATGAGATCTCACCTCGTCAAGGACCACTGAGACTCAGAGAGTTCACGATAATGGAGTTCGAGTTCTTCTTCGACCCCGAAGAACCAAGATGCCCCCGACTCTCGGAAGTTGAGAACACTGAGATTGCAGTTCTTCCGCTTAGATCGGACACTGAGAAGTACGAGAATGCAATCAGAATTACGGTTCGAGGGGCGATCGAGAAGAAACTGATCATAATGGAGTGGATGGCGTACTTCATGGCGTTATCTCAGCAGTTCATTACGGAGCTGGGTATTCCACCGGACAGACAGAGGTTTAGCGAGAAGCTTCCAAAAGAGAGGGCGCACTACTCAGCTCAGACTTTCGACCAAGAGATCCTACTTGACAGGTGGGGCTGGACAGAAGTTTCGGGACATGCCTATAGAACCTCATACGACCTCTCAAAGCACATTGAGTACTCAGGCGTAGATATGCGCGTCTTTCGACCATTCGACAAGCCGGTCGAGGTGGAAGAGAAACGCTTGGTCCCGATTGTCGATGCAATAAGACGGAGTTTTGCAGAGAACTCAACGAGAGTCTTGGAACTGCTCCAAGAAGCTGATCCCGAAGCCGCTGAGAAATCATTACTTGAAAGCGGCTCATTCAGAGCGGGTGACTTTACACTAACTCTGGATCACATCAGAATTCACTCCTCAAAGAAAAAAGAGACGGGAAAGAGAATAATCCCACATGTGGTCGAACCCAGTTTCGGCGCTGAGAGACTCGCCTATGCAGCCATGGAGTACGCTTACTCAATCAAAGAAGATCGCATCATCTTGAGTTTGCCAGCTAGTCTTGCTCCATTTCAAGCCGTGGTTCTGCCCCTTGTCACCAAGAACGATCTGGTGAACGAGGCCGACCAAATATACAGAGACCTTCTTGAGCGCAAATTTGACGTGTACTACGATGAAGTTGGATCCATAGGTCGGCGCTACGCTAGAGCGGATGAGATTGGCGTGCCCCTTGCGGTCACAATTGACTATGAAACGCTGGATGACGGAACCGTGACAGCCAGAGAAAGGGATTCGTGGAAGCAGATGAGGATTCACAAAAGTGAGTTGTTCAAGTTCATGGAAGAAAGGCTTCAAATCCACTGACTGGTCTGATTATGCTTCGGGAAGCATCTTCGTTAGTCTTTTAAATTTCCAGACTCACCAGATATGCAGTCACTAAGAGTTCTGGTGTTGTGGGTGAGTCTTCCTCTGGAGACTGAAGCGACTGCACGTAGAAGGATCCTTAACCTTTGCCAAGACAACGCAAGGATCCTAGTGGAAGTGGTGCGGAAGCTTGCACTGATGATCGATTCGATAGCTGATAAGCAGAACGAGAATGCTAAACGGCAATACAAAGAGATGTTAGGAACGGTGGAGCAGTCAGGCAAGATGAGGTCGAATCTTCTGGAAGAAGTTGCTACACTCGGTTTGTTTCTCATGAATCGTGAAGATTTCCTAAGGTTAACATTCAGACTCTCTGAGATCATAGATACAGCTGAAGGAGTCGCTTTCAGATTTGCAAGCGCGTTGGAGAAGAAGATACCCTTGGAATCAAAGTTTATGAATGGCATATCACAGCTCTCAGGCCTGGTTCTCGAAGAGGCCACGAAGATGAGGGAGACCCTTATGTCTCTAACATTCAATCCGAGCAAAGCTTTGGAGATGGCCACGACAGTCGAAGAGATTGAGCGAAAGATCGATGCAACCTACAGAGTGCTTGATGTCGAGATCCTAACCAGCAAGACAAGCGTCCCAGCACTGCTGGTGCTAAAAGACATCGTTGAGAGACTTGAGAAAACTGCGGATCTAATGATTGATGCTCTTGATCAAATAAGAGTGCTTGCAATCTCCAGCTAGAGAAGTTGATGTATTGTGATCGAGGCTGAACTCGTAGGCTCAAGATTAGTTGTCTGGAACATTGAGGCTGCTCTGGCTCTTTACAAGTCAGGCTTCTACGGGAAGCCTGTTGGAATTCCAAAGCCTAAACCCGACCAGAAGTTTGACTCACCGCTGATGCTCGATCTTATGGAGGGGATCTATCTGTTCGAGAAGAGAGAGATCAAGGTCCGTGACGCAAGATCAGGCAAGCCGGTTACAAAGAGCGAGCTGCTCAAAGTGGCATGCAAGACCTACAAGGACTTCGAAGAAGGCTACCTTGTGTATAAGGACCTACGAGAGAAAGGATACGTCGTCACGCCGGGCATAAAGTTCGGAGCCGACTTCGCGGTCTACGAGCATGGGCCAGGCATAGATCACGCCCCATTCATAATCTCTGTCAAGAGGAAGAAAGAGAAGATGGGAACCTTCGAGATAGTCAGGGCTGGAAGGCTCGCGACCACTGTCAGGAAGCAGTTCATCATAGCTACGCCCGAGACGAAGTCAAGAAGAGCTGACTACTTGGTCTTCAGGTGGTTCAGAGCCTGAAGTTCTACCCTGAGGTGACACGCGAGCCGAGATCATCCAGCTGCTCTACCAGCTCAGTAATCCCTGAAGAGCGGCCTGTAACAGGGCCCATACAGGATAAGCCCCTCGCTGCCTTCATAGTCAAGACGCCTGGTGACGGCTTCAAGCTCGATCCCCGGTTTGAGCTCAGTCATGTCTGCGTCGACTATGAAGACCCCACCCTTTCTAAGGACATCGCAGCTGAAGATCCTGCTCTGCCGGGGCGGGAGAGGCTTCAGCCTCTTCAGTATGGCTCTCTTGGGAAGTCTTAGCTTCTCAAGCGGCCCTGCGCAGTCGTACTGCAAGCACCTGCTCCTGATAGGGTAGTATACTCTGTTACAGCTGCGACAGGTAACTATCTCCAGCATCTCCTCACCCATTGGCTCGACTTCGGCTATGATCCTTGGGTACTTGAGCCGCTTCTTTCCCCTGCGCGTTCTCTCATCAAGATACGCGGCATAAGTTCTGAATTCTATCTCTCTTCTGTGGTTCACGTAGTCCTGGACGCTCCGGACATGCTTTGCCTTCTTGATGATGCCGTCTTCCGCGCGAAGCCAAGTCGCAATGGTATATGCTCCTGAGCCGTAAGACACGGCGAGGATGTCGTCTCCAGGTCTTGCCTTGTCCAAAATTGTTGCTATAGCTATCGGCGTCGACGCGGCATATGTGTTGCCGGTCTCCAGCACAGTCAGCCACGGCTTGACCTTCTTTTCGATATCCTCCTGTGGTATTCGCAAACGATCTTGGACGGCGGGGTCGCATCCAACCTCGATTTTCGGCGCAGCCAGAGCCTTGCAGACCTTGAGCGGCATATATCCTGAAGGCTGATGGAATGTTATGTACTCAAAATCAGATATCTTCAGGTCAGGATGCCTTCTCAGCAGCTCCTCCATAGCGCCTACGACATGGTAGGTGTAGACCTCCACAGTCGTTCGGCCGAAGTGCTTCGGCACAAGCATCTCGTCCCTTCTCCAGAAGTCAAGTGACAGGCTTGAGCACGGTGCCATATCCTCTATCGATGCGACGAGATCATCCCTGCCCATAACGAGGGCCGCCGCGCCTGCCCCGGCACTGTACTCCAGAGCGTCTCTTATCGGAGCCTGAGATACGTCTGAACCGATCGCCATACCATAATCTATCACGCCGGACTTGATCTGGCTCATGATGTAGTTTACAGCCTGCATGCCAGCATTGCAGGCCCCTTCCAGGTCGGCCACGAAGACGTTCTCTCCCATACCTGTGAATGATGCTACATGCCTGGCAGCTAGCCCTACTGCGTAAGGTTTGGACTCAGTTCCTAAGGCAACAGAGCGTATCAGTTTCGGGTCGATCCCCGCCATCCTTATGGCGTTCTCAGCAGCCTCGGCAGATATCGTTGTGGTGTCTTCTGAGTAGTTCGCGATTGACTTGTATCTTAGAAGTAGTCCGTCCCTGATTTTTGCAAGAAAATCGTTAAGATCCTTGCGCCTCGCCTCACGATTCCTCACTAGCTTCTCGACGGCTATCCTCTCTATTGGTATGCAGAC
Source organism: uncultured Candidatus Bathyarchaeia archaeon (assembly GCA_964598945.1). Lineage (GTDB taxonomy): Archaea > Thermoproteota > Bathyarchaeia > 40CM-2-53-6 > RBG-13-38-9 > JAGTQV01. The sequence continues at coordinate 4,400 of CAZRDQ010000009.1, forward strand.
ACCATACCCCATTATTCCAACTTTCTCATCCATGAAGCCTTGGACTCCTTGCATGGGTATAGGAGTGTGCGATCCGGCTTCGCGGCATATAATGGTTGTTTTTGGTCTGCGCCTTCAAACGAGTGCCTTTATCTCCAATACTTATAGTTCCTGCGAAATCCGCACTATTTATCCTTCAGGAAATATAGCGCGAGAACTAAAGCCGGCACTTGGCAGATTCCGAGTGTAGCGATCTCATAGCGGTCAGTGACTGGTCAAAAGCACTAGATTCTGTCTGAGCTTCAGCTGACGGGCCCCCTGCATCACAATCTCTCGCACCAGACGGAAGCCAAGGCCATAACCGCCGTTCATATTATTGGAACATCGGTAAGAGTTAATAGCTCATTAGAACACATGGTATTTTGGTCGAGTCCGGCTTATGGAACGACAACGCAAACACATTTCAAGCCAGAAATTCGTAGGAATGCAGGTAGTCGATTCTAAAGGCGCTATTGTTGGAAGCGTGAAGGATTTCGCTGTAAACGTCAGTGAAAAGGAAATACTTCTGGTAGTTTCAACAAAATCGGAAGGCGACATCGAAGTTCCGCTTACCAATGTTAGTTCAATCGAGGATGTTGTTCTCCTTGCGAGACCTGGAGAGGCTCTTGCAGGCCAGCAAGCTCCATCAGCGCCTTCAACCATAACCTGCAAGTCTTGTGGCGCCAGTCTGCCGGCACACGCTAAATTCTGTGCAAAATGTGGATCGAAGACAAAATAGGACGTACCGCATCGACCTCCAGACCTAGAGAATGTATCCTCTGTCGGGCCTGGTGCCACGCAGATTCCGAATGGCTTAGAAATGGCCGCTTTGATAAGGCATCTAGAGCAATGCGTTCTCTAGAGAACTCCAGCAGTTGCATTGAGGTTTATCGGGGATTTTTCCAATAACAGCTCCGAACAGCTGCTTCGCTTTGTCAACATTAGCCTTCATGACAGATAATATCTCCTCCACATTTACGGGAATCCCGGCCCAAACATCATAGTCGGTCACCATTGCTATGGAACCGTAACAGATCTGAGCTTCCCGAGCAAGGACACATTCTGGAAAGACTGTCATGCCAACAACGTTTGCCCCCCATTGCCTGAAGAGTTCACTCTCAGCCCTAGTTGAGAACCTAGGACCCTCAATACAGACATAGGTCCCCCCATCATAAACGTGAATCCCCAAAGATCTTGCCTCCTTAACAAGCAACCTACCAAGCTCAGGACAGAATGGGTCCGCAACCGAGACATGACACACCTGCCCCTCCTCATAGAAGGTGCTTGGCCGCGACTTTGTCCTGTCTATGAACTGGTCTAACACAATAATGTCACCAGGCCAATGCTCTTGAGAGAGCGACCCGCACGCATTTGATGAAAGTATTCGCTTTACACCAAGCTCTTTGAGGGCCCAGATGTTCGCTCTATAGTTCACCTTGTGCGGTGGAATCAGGTGGCCCCTTCCATGCCTCGGAAGGAAGGCTATTTTCTTGCCCCCGTAGTTTCCAAGTGTTATCAGATCACTCGTTCTTCCGTAGGGAGTATGGACCTTGACCTCACGCGAATCTTCGAGGAGATCTTGATCATAGAGACCAGATCCACCTATTATTGCGATTTCGGCGCTGTCTCTCATGACGGCATCTTTAGCTGAAGCTTGGCTATAAGATTTCAATAAAAAAAGTTCGCCCATCATGAGCTATTGTCTAGGGCAGTGACTCGGAACCCTTATTACCGCAAGACTTGCTTTCTCAAAGTCTGCTGGTATCCAAGTCATCAACGTGATGAGGGAGAACCCTTGTCTGAGTTCACCTGTGAAGTCATGGATTGGAACAAGTTCTATTCGCTTTCTCGGATGGTGGCCAAGAAGATTAAGGAGTCAGGCTACAAACCAGACATAGTAATAGGGTTGGCACGAGGCGGCTGGATACTCTCACGAGTCCTTTGCGACTTCCTTGGTGTAAAGGATCTCCTGAGCATAAAGGTCGAACATTGGGGGATAACCGCCAGCCCTGACGGAGAAGCACGGGTCAAGTACCCATTGTCAGTCAACCTCTCGGGAAAGAAGATCTTGGTGGTGGACGACATAACGGACACAGGGGAGAGCATGAAGAAGTCTGTCGAGCATGCTAAGTCACTCGGCCCGGCTGAGATAAGGACAGCAGCTCTAAGACACATTGAAGGTTCGAAGGTTACTCCCGACTACTTCGGTGAGGAGATTAAATGGCGGTGGGTCATATTTCCTTGGAACTTTATGGAAGATCTCTGTAACCTCATGCCCAAAGCACTCGTACTTGACGGTGAGAAAATAGACTTCGAGGCCACGAAAAACAAGCTCAAGGAGAGATTCGACCTCTCAGTAGATTCAGAGACGTTGGCAGAGATACACACTGAATGCAAGCTTAGAGGACTTCTTCCAAAACAAGAAAAGAGCAAACCATAGTTCTCAAAGAATCTTGAACACATGCCTCATCTGACGCAATCATACGTTAGCAGGAATTCTGTTTCAAGATCATAATACACCGGCTGAGTTAGCATGAATGCGTGTGACGACATACGTCTTAAATAAAATGACTTGCGAATGTTGTAGCCTTCTGCACGTGAGACTGACGATGATCGGCGCATTTGAGACACTATCGCTGTGGACTGTTGTTGCCATAGCATTCGGGGCCTTATTATACGCGGCACTGCTTGCACGCCAGATACTGAGGGAAGCGACCGGAACAGGCAAGATGCTTCAAGTTTGGACCGGAATATCAGAGGGAGCCAACGCATACCTGAGGAAGCAATTTAGGTCAATACTGTCCATCATACTGGTCCTGGCTTTCGTGCTCTACCTCTCCTCGGTCCTGGCGGGCGGGCCGCTATCGATCTCGCTAGGCAGGGCGTTCGCATTTATCATGGGCGTGACCTTCTCGGGGCTAGTTGGCTACCTCGGAATGAACATGGCCGTGAAAGGGAACATACGCGTAGCCGAGGCTGCGCGCCGAAGCTTTCAAGATGCTCTGAGGATAGCGTACAGGTCAGGCACAATAACAGGGATGCTGACAGACGGCTTGGGGCTTCTTGGCGGAACAATGATCTTCATGGTCTACTTTAAGGACGCACCAGAAGTGCTTCTGGGTTTCGGTTTCGGAGGCACACTCATAGCACTATTCATGCGTGTCGGCGGCGGCATCTACACGAAGGCCGCAGATGTCGGAGCAGATCTTGTCGGGAAGGTTGAGAGAGGAATTCCAGAAGACGATCCCCGCAACGCAGCAGTCGTTGCGGATCTTGTTGGAGATAATGTCGGTGACTGCGCAGGCATGGCAGCAGACATTTTCGAATCATATGAGGTGACCATAGTCTCCGCCATGATACTCGGACTTGCATTGATGCCCTTCGATGCAAAGTGGATCATCTATCCTCTCCTTGTCAGGGCTATCGGCGTCATAAGTACTGTAGTAGGAACCTACTGTGTTGCCCTATGGCCGCAAAAGATGGTGAAGGGCGACGCCTTCAAAGCAATGGATCTGTCTTACGACCTTTCGGCTGTAATATCAGTAGCAAGCTTCTTCGTTCTTGCAGAACTCTACGTCCACGATCTAAGAGTTTTTGCAGCGACCGCTGTAGGAGTCTTTCTAGCTATTGGGTTTAACAAGATAACAGACCACTTCACAAATCCATCCAAGAAGCCTGTGGATGATCTTGCCCGCGCTTCAAGGACCGGACCCGCGACCGAGATACTTGAAGGGTTGTCCCTCGGCTTTGAATCGACTGTCTTCAACCTCCTGATGATATGCGTGGCGATAGTCGCTTCGGTCTTGTTCTTCCAAGGTTCCTCGGTCGTATTCATCATGTACGGTGTCGCTCTTTCCGGAATAGGGATGTTGACCTTGACAGGAAACAATATCGCGATGGATGCGTTCGGACCGATAGTTGACAACGCAAACGGCATTGGTGAGATGGCTGGTGTTGAGCCCGAGGCGAGAAAGATCATGGCTGACCTTGATGCTTCAGGTAATACTACCAAGGCCGTGACAAAGGCCATAGCTATCGCATCGGCGGTGATAGCGGCTGTCTCGCTGTTCGGCGCATTCGCCGAGACGACTGGCCTGGAGAAGGTGGGACTGAATATCGCCGATCCTATCGTCTTTGTTGGGCTGCTAATAGGCGGAGCCTTGCCCTTCCTATTCAGTTCAGTATCGATACGTGCAGTGAGCCGGGCGGCAGGCTACATCATTGAAGAGGTCAGGTCTCAGTTCAAGGTGCCGGGCGTACTTGACGGTACTGTATCACCTGATTACGCGAAGGTGGTCACAATCTGCACCTCTGCTGCTCAGAGAGAACTCATAGGTCTGGCTCTCCTGGCCATGCTGACGCCGCTGGCAGTTGGATTCATACTGAAGCAAGCCGCACTGGGCGCCTTTCTGGCAGGGATCATAGTGACCGGTCAGCTCCTGGCAGTATTCATGGCCTCATCCGGCGGAGCTTGGGACAATGCCAAGAAGAAGATTGAGGACGGCATCTATGGAGGCAAAGGTTCTGAGGAGCACAAAGCAGCTGTGGTCTGCGATACTGTTGGAGACCCCTTGAAGGACACATCAGGACCAGCATTGAATCCGATGATCAAAGTGATCAATCTTGTCTCACTGATCTTTGCACCCGTTATCCTGAAACTTGCTGAACAACCTTTGCTGAGTGGACTTGCAGGTCTTGGGCTTGTCTTGGTGATCGGCGCTGTGGTCTGGTATGGGAAACGTGAGGGTGCGTTCACCAAGATCTAGTTGCAGACCCAGATCTTGGGAAAAGGCTTATATCGGAATGTTGAGTGCACAATTGATGTTCCGTATACGACGCTGAACTCCACCATATCCTTAGAGCCATACGTGCCTTCGTGAAGTGCTTCTGGGTGACTTTTCTTGCTAAATACCGGCAGAACATGCTTCTCGGGCTGTGAATTCTTCAGATGTGAACAGAGGGCAGTAGTGCTGCGCGGGCAGAATCCCTACTGCAGGTTCGCTGATGACGAATGCACGCCTGCCACTTGCAAGTACACAAGATGTGTGAAGGGGAGACTGCTGCCCAACGGCCAGTGTGGACTGACAATGAAGACCAGAGAGCTTGAGATTAGGCCGGAAGAGTTCGACGACCCCATGGAGCTTCCGGACAAGCTCACGCACAAGATCAAGATGAGAAGAGCATTCTGAACGCCCTCAACTGTGAGCTTCAGATTATCGGTTAGATGCTGGACACACCCGAGAGTTTCTGTAGCACCTTGAAGACTGCTGAGTGATCCAGGTCTTCCAGACCCATGGCCTTGGCAGACTCGTACATTTGATAAGCCAGGCTTGTAATTGGAAGCGCTACTCCCATTTGTGACGCCAAGCTCACTGCAAGTGCTAGGTCTTTATGCTGCAGCCAAACCCTGAAACCAGGTGCAAAGTCACCGCTAGCCATCTTGGGAAACTTCTGCTCTAATGCCCAAGAGTTGCCTGCGCTCGTCCTAATTACGTTGTAGAGCAGATCGGGATTCACCCCGGCTTTCTTCCCTAAGACAAGCGCCTCGCTGACGCCGACAAGGTTGACGGCCACGAGCATGTTGTTTATCAGTTTGAAGATCTGACCCGATCCGGTATCGCCGACGTGATATATGTTGACTCCAATAGCGCGAAGGACATCCATACACCTTTCAACTGTATCCTTTTCTCCACCAACCATTATTGATAATGTGCCCTTCTCCGCGCCGACGGTCCCACCACTTACTGGAGCGTCTATCATCGAGATGCCCTTCTTCGCGCATTCTCCGGCCAATCTCCTGGACACGGCCGGATCGATAGTACTGGTGTCCGCTATGACACCTCCCTTAGCCATACCATCGATTAACCCATACCTCCCTAGAACAACATCTTCAACCTGTTTTGAGGAAGGCAACGATGTCAGTACTATCGATGATGCCGCCCCAAGATCTCTGGGGGAACCAGCAACTCTTGCCCCGAGAGACTCGAGAGTTCTCAGAGGTTCGTCTCTGACATCGAATACAGTTACGTTGAAGCCTTTTCGTAGAAGATTCTTGGCCATAGGCAGTCCCATGGCGCCTAGACCGATAACGCCAACATTCGGTTCTTTCAAGAAGAACCAACCTCTGTGAGTAGGGATTCACTCATGCTAGGGCGTTAGCCCCTCTTGATGTCTTTTTCGCTTCCATAGTTTGGAAGCATCCTCTGCCAGGTCTTTGTGGCGCAGCTCCCAAGACATGTGCTTGATGTAGCAGTCTGAACAGAACCTCTTCTGGCAGTATCCGCATGCCTTCAGTTCTGGGTAGCTACCTTTGCACTGTTCGCATTGTTCCATGTGTGGCTCACATTAGTAGCAGGTGTTTCAACACGTAAGAGCATTTCTGCCACTTGCCGCTGGACTCACTCTGCCACATCTTTGCGAACTTTCCTGGCAAAAGTCAAGTAGCCTGTGTGGCCTATCATTCGTGTCTCGGGTCTGGACTTCCCTTCCTCGATCCGCATATTTCTGAGGAGTAGCTCACAAGTCTCAATGTCGATGAAGCCTTCTTTCTTGAGCACAGTCACAGTCTTCTCAACTTGGTCCACGGTCGGGCTGAAGGATGCCAGACTTGAGCCGCTCTTCAAACACGAATAGGCCCGAGGCACAATATTCCATGGATCGCCAAGGTCCAGAAAGACGGCATCGACATCAGACTCGACGAAGCCTTCTCTTGCATCTGAGCATCTCAGAGTCACATATTGAAGTAGGCCGATCCTTGCGAGGTTGGATTCTGCCTTTCTAATGAAGCCCTCATTAACATCATAGGAGTAAATGTGACCATTTGGCTTGACTAGGTTAGCCATAGCCGCAGTAGCTACTCCGCTCCCGGTGCCCACCTCGACGACAGTCATCCCGGACTCCAAGCCAAGCCTCAGCAGCAAGAACCCTATGTCCTTAGGGTAGAGTATCTGTGTCGGTCTCTCAAAGAACGACAAACGATCACAGAATGAGGGCCTGAGAATATGCAGCGTGCTCCCGGTCAACGTGAAGACCTTGTCACCGAACTGTTTCCCCACCAGTTCACTGAGCCGAACTATACCCTTGTGCGTATGGAACTCCCGGTTCTCTGAGACCTCAACTAACCATTTCCTCCGATTGTCCAGCCACAACAGTACAATCGTCCCGACTTCAACCGTTTGGCTCAATTTGTCCTCGCCTCTGCCTCATCTTGGTTAATTATGGTCTGAATTTCGTTAACAAGCTTCTCTCCCGAAGGACGGGATACGAAATGCAGTTGTAACCTTTCCCTTCCTTCCATCGTTATCCTCAGCGTCACATACCTAGCTCTAATGAGAGCTAGCAGGATGCAGAGAATGATCGGAATGTTCAGTATCGGCAAAGACAGTCCCGGAGACATGAGCTTCGCGGTTGCAAGCAGAAACGCTTGCGCAGCAGCCAGAAATATGGTAATGACAAGCGGCGGGACTATGCTCTTTCCGTAAACCTCAACGAAACGGACGTCCTTTAATAGTATCGTCTGGTCTAAAGCGAATAGCCGTTCAATCGTCATCAGACCTGCTTGCTGGATCTTGATTTTATGATACATGAACCCAAACCTTCGTACTCACTCTGCAGAACTGCTTGGTGTTCCCGGCTGGACCAATATGTGTTTATCGCAACTGAGCGCAGAACCAGACGAAAGGCAAGCGGTAGTGTGACTCTGCTTCAAAGGGCTTCCTATTCCGATCATATTTGCCAATAGTACCGATTGGCCCGTTTCCCGAGCTTCGCACATAAGGAGTTTCAAGGTTCAAGCAAGCCTGTCTGGGGGAAAAGCAGGCTAGTCCTTGGGGAGAAGAAACTCCAAGATCCTCCTCAGATCGTCGCTTTTCACGACGAAGTCAGCAGCGTCTTCAGCCTCCTTACTCTTAGGATTGAACGCAATCTTGATGCCTGCCTCTTCGGGCATATCGAAGAGGTTGTCTCCAATGACTGCTACTTCAGAAATCGCGATGCCCAGAGAAGACGCGATGCCCCTGATTACCTTGGCTTTGTCATCTATCGAGACTTTCGTGTCTATCTCCCCTGTGAGGATGCCGCCAGATACGATGAGACGATTTGAAAGGACAATATCCACGCCCAGGTCCTTGCCAGCGCGGTCAGCAAGTAATGCGAGGCCAGCGCTTACTATACCAACTCTTAAGCCGGCTTCTTTCAACTTTCTCACTGTCTCTGCCGCCCCATCATGATACTCGATCTCAGACATGACGCCCAAGATCTTGGCGAGTTCCGTACCTTTCCATAGACCACAGTCTAGCTCCGCCCACTCTCTGTAGGTTATCTCACCACTAAGGTACTTCTTAGCGAACACCCTCCCGTACTCCCACGTTCCCAGCTCAGTGTGGAGGTGCCTCCAGACATTAGGAGACTTTGTCAGCGTGCCATCTAGGTCGAATACTACGAGCTTGACTTTTCGATCTTCTCTTTGAGACTGCAATCACAATACCACTGTTTTTTGTCAGTTTAATGGGGGATCAGACTGGATTTAGCAGAGAGACGGTCGCTCACAGTTAAGCCTTTCATTAGCCTCTTGGTGTTCAGTTGGATCGTAGAACGAGGATGATCTGTGATTTACTAGGATGCTCTCCTGAGCGCTTCAGACATCGCATAGTTGACCTGGGGAAGCGCCCACAGAGAGAAGACCTTCAGGTAACCTAGCCCGGCTGCCTTCTTAAGGTAAGCTGAATCACCTGTCTCGCAGTAACCTGCTACGAATGACTTCGCCAAGCGCCAAATGCCGGGACTCGGTGCTGTGGCGTAGTGTCCAGCGTAGTACAAGAACTCCGCAACATCCCATGCAAAGTCGCCTCCTTTCCTTGCCTGTTCAAGGTCAATAACGTAGATCGCACCGTCGGGATCTCGTAGAAAGTTCTCTGGTTTGCTGTCCCCTATCTGAATTCCTAGAGAGTGAATTTTGGCAATACTCTGACCTATCTTGGCAATATCCTCATAGTTGGCCTCTGGACAAGCTCCACGATAGACGATCTGTTTCACAATGTCAACTACCGAGCGGCCTTCGATATATCTTTCAATCAGGATCTTGTCAGGCAGGCTCACATGCAGAACCTCTGGAACGCATACACCTTTTCTTCTCAATAAGTGGCACATTCCGAATTCGTTCGAGAGTCTTGCTTTTCCGGAGACGGAGAATAGTTTTGTGCCAATAGTCACCAGGTTAAGTGTAAACCATTTGAAGTTGTGCCAGTCAGTGAACTTCTTGGCGACCAACTTCTCACCGTCAGCGTCCACACGATAGACCTCATTCAGTACACCGCCTAGAGGCGTGATCACTATTCTGGATTTAGGCCTCATCTTGGAAATAATCTCTCTGACAGTGCCACGTTCATCGAGTGGAACAAGGCCGTTCCCAGTTCTAAGTGAGAGATGTACTCTGGGGTCTTCTACCCGCAGGTTCATGCCGGTCAAAAGTAGCTCTCGACGGACCTTGGATGCGACCTCTCGCGATATCAGTTCGGGAGAGACGAGGCCGGCTCTTCCGTGCATCAGATATGAGTATAGTGCCTTCTTGCTGACTTCGACGATGTTGATTACCATGTCCTTGGTTTTTCGTTCCAGGACCTTGTCTATGAAGTCGTCTCTGATAGAGACTCCTTCTTCTGTTTCGTCGAGAATTCCTTGGTCAGCAAGTTTTCTAATCGCGGCTCTGTAGCCGGGCATTACCTTTGCCATGTTTCTGCCTCGTAGGGCCTTGCAGAAAGTATACAGGTAGCTATACCGCAGTGGCGGGTAGGTCCTAGATCTTCGTAGTATGCGTGAGAGCGCGTAGTACTCAGGGTTGATGACCAAGCCTCTGGAGGCTTCCCCGAACTGCCTCACTAGATCTTCACTCTCTTCTTTGATAACCCGTTCCTTGATCTCCATCTCCCTCTCGGCCAGGTATCCCGCTCCTTTCAGGCCCACATATGGAAAGAGCAGCCTGCCTGCAACGAACTCTCCCAGCGCACCTTTGTTTACGTCAAGAAGGAACAGATCGCGGTCGATCTCAAGAACAGCGACCTCAACGTTGTCCAGTCTCTCATGGTGATACCTTGTTCCTCCCGGATACTCACATATCGCCATGCAATCGTAGAGACTGTCCTCTCTTGCATAGCCAGCAACCCTAGATCCGTAGATCAGGGTCGCGACTGGGTCATGATCTTCAGCTACCTCGCGGACCAAATTCATCAGCAGGTCTATCGTCTTCTTGTCCATCGCTACGACCCCGCGAGCTGGCGGATTGTCCTTATTCCAATCCTGAATATGAGGACGCTGGAGATGTTTTTATAGCTAGGCTTCTTAAACAGCTGCTGAACATTCCAACTATATGTACATCTCGTCCGGTTTGAAGTTCATTAAGGTATGATATTCATGACAATCTGGGAGCTTTGCAGACGCAAGAATCTGAGACTTTCTCTGTGCTGCAAAGCGTGGAGCACGATTCTCTTCTTAGCTTTGACACCGGCGTTGTGGATCGCTCCAGCGAACTCTCAGACGTCAACGCACTCAGTGTTTGTTGAGGTGTTCGCTAGCACTTGGTGTGAACCGTGCAGCAGGGAACAGATCCCGATTCAAGAGCTATCCGGAAACAGGAGCCACATGGCACACTTTGTCGTTTTTCATCTTCAAGACGTCTGGAGTACAACAGATGCGGTCAATAGAGCTATAGAGTTCGACTTCAACTTTGTTCCATCCCACGCACTTGACGGTGGGTATACAAGAACCAGCGGCGCCATCATAGACACTTCTGAGATCGAGGCGGCAAGCTTCAGAAGTGTCCATCTGATCGAGTTGACCGTCACCAAGGCGATCAACGGAAATGTGCTGAGTTCCCAGGTTGCGGTCGCAGAAAGGAATGGATACCTCTTCAACGGGGAAGTAGCCATATACATTGTGGAGAACGGGATCTACCTTAACGGAAGCGAATGGAACTTTGTCTACAGAGGGCAAGCTACAAGGCAGGGAATTCTTCTGAAGCCGAACTCATATCAGGTCGTATCTGGAAACTGGTCTATCCCTGTCGGAGTGAAAGCAGGTAACCTTGAAGTCATTGCGGTAGTGTTCGACAAGGGAACCATGGGCAAGTACGGCCCCTACGCTGTGCAGTCCGCATGTAGTAAGGACAATGTCTTAGCCATTCCCGAGTTTGACCACTGGATGCTGCTTGTTGTTTTGACTCTTCTTGTGAATGCTTTCGTTCTTAGGGGGGGCCCAGCTAGGTTGGGTCTGACCGCTTATGAGAGTCGAAGAAGCTTAAGCGGGAAGAGTAGCAGCAGATGAGAGAAGAGATCCGACAAGCCACACCCCTCATCTTGGCTCTCGTGGCAGGCATACTCGTAGTCATTCCACGGTTTTCTCCAGGCATCCCCCAAGGTGTGGATGCAACAAGTCACCTCAGCAAGATTTTCTTCATGTTTAACTGGTACAATAGGCTGGGGTACGTCCCGTCTTGGTATCCTGACTGGTACGGTGGAACTCCGTTTCTTCTACTCTACTCACCTTTGAGTTATGTGCTGACCTTCACCTTGGCGCTTCTAGGCATCGGTGTGGTCGCAGCCTACAAGCTCGTAGGCGCCTCGTTTTTCGTGCTGGCACCTCTGTCAGTCTACCTTTTGGGCCGTGAGCTTGAACTTGACGTTAAGGAGTCGGCGTGGGGTTCTTTACTCTTCGTGCTGACGCCGACAGTCATAGGGAACTATCTGTTCTACGAACGATTCCCGAACGTAGTAGCACTTCCTTTCGCTTGTCTCTTCCTGACAGCATTCGTCAAGATGCTCAAAGGCAAGAACATGCTCCACACGACGGTTGCTTCTACGGTTCTTTTGGCATTGTTGATTCTCATACATCATCTTTCAGCGCTTCTGGCTCTTATCGCAGCGACGTGTGCTTTCTTTGCGTTCACGGACTCAATTGGGAAAGTCAAAAGATATCTTCCGCTTTTCTTGGCGGTCATCGTTGGGGCGGTCATTTTGTCAGGTCCGTGGCTATTCAGCTTCTTGGGGGCATCTGCACAAATCTCTGAAAACCCGTTCTTCAACAGAACCATGCAATTTCCATTCATAAAACTGACCTACGCACTGAACGATTACCTAACAGTTGAGCAGGGACTCGTTCAATATGTTCTGGCCATGATCGCTGTGGGTCTGTACTTTTCAGGCAGGCGCCACGGCCAGGGTCAATTCATCTTCACATTTGCCTTGTTGCTAGTTGGCATGGGTTTCTTTGAGCTCGGCTTGACTGGAGGTAGGCCAACTGTTCAAGTCGTTGGGCAAATATTCGTTGTGCTAGCCTTAGCCTTTCTCATAGGCCTAGTATTATACGCCACAAAGAAAGCTAAGGACCGTAATCCTGCAATTCTATTCCTCTTCTTATGGTTCATAGTATTCTTCTGGCTTAGCCTCGGCTACTACGCAATGCCTCTTGCGAACTTCTCTTTTTTCTGGGGGGTATGGAGAAGTCTTGATGTTCACCGGTTCTGGCTATATCTCTCTGTACCAGGAGCGCTTCTGGCAGGGAAGATGATAGTAAGAGTTGCTAAGTCTTCACACCGCAAGTTATCCGCTGTCTGCCTTGCCGCTCTAGTTATCCTGATCGTGGCAGGAGCCATAGTAAAGGGTGGCTACTCATTAACCCAGGACATCAATCCACATCTTCCCTATGCGACGCAGAATTCAGAAATTCCACACGAGTTGTTAGACTACTTTGACTTGCAACAAGACTACGGCAGAGTTCTACCAGTAAGATGCCCTATGTGGATCTATCTTATGCCCAGCTATAGTGGCAAACCGCTGATAGATGGATGGTACCCTCAAGAGAAGCTGCTGCCTTACTTGCGGGAGAACATAAGCGATTACAGAATAAATGATCTTGAGACCACTACAAATCGAACTGATGTGTGGAAAGAGCTCATAAAGCTGAATCAGGTGTTTGGGATTCATTGGATCGCTGTAGGCAATGCTAATGGGACCCTTATTATGAAACTGTCTGATTCAAGTTTCCAGCAAGACTTCTTCATGGAGTACGAAAAGGGTAACCTTACGGTTCTAAAGAATACTCTGGAGAATTCGCCCTTCCAGGTCGGTACTGTTGGCAATGCAGGTGTCAAGTTTCAGAGACCCACTCCTGATATGATAGTTATAGATATCCAGAAGCAACTGCTGAATGAGGAGCTGACTATTAGAGAAGCATACCACTCCGGCTGGGCTGCAACGATCAACGGCCAAGAAACAATGATCCAACCAAGTAAAGAGGGGCTCATACAGATTACAGTCAAATCGGCACCATGTACGGTCGTTATCCGCCACAGCAGCTGTCTAAACAGCCTATGCGTGCTGTTGTCCACGGTATTCTTGAGCGTGATCATACTCATCTCGGGGTATCCAATACTACGAGCAGTAAGAAGGGGATCTGATGTCAAGTAAGCCCGAGCCTTATGCTACTTCTTCCAGATATAACGAGTTCACGCTGAGGATTCTGTATATTTTTTCCTCAGGCTTTCTCTTCTATGAGGGCTTCCAGAACTGGCTTCGGGGTAGACTGGAGACCCATCCTGGGGTCGTTATCTTGTGCGTCATAACTTATGGTGCGGCATTAGTCCTCCTTATGATGTCGATGCTCTCTTTCAAGGCCGTCAGAAGGTTCAGAGTCTTTCCGCTCGTGGCTCTGCTCTTTGTCACGGCAGTCAGCATCTACGTTGTCGCAGATGTGCAGTACCGCGGAGTCTACAGGACAGATTCGATGGCGTTCACACATTATGCATCAGAATTGTGGATCTTTCCTTCCTGGAACCCTTACGGTTCAGACCTCCAAAAGGCCTTGGAGACGTTCACCGTAGACATAGACTACATCACCCTGAAACCGGGTGGAGACCTTGTCACGAATCTTAACTACCCAGCGCTCCACATACTCTTCTTCACACCTTTTGTCTACTTCGGTTTCCAAGACATGCGATGGGCCACGTTCTTCTTTGAGATCGCAACTGTCCTACTTCTTTACTGGAAATCCTCAGATGAATTTAGACCTCTTGTCTTGATTCCATTCTTTGCAGGCTCTGATCTAGCGATCAACTTCACTGCAGGATGTCTGGGAGACTTCTTGTGGGTTCTGCCCCTCACTATCACAGCGTTATATGCTAGAAAGCCTCTGATTGCGGGGTTCACCTACGGACTGGCCTGTGCGGTAAAGCAGGAGCCTTGGATATTGTTACCGTTCCTCATCACGTGGACTTGGAGAGCGCTTGGAGAAGACAGACGCGAGAAATTAGCTGCCACAGCACGATTCATAGAATCGGCAGTGGTCGCTTTCCTTCTGCCTAACGTATTCTTCATACTCAAGAGCCCACTATCGTGGTGGACAGACATCATGACCCCTCTGTCAGGAGATCTTATCGTTATCAGCCAGGGCATATCGACCATAACGCAGATGGGGCTTGTTCCGATTTCAAGGTCTTTCTATGTGACGCTCGCTGCGGCCGCGTTCCTGCTTCTTCTTTTCACGTACAACCTCTACTTTAGAGAACTCAAGCATACAATGTGGGCCTTTCCCGCGGTAATAATGTGGTTCTCACCTCGCGGACTCCAAAACTACTTTGTATACCTGATCCCGGTCTGCCTTGCTGCCGCCGTGACCCTATACCAAGAGCAGAGAAGTGACCCAAGTTGAACCCGAAGTGGCGACCGATTCTCGGACTCATATACCTGATTGCTCTAGTATCAACAGTCGCCGTATCATTCCATCAGAGCTATGGCAAGACAAGTGACTATCCTGTAGTCCTCAACCCCAAGTTCAAGTACTTCACTAAAGACCCGATAACAGGCGGCCTGAAGCCGTTCCTTTGGGAAGTAACCTATACCGAAGGCCCGAACGACTCAGCCTTCATCAGACACGATGTAGTCGATGGTGAAGAGAGTCTCGGTCTTCATGTCTATCAAGATGGAGCCAACGATACATACAGCTGGGCCAATATTCACGTCAAGCAGGCACTAAGAGGACAGGCAGCATCAAAGTTCTTCAGGTCGAAGCTAGCAGTATGGGTCTACCCAACCTTCAGCTTTGTCCATGATCCCGTTTCCAAGGAACCCCGGAACGTCTTCGGAATAGAAATAAATGATGGAACTCATCTGCTGTGGTTCATCTTCTCTGATGGCCCGAATGACTCCTATCAGATCCGAAACCACAGAATCATACTGGTGAATGCCGCGCTTAACCAATGGACCCATGTTCAGATAGATGTGCTGAGCCAATACAGGCAAGCCGGATGGGAGGAACCAAGCGATCTGTCGTTCATCCTGATATCGGGAGCGACAAAGACGACTCCTGGAAACTATGCCGGTTACTACCGTGACCTGAGCATAGAGACTGCGCCGAGCTAATCCTAGGCCAGCGTCACGTTGAGCATAACCGCCTTTATAACACTCCGCGTCATCTTGAAGGAGGGAAGAATCCCCAAACACGTATTAGAGGGCTGGGACAGTTAAGGATGTGGAACCGTCTCAAGACGATATTGGCACAGAGAAGAGATCTCTACTCGGATCTGTGGCACGTTGTAGTCGTATTGGCTGTCTGCGCGATCATCCTCGCGCTAACGCCCGCTCCTCCTTACATTGTCTTCATAGGCGGCAGCATCATGGTGTCGGTTTTCATTCTCCCAAAGATAAAGCGGATGACAGGCTACATCTACTCGCTTTTCTCATGGATATTCGGCGCCACCGCAGTCCTTGTGATGATAGTTTATGCCGTCAAAGCAGCACCACCATACATCGTCGGAGACAACCTTGTACTTGCCCAGGTCGAGGTTCTGCCCGGACTTCGTATGAAGCCGATAACGATCTTCATATTTGCCTTCTTTCTCTGGTTTGTTTTCGGACTGTACACGCCCTCATCGATAAGACGTTTTGAACAGATGCTTCCGGACATTAGAAGGATGATGTATTCAATAGCATGGCTGGGCGTTCTGGCAAGTGGTTTTGAGATAATCTACCATATAGTGGTCTGGTCAGCCGCACTTTCTGTTCAAGGACTCCAGAATCCCGACATAATAGTGAATCCCTGGCCTTGGCGGAATATGACGCCCATCAACATAGTGTTCGCGACAAAACTAGTAGTGCTAATATTCGTGATGTCTTGCTTCATTATTGACTACCTCAAGATGATAGAGGCCAGGGATAGGATCCAACGGAGAACTGAGTAGCCAAGAATCTCTTCCAGGGCGCTAGCACTTGTCACGGACAATCTCGATTCTGCTCCTTCTCTGCTTGGTCACCCTAACCTCACTATCTGAAAAGCTGGCCTTGGCTCAAGAGAGACCTGATTCAGAAGACATGGTGACTCTGTATGCACACAGCGACTACACGGTTGGAGTCAAAGAAGGAAAGATCCTGAGCACAGCCCTACCATATGGCCGACGACAGTCAGCGATTCTTGACAAGGAGATACGATTCATTCTGTATCCATCGCTAGCGCAGGAGCTTGACATCCAAGGCTCAGTGAACTACAGGCTGTATCTGAGATCGCCTGTGAAGAGATCAGTTCACCTTAATATCTCACTTTATGAAGTGCCCACAGAGGGAGACAGCAAACGCGTGTCCAGCGCCGTTGTTGCCCTTCCCGTCGACAACCAGATCAACCCATATGTCCTCGGCCTCCCCCTAAGCCACACATTCACCAAAGGATCCACAGTCCTGTTCTCGATCATCCCCCGACCCGATGTCTCGTCGCTTGTGATCTTCTGGGACGATTCACAAACGGACACTTATGTGGCGTTGCCGATCAGGCGGGGATTCAGGGTTCTTGAGTTGGGAGCAGCGGATCTGGATGAAGCTCCAATGGTTGGAGCCAACATCACTGTCTCGATCGGAGAAAGCCGGATCTGGACTGGACGAACCGACTCGACCGGTTGGACTAGGGCGCTGGTACCCAGGTCAGAGGAGACGCTCTACGACATAACCGTCACGTGGAAGAACACCATCGTAAACAGAACATTATATCATGCAGCTGAGGGAGCGAAGACCCAACTGAAATGTCGGGTCTACCACCTCGAACTCTTGACACGGGACTTGATCGACATGCCAGTCGAAGGGGTTTTAGTAACTCTCTTCAGAAACAATACGGTGATTAGCGAAGGGAAGACCTCCAGTGAGGGAAAGATTCAGTTTAGTCAGCTACCAGAATCAGAATATCGTATTGGCGCCAAATACAACCTCACGGTTCTCATCGTCCCTCTATCCACCTCTCAGAACATCACGCTCCAACTATCATCAAATTCTGACCGGAAGATCGATCTTCCTGTTCTCAAGCCTTGGATGATGAATTCTGGAGCTGCCATATCCTTAGCACTCGTAGCCATGGCTTCGGCAGCCACCATGCTCAGGAGAAGAAAGAAGGCATTTCACGAGTATGATTTCAGCTACTTTGAGGCGATAGCTGGTGGCGGAATACCTCCATCCTCTTCAGTCATGATATCGGGGCTGCCTGGATCAGGCAAGACGATATTAGCTACGCAGTTTCTCCTGAAGAGTCTCAGAAGCGGCAACCCGTGCATCTTCATCACTAATGTTGACTTCCCGTCAAACATTCGGAGGGACCTCAAGATCTTTGAACCAAAGATCGACGAGTATGAGAGATCTTCGAAGCTCATATTCATAGACTGCTACTCAGCCTCAGGCGGCCAGCAATCGCCTGAAGAACATAAGATCCCTGCTGTTGGAGACCTCACGGGTCTGGGCGTTCAAGTCTCAGCATGTCTTGAGAAGCTCGGTCAGAATACTGATGTCTTCTTCGATTCCCTAACACCACTCTTCACCATGCTCAGAGACGACTACATCTCTAATTTCGCCCATTCTGTCGGTGCAAAGACGAAAGGCGTCAACGGCCGCTTCTTCTTCACCCTAGGGACCGGCATCAGCAAGGAAGAAGTGCACACCATAGAAGCGGTATCAGACTGCATCATAGAGATGTCGACAACAGAAGAGTCAGGAGAATACCATACGAGATTACGAATAAAGAAGATGAAGAAGAAACATATCGAAGGATGGACGGAATTCAGAGTCGATGATGAGAAGGGCATAGTCTTCAGGACAACACGCCCACATAACAAGGAAAATTAGATAAAGCTGCGACGGTACCCTAGAAGACACGATCCTTAGGATAGACCTCGATCCCGTTCGAGGTTATCTGGTAAGGCCTGAGCTGAGCATCATGAGGGATCCCGCGCATCTTCTCCACCTGGATTGCCCTGATAACATTGCCGGCATGCACAAACATGTGCAACAGTATCACCCCTTGGGAGAGAAACTCCTCAAGTTGGAAGGTTCTCCTCAACATGCTTGTCCTGAGCTCAGTACTGATGAGCGAAGTGCAACCTAGCTCTATGAGTGAATCAAAGAGCATCAACATGGCCCTTCTTCTCTTGTATGGGTCATCATAGCGCAACATTATCGAGGTTATGGGGTCAACGGCTATCCTCTGGACGCCCTCTTCCTTGACAATCCTCGTTATCGTCTCAACTAAGAATCGGATAGTCATTCTCGGTTCTGCCGCTATCTCCTCCCCGCCCAACAGTAGACTGGCGCTCTTCCTGGAGCCACTGTGTCTCAACATTGTTGCGTCCAGGAATAGCAGTCTGCCACCTACTTCAAGCTCATCAAGATTCCATCTGAAAGAGGATAGATTGGCCTTAACCTGCTCTGGAGTCTCATCCATCGCAACGTACAATCCACGCTCGTCTGCGATGGCCCCGCTTCTGAGGAACTGCATTAAGAGGATTGTTTTTCCCGCCCCAGGACTGCCTACAACCAGTACGCACTTGCCCTTAGGGAGGCCCCCACCAAGAAGTTCATCAAGACCCTTCACGCCCGTCTGAATAAGCTGCATCGCTAACCTATACCGCCACAACTAGTCTGTGACGAGTCAATTTAAGATTTGCAGAGCCAATTAATCATCCCGGCATTCATGGCCTAACTCTTCTAGGCCTCATGTGAGAACCTCCGGCAGCGAGTCGCCCCTGCATGAACCGGTGTCACCTCAAGTGATCATTAGAACATACAGGCTCTCTCAGAACGAAGTCTACGAAATTGTACTAGTAACATCAACGGTCTCTACGAAAAAGACTTAGAAACCGGATCGCGAGCTTGGGGGAGAAATGTCTATTGCCAGAGCGTCTGCCTACTCGCTCCTGCTGGTTCTACTATCGCTTCAGTTAGCAGTGACAGTCGTTCACGCATTCGCCTCAGCGAATTCCTACAGTCTCGGTGTAGACTCCAAGGCACTCGGTCCTCAACCCACCATAGTGATACTTGTCGAGTTCAAGAACCTTGCACACCAAAGAAGCAAGGAAGATATTGCAGTCGATATCTTCAGAGATCTAAACAGCTACATCACGGAGATCTCCTACAACGCCTCATGGCTAGTTGGAGATATCACTGACTGGGTTAAGCTTCCGTCTGAAAGCTCGTCTTACGGACGAGACTTCGGACCTTTCATTGATGTTGAAAGCCGAACCTTGATCGCTGACTCCTTGCGTGCGGTTGATCCTCTGGTTAACTTCAAACTCTACAAACACATCATAATAGTCCATGCAGGCATGGGTCAAGAGACAACCGGAACTCTGTCAGATATATGGTCCGGGCAACTATCCTGTAGGCCACCAGTATACGCGGACGGATTGGTGTTGACAAATATGATGATCGTTCCGGAGAAAGAGGCCAGAGAGATCGATCCGCTTGGAGTGTACGCGCATGAATTCATGCACAGCCTTGGGCTTCCAGACCTCTACCCTGATAGCAACCTGAAGAATAGCAAGCATATCGGACCCTGGGACGTGATGGACACAGGCTTGCGAAACGGTGAACCTAAAGGATCAAGACCTTCGCATCCGGGTGCTTGGAGCAAGATCATGCTGAACTGGCCCGTTAAGACTAGGACGGTATACTCTGGTTCTTTGGAGGAGATCACTATCGGACCCCTTGAGTCTGTGACCGGCTTTGTGCAAGTAGCCATACTTCCGATCACGGCTGGAAGGTACTACCTGATCGAGGTCAGGCTTCAACTAGGTTTTGACAGTTGTCTGCCTAGTAAAGGCGTAATAATCACGGAGATTGATGAGAGACGACCACCGACGGCCGGCATGGTGAGGGTTGTGGATGCAGATCCTTCCACACCAGATCTGAAGAATGCAGCATTTCAAGTCGGTCAAACCTATAATGACGCATCCAAATTGGTGAGGATATCGGTGACCGCTGAAGGCGCAGTATTCACAGTCCTCATAGACCGGCGAATCCCAACGAGTCAACATGGATAATCTGAATCGCGATTAGCCAAAACCTGAATTGAGAAAACCCACCTTAAGAGAAGAGATTCAAGGAGAGTAATAATGAGAATGAACAGACGGTGTGCCAGACGCTACATGACAGTCTTGTTCTGCGCGTTTCTGTTCCTAACGTTTGTCAAGACCCAGCCAAGCGTGGACTACGTCGAGTGCAGGCTACCTGATGGCAAAGCAGCGGATCTGCCGCCCCTATTCTCGCTCGGCAGTCCTACTAGCAGTCAGATTGTGAACTTTAACGTGAGTGGGGAGAACTACAAAGGAGAAAGGATCTCGATGACCCAAGAAGGTGGAACTATCGAGATTGCCGGTTCTGAGGTCCATTTCATCCCGTGGAAGCACCTCTTCTGGAGTGAAAAGAAGACGGATGTCTTCTTCCTTGCTAATGTCACAAGCGCGAACTTCCACATAGCTTTCCTGTACTTTACCAATCAATCGACAAGTTTTGAAGTGAAGGTGTTCGAGTACAACTCGGCAACATATCAGAAAATCTCGTATAGAGGCCGAGGAATCGTAAAGACAACTTCGTCACTGGCGAAGAATCCACTAACTCAGGGACTGTCTATAGCTCCACAACCTAAGACCGAGAACAAGCTCTTTGCGACCGGTCCCGACTTGTTCATAGTAGGAGATCAAGGCTACATCAAAGAGAAATCCGCCCTGCTAGATCTGTATGCTCTCCGAAATACGATCAGCACCAGACTAGAATGGAACGAACTCTGGGCGCTTCTTGTCAGCAAGTCTGGCGATTACTACTTCAGCATCATATACGTGAACATAGCTGACCAGAACAAGGTCCTGTTAGGCCATGCTTTGCGACTCAATGACTACTATGTGCCTGAACAGAGACAGCTTGCTGCCAGCTGGAGCATAGAAGGAGAGGTTTATCAGCTCTCTGTCAATGCACCTCAAGACATCAAAACCATTTGGGTAGATGACTTTAGATTTCCACGGAGTGACGAGTCTGCATTCAAAGTCGTATTGACCAAGGGCAATCATACACTGGGTGTAGAGAACGGCACAGCCGAGAACAGTGGTGTACGAGTCGGATTCAGCCATTGGTCAGATGGAGATAATGCAAACCCAAGGATTGTGAGCGTCAGGTCTAACATGACATTCACAGCAGAATACTCCAAGGAATTTCTTCTGACCGTAGAGTCAACATATGGGGGCTTCAAAGGAGGATGGTATCGCGAGGGCCAGAGAGTACCTGTCCCCCAGCCGTCCTCTGTAGAGCAAGGCGATGTGAAGTATTACTTTGAGGGTTGGTCCGGTGATGTCAGGTCGGATAATAACTCCACGTTTGTCATTATGGACAGCCCAAAGATCATACGTGCAAACTGGAGAATCCTCTACAGCGTAACATTATCAGCCTCTGGTCTGCCTGACGGCACAGAAGTTGTGTACAAACTGAACGATCGGGAGTTGCGCTCTGCGACCCCTGATGGCGTTCAAGAGTGGATTAAGGAGAGCTCGTTGCTTTACATCAGCGCGGACTTACCCGTCAACCAAACAGTGAAGCAACAGCTATTCTTTCAGGAATGGAAGAATCAGCAGGGAAAAGAGATTAAACTGCCGATACAGGTTGCAGGCCCTGAGAGGCTCGTAGCAGTATTCGCTAATCAGAAGCAGTCAACCAAACTGTCCTGCATGGTCTCGACAGCAGATCTTCTCACTGCGGGCCAGCTTAGAATTGAGGGAGAGATAACACCGCCATTCCAGACAAAGGTGATTATTGAATATCGAGTCAGTGGAGAGCCCTGGACGATCCTGACTGATGTCGAGACCGCAAACACTGGGCAATATTGTTATGATTGGCAGCCTGCAGTGTCTGGCATACTTCAGATAAGATCAACGTATCCTGGAGACGCGTCTCACACCGCCTCCTCAAGCGAGCCTCATAGCGTAGCTGTCAGCCAGAGCATGCTGAAGTTCAAGAGATTAGCCGGAGCATTCAATAACTCAACCTCCTCATTCTATGACGAGCTTGAAGGATCCAAGAATATTGAAGAGGGCTTAAAGGCACCTTTCTCGCTTGGGATGGTTGCCGTAGATCAGATCTACACCAGGCTAGCTGATCTGAAGCCTCTCGGACCTATCGCTGCGATAATTGTCGGATCGGCCTTGATCGGATTCTTCTACATATTTCCATGGGTCACGATAATGATGGTGTTGGCAGTCATCATTACAAAACGAACCATAAGCAGAAAGATACTGCTTCCGTTTGTTGCTGTTTGGGCAATCAGCTTCTTTTATCTTGTCCTTGAAGAGATCAATGTGATGGGCCTGCTCGAACCTCCCAACTATCTCCTGACGGTGTTCACACCGAGCCTGGCGGCTGCAACAGGACTTATGGCGGGGTTGATTCCTTCAGCGCAGATCTCAAACTTACTTGCAGCTCGGTGGAAAGCTAGAACCGTATCTGTCGCAAGCAGGAACCCGCAAACACGAACCCCTGCGTGATTAACGGCTATAACGAAGTCAGCGAGCGAAGCTGGACTGACAATACTGACACCGGTTCTTTCTCCGCCACGTAGCTTGGCTCAGGCAACATAAGTCAAAGATGGTCTAGCTTTATTAGACGAATAGTCCGATAGGCCAGACAGCTGTAAAGGGCAGCTGAATGCTGATAGGGGTCTCCAATGCATCAACGCAGCGTGGTTCTAGCCACTGCCATCATTGCCCTTATCGCGCCTCTTTTCTATGGAATCGCATGCTCCGAGACGCAAATGCCACCCCAGATAGAGAACGCCCTTCAGATACGCGCTCCTGGTCCTGATGACTATGCTTACGTGAGCCGCAACATTACAGAAATTCCAGTTGATAATAGCATCATCGAGTTTCAAGCCTCAGTAAAGTTCTTACGATTCCAATCAACCCCTTCGGGGATTCCCTTGCAGATAGACCTCCGCGGCCACAGCGGCTCTCTCAAGACGCAGGAACTGAGATACTCCTTCAGGTTCAGCAACGACGGAGGCATAATATTCTTCTATCCTTTTATGAATTCGTCTGCAGCTGTTACAAAGCAGAAAGCTTGGGTTTTGGGCAAATGGTATCAACTTCGAACGGTCGTTAGCGGGAGCTCAGCCAGGTTCTACATAAACGAGACCCCAGTTGGCGAAAATACCTCAGAACATCCCGCAAGATCAAGCGGTTTTGTGCTATCACTTATTGCGTTCGGCAAGACAGAGAGGCAGAAGACGGGAGTTGAAGCCTTCGTAGCGAACATTCGTGTTGTGCAGAATGGAACGATCATGATGTCAGAAGATTTCAAGGATGACCTAAGGGCTTACAAGATCAGGAGTTCCGGCGGTTCCCTGCTCAAGGTCATAGATCCTTCAAGGTATGCATCCCTCGACGCATACGTAAGACCGACCATAACATCTGCCGGCGATACTGTCCTGCTGTCTGCCAACCTAGTGGATAGCTCTCTCAAAGGGCTAGGCAACAAGACCATAGTCTTTGAGTACCAATCTGGAGACGAGTGGCTAGGAATCGCAGCAGCCATGTCCCTAGGCAACGGCACAGCCAGAGCATCTTGGAGGATCCCACAGAACCTAGGCAGCATTGTGATTCGCGCGCATTTTGCAGGTGATGAACGGTTTTCCGAGGCATCGAGCGCACCAATCAACCTTACTGTGATTGGCAGCGCTGTTGCCAGATTCGAGATCGGTAGCCTTGTGCTCCCGCTCTACAGTCTTGCCCTTCTGTCTGTGTTCTTCCTGGCCTTTCGATTCAGGCGTCCCATTGTACTGCGTGGTCTAGTTCCGGTCCTTTGTTCGCTTGTGTTCATATTCAGCCTGTCTATGCTGACAAATTCGATTGAGATCAAGTCCATCATAGGCTACACGCCGAGGACTGTCAGGATACAGTTCCTAGGTTCTGAGATTGACGGAATGCTCTGGATTCTCTCAGCCGTCGCATTAGTCGGGGCTTGGATAGCACTCCAGAATAGGGCGATGCTCAGGTATCGCGAGACTCTGATTCCAGTCTTCTCAATCATGGCTTCTCTTGGCCTCCGTTTCTCTGGCAGGGAGTTCACTGGATCGCTCCTCGGGATTATCTCAGGACTTGTGATCGCGTTCTTCCCACTCATATTCGCGAACCAGCGAGAGACACAGCGACCTTGGGAGTCTGCACTTGGGTTCATCGCATCATTTCTGGTCATCATATTAGTAGTGGAGGTGGGGTCTGCCGCAGGTTGGCTCTATAACGTCATGGATCCGCATGTTCCCTTCGATGGCGAGTCCAGATGGATAATGGCTTCGCTCGAAATGAACTTGTTCGGACTTCTCTACCCCATAACCTTGGTCGCGCTGGTCATCATGATGCTCGCATGGATCTGGATTCCACTCCTTGAGGCCTCTGCTAAGCCGCTGTCTGCCAAGTTGGGCAGGACAGCCTCGCTCCGCCCGAGTGAACACCTCTCAACTGCACCCGACCTGTCACGGAAGGAGATGCGCCAGCCTATGGGCAGGAACATTTGGCAGACCTTATTGCGTTACAAACCTAAGTTTCTGTGGCCACTCACTATCACCATGATCGCGGTCTGCGCGGTCTTTATTGTATATTACCCGTACATCTACGCGACCCGGCTGATCGGAGTGGACACACCTTGGTACTATCAGAACCTGCTCACCATGTCCTCCTCAGGAGGAGTGGGTTTTTTGGTGTCCAGCTACGGCGCGGCCAGCAGAGTGCCGTACCTGCTCATATTATACATTCTTATGAGCGTCACATCGTTCCCGCCAGATCTGGTGGTGAAGATTGGCCCAGCCGTTCCAGCGGCGTTCTTGGGAGTAACAACGCTCTTCTTGGTCAGAAGGATCACGCGCAGTGATCTCTTAGCTGTTCTGTCTTCCTTCCTTGGATTGTTCTCAATCGCGACAACCGTCGGGATCTATGCGGGCATCTTTGCAAACTGGCTTGCTTTGGGCTGGACTGCGCTTTTTTTGGGGCTTCTGTTGCAGGCATGGAGGGAGCCTTCGGCTCGAAAGATTGTGGTGACTACTCTTGTCAGCTTCATAGTCCTTGTCACGCATGCATGGACATGGGCGGTTACATTGGCCTCTCTTGGGGCATTCGTGGTCTTGAGTCTACTTTACCGACTATCAACGCGTCGTGGCGGCTCCTGGAATTCAACCCTGAGATCCTGCGCGATAATTCTTGGGTCGAACCTAGTCCTGCTTCTGCTGATTGTATCTCGCTTTTCTGCGGGGGAGTTCATTCATCTCTCTAGTGAAGGTGTAGCTTCAATGAGTCTCGATAATCTTGCTACTTTTCCTGCCTCGTTTGCGTTTACTGTCCAGTATTATGTTGGCGGGTTCATCACTAATCCAGTGATAATCCTATTTGCCATCGTGGGACTGCTTGTGGTAAAGAAGTTCGACGAGAAGCTGCGCCTATTCCTGCTCTCAATGCTAATCGTTACCTCGATTCCTCTGGTTCTCGTGGGGTCGTGGTGGCAATGGAGGCTACTTTACATGATCCCATATCAAATCCTGGCAGTTCTCGGGATAGTGGGGGTCTCGCAGAAGTTGATGGAAGCGGGCGGTCGTCTGGCTTGGCTCTGCCAGAGCCTGCTCATGGTAACTGTTCTCCTCTCTTCTTTCAACTATGCTCTAAGGTCTCTCAACTTCGTTCCGTCGTGATGCAGCCGCCCGCTTTGCATAGGAACATTTTTCTTTGTTGAGGATTCCGAGGAATATGTGTCGTGTGATAGCGGCATGTGAAGCGGTGCCCTAAGATTGCGCGTAGTCTGCGTCGTCCCAGCCTACAATGAGGAATCGACTATCGGAGCCGTGGTCAAGAGAGCAAGGGACCACTCAAACCTGGTGCTGGTGGTGGATGACGGGAGTACCGATATGACTGCAGCAATAGCCATGGAATCCGGAGGAAAAGTTGTGACACACATAGCGAGGCTAGGTGTTGGAGCAGCGCTCTCGACCGGCCTGAACTTGGCCCTGCGTGAGCAAGCCGACATCATTGTGACCCTTGACGCGGATGGCCAGCATGATCCATGTGAGATTCCACATATAATCGCCCCGTTATTGGAGAAGAAGGCTGACCTAGTCATAGGCTCAAGAATGCTCATGAAGGACTCACCGATGCCACTTTACAAGAAGACAGGCAACAAGATCCTGTCCAAGATTACCTCGCTGGCATGTGGTGCAAGCGTTACTGACTCACAATCAGGATTCCGCGCTTTTACTCGCGAGGTCGGTAAGATGATCAGTTATACATCAACCGATTATCGCTGGGCGTCTGAGATGCTGATCCCGTTGTCCAAGAAAGGAGTTCGAATGATGGATGTCCCGATAAAGGCAGTATACTTCAGGAGGCGCATACGAGGCGCCGGAATCAAGGATGCGGCAAAGATCCTTTATAACGTACTAAACCCTAAGTAGCGAGAACCAAGCGGGCTATCCTCATGTTGGAGCCTTACGGATTCATCGCCATGATTCTAGGACTGGTGATGGCAGTATATACTATTAGAGAGTACAGGAGGGGACGACTGAGCTTGGTAGCCTTCATCACCTGGACCATTATCTGGCTCGGGCTCATAGCTACAGGAATCTTTCCACAAATGTACCTGACTGTAACATCCGTGCTTGGGATGGCCACGCCGATACAGTTTGTGACAACTTTTTCCATAATAGCGCTTTTCGCAATAGTATATCAGCTCTACAGACTGATCGGGGAGATCAACCGAAAGATAACACAGATAGTTCAACACGTAGCGTTGCGGCAGTCGGAAAAAGATGCTGAATAGTCAGCAGCATTCAAGAATCATGGACTCCGCTGCGGAGTTCTGAACCAACTGCGGAATGAAATGAAAGAAGAGGAGCTCGAAATGAAGAAGACCGTCGTTGCACTCGAGGACGCTGCAGGCAAGATCCTAAGCCACGATGTGACGAGAATAACTAGACTAGGGAAGTACAAAGGCACGCTCTTTAAGAAAGGACACGTTGTACGCAAGAGAGATCTGAAAGAACTTCGCAAGATCGGCAGGGAACACATATACATACTTGAGATCGCGCAAGGAGAACTTCATGAGGAAGAGGGAGCCCAGAGGCTTGCAGAAGTAGTGTCAGGTAATAATCTCAAGATACAGGCGCCGAGTGAGGGCAGTGCTCCCATACTCGCCAGTAAGGACGGCGTCTTGAAAGTCGATGTCGACAGGCTGCAGATGATAAACGGGATAGACGGTCTCGGTGTGGCGACGCAGCACACAGACCGACTGGTTAAGGCGGGAGAGAAGGTTGCTGTAGCAAAGATCTTCCCGCTCATAATAGAGAAAGACAAGGTCGACCAAGCAGCGGAGATATGCCGCAACGGCGGACCCATCGTAAACGTCCTGCCCATTGCAAAGAAGAAAGTGGGTCTAATAATAACTGGAAACGAAGTCTACCATGGCCTCATAAGAGACGAGTTCGGCTCAGTAATGAGGAAGAAGATCAGAAGACTCGGTTCCACGGTCGCGAGGCTAGTCTATGTACCAGACGACCCAGAGAGAATAGTCAGAGAGATCTCAAAGATGAAACAGGAAGAGGTAGACCTCATAATCGCCACAGGAGGAATGGCTGTGGATCCAGATGACGTGACTCTCAGGAGTGCACTGGAAGCGAATGCTTCGATAGAGAAATACGGCTCACCAGTACAGCCAGGATTCATGTTCATGATCTCATATCTGGACAAGACACCATTGCTTGGAATCCCTGCATGCGCCATGTACTACGATACGACTATTTTGGACCTTATCCTTCCTCGCATCCTGGCTGGTGAGCACCTAACCCGCAGAGACATAGTCGCGCTCGGTCACGGCGGACTCTGCCTCAAATGCGAGGTGTGTAACTACCCGATCTGTCCCTTCGGGAGAGGATGAAGCCCAATATGAAGACCCTTCCCACAGTCCTTGTTAAAGGAGCAGGAGATGTTGCAACTGGCGTAGCCCACGCCCTTGCCAGGAACGGATTCAGAGTGGTTATGACAGAGATCTCCAAGCCGACTACCGAGAGAAGAGCAGCCTCATTCTCAGAAGCCGTGTACGAGAATGAGTGGGAAGTCGAAGGGATACGAGCAAAGAAGACAGCTCCTGAGGAGATCGATGCCACAGTCACAGAAGGTAAGATCCCGGTAGTTGTCGACCCAGCTGCGGAGATCCGTTACAGAATTAAACCTGACATATTGATCGATGCGATAATGGCCAAGCGCAATACTGGAACCAAGATAGGCGATGCCCCCATGACTATTGGCCTCGGCCCTGGCTTCGAGGCTGGAAAAGATGTACACGCCGTAATAGAGACTAGCGAGGGGGCGAACTTGGGCAGACCGTACTACAAGGGAGCTGCTCAACCCTTTCATGGCATACCATGCGACATAAGCGGCAAGACTCATGAGAGAGTTCTCAGAGCACCCAAAGATGGAACGCTGAAGGTTCTTGTTCCCATCGGGGAACATGTGGAAGTGGGACAGACAGTGGCCATAGTTGATGGGCAAGATGTTAAGGCAGAGATCGGTGGTGTCCTGCGCGGGATCATGCGTGACGGATCGATGGTGAGGAAGAACCTCAAACTTGGGGATATCGATCCCAGAGATGAAAAAGTACGTTCTTTCACGATCGCGGAGCGCTCAGCGATTATCGGAGAGGGAGTCCTCGAAGCTATACGGGTGCTGAGCGCAAGAGAACGCACTCAAATCCCACAAAAAAGCAACTAGTTCTACCTGGAGAACCATATTGATCTCTGGCATCCTGCTCGCAGCGGGCGAATCCAAGAGAATGGGCAGGACGAAGCAGGTTCTCAAATTCGGCCAATCAACAATCCTCGAAGAGACCACCAAGAACCTGCTGGGCGCAAATATCGACGAACTCATACTGGTACTGGGTCATGATGCGGTGAGACTTAGAAGATCGCTCAGCATCACAGACGGAAGGATCAGATTTGCTTTCAACGAGCACTACAAGGAAGGCATAAGCTCCTCCATAAAGAGTGGCGTATTATCTTCAAACCCTGACACTGATGCTTTCCTGATCGCACTAGCAGACCAACCGATGATCAAGACCGACACAATAAATCTCTTGATCGCAAGGTATCTATCCACAGGTTCCGGGATTGTTGCCTTGATCTACAGATCTGCCAGAGGTCACCCGATCATAATCTCCAAGAAATATCGGGAGGAACTGCTGGAACTCACAGGAGATCGCGGAGCAAGGGATCTGCTTGAAAGACACAGAGACGACACTGAAGCAGTCCAGGTCGACTCGCCAGAGATAATGCTAGACATAGACCGGGAAGAGGACTACCTCAAGCTAAAGAGATGACACAAGAAGCCCAGCCAAGAGCCGTATGCGCTTCCAGTTCTTCTGATACTGGAGAAGACGAGATCAGTCTGCGCTTTGATCCTTCGCCAGCAGAACTCTGACTAGTTCAGTGACCCTCTTCACCGCATCTTCAACTTCAGGCGAGAGACCTTCACCGAACTCAGTATTCTTGGGTTGGATCACAAGGAAGGCGATCTTCGCCCTGGTCTGCTCCCTCATGTAGTCTGAGAGAACACTCATAGGCAGGTTATGTGTGGAAAGGATGAGTCCAACGATCTGCTCAGGCAGAACCAGCTTAATTGAGCCTGGATATGATTCGATGTCCGCAGCGTCTATGATGAGTATATGAGAGGGCCGGAATCTTCTGATGGGCCCTAGGTAGCTCTCTGGAACTGTACCGCAGTCCACAACTAGCGTGTTCTGTGGGACTTTTCCAGCGAGCCTAGCGACCACTTCCACACCGAGGCCATCATCGCTCCTCAGCGAGTTACCGACACCTGCGATGACCAAACGGGAATAGGCTGCAAGCCAGCTTGCAAGCGCTTCCTCAAGAGTCCCAGTATCCACCTGTGAAGACACCTCTGTGCCTGAAGATCTTCCTGGAGGTCTACACGTGGGCGGCACAAGTGGAGCTAGCTGGACTGGCTGAGCATCTGGAAGAGATGGTTTCCTGGGTTTCAACCGATTACTGCCTTGACGTATGCATCAAGGTTGAAAGCTGCTTGCGCTGCCTGGTTTGCAAGACCGACGAACGGCCCTGGATAAACGCCTATCACAATGCAGAGTAATGCAAGTATTGCCATCGAGAAGAGCATCGGCGCCGGTGCCTCCCTGGCTTTGGAGGCCAATGAAGAGGGTTCTCTCAAGACTATGATCTGGATGATGCGAAGGTAGTAGCCTACAGAGAAAAGTATGTTCAGAACCATTATGGCCGAGAGCATATACCACGAGCTGTCTGCAGCACCTTTCTGGAGGCCAGAGAGAATTATCATGAACTCACTTTGAAAACCGTTGAGGGGAGGCACACCGGCCAGCGCCATCGAACCCACTATGAAGGCAAACCCGGTTATCTTCATCTTTCTACCTATTCCTGCGAGGTCATCTAGGTTGCGGCTCTCGACAGCCAGAAGGAATGCCCCTGAGCAAAGGAAAAGGAGTGCCTTGCTTATCGCATGATTCATCACGTGGAATAGGCCGCCCGTAAGCCCGTATACGCTTGCAACCGAGAGGCCGAAGATTATGTATCCGATCTGGCCTATGCTGCTGAAGGCAAGAAGCCGTTTCAGATCTGACTGGAGCAGAGCCATGAGGTTGCCGACTGTCATTGTCAGAACCGCGAAGACCGCCATTACGATCTGCCAATTGTAAGCGTCCGGCGCAAAGATCAGCAACATCATACGGATTAGGCCGTAGATACCTGTCTTTATCACAACACCGGAGAGCATAGCACTTATCGAACTCGGCGCAGCCGGGTGGGCATCAGGAAGCCACGTGTGGAAAGGCACTACAGCCGCTTTGACTCCCAAACCAAGAATGATCATGGCAAGCGCCAGGATCGACCATGGGGTCGGTGCTGTTGAGAGGGTTCTGCTGAGGTAGGCAAAGTTGAGCGATCCTGTCAGGCCGTACAGGATTGACATGGCGAAGAGTACTGTGGCGCTGCCGGCTGAACTCATGATCAGGTACTTGAACCCCGCCTCGACTGGCTCCCATCTGGTCTTTCTGAAGGCGACCAGGACATAGGAGGTTATGCACATCAGCTCCCAGAAGAGGAAGAATGTGAAAAAGTCGCCAGCGAAGGCGACACCCACCATACCGGCCACCATCAACAGCAGCAGCGTATAGTATTCACCGTGGCCGCTGTCATGCTCCATGTACCTTGTCGAGTATATGGCGGTCAGCAGACCTATGAAGATGAATACCGCGGCCATGAAGATGCTGAGCATGTCTATCTCAAGGAGGGCGACCCCTCGAAGTTGGGAGCCTGCCCAGTACTGCGTGATTATCTTCTTGACGGAGACCTCCGCGTAGAGAAGGTAGAGGCTGATCAAGGATAGGGCAAAGCCCGCTACTGCCCATGCATCGACGAGTTTTCCTGCTTTGACCTTCACACCGACAAGGTAGACTACCGGGGCTATTATCGCGAACAGGACGAGAAGGTCAATGGGCCAAGTCAGCGCCATTTCTTATGCCCCCGTGAAGATCTTTGCAACAGCCTCCGCAGCCGGATATATCACCTGCAGCGGCGCGTAGGCGAATATTCCGAAGGCGACCGTGAGGAAGGTTAAGATGGATATTGGCAGGAGCATGCTGAGTGGCGCCTCCTTTGTGCCATTTAGGTTGGCTGGGCACTCTCCGAAGAAGACACGTTTGATCATCCTCAGGTAGTATCCTGCGGTCACGATCGTTGCTGCGACCGCAAGAGAGGTAAGGATGGTGTAGTGTGCGGCGAAGCCTCCGGCGAAGATCATCCATTCACTAGCGAACCCTCCGAAGGGTGGTGTGCCTGCGATTGAGAGTGCACCACATAGGGTCGCGACTGCCGTAATAGGCATCTTGCCAGCTAGCCCGCCGAGCTTGTTGATATCACGAATACCTGTCGCGTATATTATCGCCCCTGCGCACATGAAGAGCAGGCCTTTCGCAACCCCGTGTGTTATCACGTTGAACAGGCCACCAGCAAGCCCAAGGGCTGTTAGACTCGTCAATCCGAATAGTATGTAGCCAACCTGGCTTACGCTGCTGTAGGCGAGCATCCTCTTGAGGTCTGTCTGAGCGAACGCCATGAAGCCTCCCCAGAGCATCGTTATGACGGCCAAGACGCTCAGGCCGTAGGCTATCTTCGCCAGCTCTGAGGGAAAGAGGGTCAGAGTCATCCTCACAATCGCGTAAGCGCCTGTCTTGATCATAACACCGCTCAAGAGTACGCTGATCGGTGTTGGCGCCTCGGCATGAGCGTCAGGAAGCCATGTGTGGACTGGGAAGACAGCAAGTTTGACTGCGAATCCGATGAACATCAGGATCATTATTGCCTTCAGGATTCCCGGTGCCACATTGTTCAGGAGGTTGGACAGCTCAAGTAGATTGAAGGTACCTGTCACAGAGTAGGTCAGGAGTATGCCGGATATGAGGCTGGCCGCTCCTGCATGGGTGAACATGAAGTACTTGAAGCCCACCACCCTCGGTCTTCCAGTTCCCCAGTATGCTATGAGGAAGTATGACGGGATGAGCATCAACTCCCAGAAGAGGTAGAACAGGATCAGATTGGCGGAGAGGACTACTCCAATCATCCCGGAAACGAACAGCAGTAGTGCTGTGAAGTACATCTCCTGGTTGTGCTCATGACTCATGTATGCTATCGAATAGAAGGCTGCCAAAGTTGAGACTCCAGCGATCAGGAGCGAAATCGTCAGACTCAGAAAGTCCTGCATGAAGACTGCATCGAGCTTGAAGAGGCCGATCCAGACACCGTAGTTCTCAACCGACCTGCCCGCAGAGAAGACTGTTCCAGATGATCCGGCCAGCAAGAGCGTCGAGATGGCTACGGCTGCTGTTGCAAGCAGGCCGTTCCCCACCCTTCCGATCTTTCTTCCAGCAACGAAGCACACAGGAGCTACGACGGCCGGCACCAGGACGGCCAGAAGCATGTCATAACCTGTTATTCCTGCCAAACCATTCTCACCATCCGATCAAGAACAACGCCAGTATGAGGAATCCTGCAAGACCTATGAGAACCGCTGACATGTTGACATTCAGGTTACCCGTGTGTGATGGCCTGAGGCCTTGGCTAAACCACTGGGCGGTGCCCGCGATAGCGTAGTTGAATCGGTCGATGATCGTGATCTCGATCCACCTGTAGGCCCAGTTGCAGAGTCTGGGGAAACCGTCAAGGAAGACTGCATAGTATGCCCGGTCGAAGTAGTAACCCTCTGAGAGCAACTTGTGAACAGGTGCCAGGGCGCCTGTTGTGAATCGAGCCGAGGAGATGCTCTTTCTGAAATAAACCAAGTAGGCAGGGACGAATCCCAAGACCAGAGCTGTCAGAGAGAGGCCTACAGGTACAGCCTCGAGACCAGCCCCATGCTCGATCCCTAGATACTGGAGGAATGGTTCCTCAAGGAAACCTGAAACTACCGCTGCCACTGCTAAGATAACCAGTGGGATGGTCATCACGTAAGGTGACTCATGCAGATGATGTGATCCCCGGTGCCTGGATTCCTTCCCAAGGAACACCATGTAGAGCCATCTGAAGCCGTAGGCGGCTGTGCAGAGGCTTGTGAGGAAGACCAGAACTAGCGGTATGAACATGTGTTCCTCATAGACCGCTGCTACTATGAGATCCTTGCTCCAAAAACCGTTGAACGGCGGAACGCCCGAGAGCGAGAAGATTCCGACGGCGCCTGTGGCGAATGTTATGGGCATGTATCTTCTCAGTCCGCCCATCTCCCTCATGTCGGTTGTGCCGACTGCATGCATCACCGAGCCTGCACAGAGGAAGAGTAGGGCTTTGAAGAGCGCGTGACTCATAACGTGGAACTGGCTTGCGAACCATCCTGCCTGGGTTCCGATGCCGAGTGCGGTTATCATCAGTCCCAGCTGGCTGATGGTGGAGTAGGCTAAGACCCGCTTTATGTCGACCGCGACTATTGCTATCGTGGCTGTCATGAGGGCGGTTATACCGCCTATGTAGATCACTGTTGAGAGCCACTCATTGACGCCTGCAAATAGGGTGAAGGTTCTGGCTGTGAGGTATACTCCTGCCTTAACCATCGTGGCGGCATGAATCAGTGCGCTGACTGTTGTGGGGCCTTCCATAGCGTCCGGGAGCCATATCTGCAGGGGGAATTGGGCTGACTTTCCTATGGCTCCGCCAAAAATCAAGACTGAGACTGCAGCCAGAAGTGGAAGGGCGATCCTTCCTGCCTCGACCGCCTGTTTTGAATCGAGGAAGCTGAAAGATCCTGTTGTCGTGAATAGTATGAATATTCCAACCAGCAACATAATGTCGCCAGTCTTTGTCACCAGAAATGCTTTGATCCCAGCTCTCGAGGCGCTATCTTTCTTGTACCAGAAACCGATCAGCGCGTACGAGCATAGGCCAACTATCTCCCAGAAGATGAAGAGCTGGAGGAAGTTGTTAGCCATGACAAGGCCGTTCATCCCGCCTATGAAGAAGAGCATGAAGAAGTAATATCTGGTCAGGCCTTCCTCATGTGCCATGTAACCGATCGAGTAGAGCACTATCAGTGAGCCGATCCACGAGGCTACGTTTGCCATGAAGACGCTTAGCGGGTCAAGTAGTACTCCTGCCTTAAGCCCTATCTGGGGGATCCAGGGAACAGCTAGATCCCTTGCTTCGCCACGTAGAGTCAGGACTTGGGGTATCATGGATATGGCGTAAGCAGCCCCGATGAAAGAGATCAGTACCGCAAACCAGTTTCTTGCCTTGGCGTTGATCGCTCCAACTATGGGAACCAGCACTGAACCGACAAGCGGTATGAGCCAAACCAGCCAAGGTGCATACTCGTCGTATGGAAGCATTACTCTACCACCTCAATCTCCTGAGTTCTCTAACGTCAAGCGTCTTGTAGTGGCGATAAGCATGTACGGCTATCGTCAATGCGACAGCCACGACACACGCACCGATCACTATCGACATTATAACGAACGCGTGACCTAGCGGGTCCACTTCGCCAGGTTTCCCGTAGGCCGAGAGCGCGATGAAGTTAAGGTTGGCGGCGTTCGCTAGGATCTCTATCCCGATTATCAGCTTGATCATGTTACGCTTTGCAGCCAAGCAGTACATTCCGACAATGTAAAGGATCAAGGCGCTTGCGAGATAATAGGTCAAAGGGATCAAGCCTGCATAACCTCCTTTTCCGGTCGGAGCATGGTGATGCAACAAGCCGCTGCTCCAAAGACAAGGATGGCTTGAATGATCACATCTAGAGTTCGATTGCTCCAAAGATACTTGGCGGTCGATATATCGACCTCTGGCGCGGTCTTTGCAAAGTCAGAGCTGAATCTCGCAAAGGAGGTCAGCTCGAAAGTACTCTTGGAGCCCACATAGAGGAAGATCATCACTAGCATGATCGAGATGAGTAGCCCTGCGAGGCTTATCCAGTCTCTGTAACCTTCCTTGAAAGACAAGCTATTTCCTCCTTGTCAGCATGACAGCAGCGATGAAAAGAACGACCACAGCACCCGCGTAGATCAGTATCTGGAAGACTGCTACGTAGGGTGCGTTCAGAAGCCAGAAGATGGCCCCAAGTGAGACAGCCATTGCCGCCAGCGATATGACTGTATGAAGCAGATCCTTGAGTTCAACAGTCAGGATCGCGAAGATGCACGTGGCTACTAGGAGAATAAGCTGCAGAATATCCTCAAGCATCAGGATTCTCCTCTAAGAAGGTCTTGGGCGCTTATACTCGAATATCAGCGAGGATTTGTCGCCGCTGGCTAGGTCATAGTTTGTCTCTTGTGTTATTGCAGCTCTGGGGCAGACCTCCACACATTGACCGCAGAATACGCATCTGGTTGCATACCACTTCATGTCACAAGTTATGCCTTTGCCCACCATCTCTATCGCGAAGGCGGGGCAGTCGCGGATGCAGAGGCCGCACCCTATGCATTTTGTCATATCAAAGACTACTTTGCCTCTTGATCCAGGTATGGATTCGTACTTCTCGAATGGATACAGAAGTGTTGAGGGTTTCTTGACAAGGCTTTTCGCAATCTCATTTTGCATAGCCATCTCTATCTCACCTTAACAGAAGCTCAAGGATGACGATCTGCACTATAGCCAGCGGTACAAGGTATTTCCATGATCCGCTTACCATCTGGTCGATCCTGAATCGAGCAAACAGCGCTCGAAGGTTTGCGAATATCAGTACGATGATGAGGGTCTTTATGATGTACCAGACTATCCCTGGGATGAGAGGTATCGGCCCGGTTGGGCCGCCGAGATAGAGTGCCGCTATGAGGCCTGATGCAAGAATCAGCTCAAGATCGAAGGTCAACCTGATCAAAGCGAGCTTTCTCCCGCTGAACTCTGTCTGCCATCCGGCTACGATCTCTGTCTCTGCTTCGGGTATATCGAAGGGTATTCGTTCAAGCTCTGCCAGGAAGGCTACAATGACTATTCCGAATCCCAGTGGGTTGAGAAGAATCGTCCAGTATCCTGCTGTTGATGACTGCCATTCGACGATCTTGCTTATCGAGAGTGAGCCTGCCATGATGGCGGGGCCAATGAAGGATACTGCCATCGGGACCTCGTATCCGAGGGACTGCAACGCTGCCCTCATACCACCAATGGTACTGAACATGTTTGTTGATCCCCAGCCTCCCAGAAAGGCTAGGATCGCAATCAGCGACAGGATGAAGATTATGAAGATGAGGTCGCCCTCAAACCAGACCAGGGCCGACGGCCCTGTGATCGGAATCATAAACAGAGCGGTCAAAGTTAGGGTAAGGAGAAGTATTGGAACCGCTTTGAATAGAGGCTTATCGACAGCTGCTGGCTCGATGTCTTCTTTGGCGAGCAGTTTTATTAGGTCTGCAAGCGGCTGAAGGACTCCACCGGGCCCAGTGTAGATTGGGCCATACCTGTTCTGTAGCTTAGCGAAGAATCTCCTGTCCACCCATTGGTAGAAGAGTGCAAGTGCCACCAGGAAGATTATGCCCGGGTACACCAGGACGCTTAGGAGGTTGTAGACTGCTACTTCCCATGCCATTTGGCTGAGTGCCTCCTGAGGTCCTCGATCGTCCAGTGCCACATCTTGTTCGAGCTTACATCCGTGAAAGTCATTCTGTCGGTGCAGCTCATGCAGGGGTCTATCGCGGCCAACGCTATGGGTATGTCAGCGACGTATCCTCCCTTTAGCATCGTGGCCACTGAGGCCCAGTTGGCAAGCGTCGGCGCTCTTACCTTGTATCTTTCAGGCTTGTCTGTTCCGTTTGATTTGCAGTAGTGGATGTCTTCGCCTCGCGGCGCCTCTACAAGTGAAACGTTCTCGCCAGCGGGAACATTTATTGGTACGCGGACTCGGACGGGGCCGGAGGGCAGGTGTTCCAGAGCGTAGTTCGCGATCTTGATAGACTCGAAAAGCTCACCCACCCTAACCATGACTCTTGCGGCTACGTCACACCCATCATGAGTAACCACTTCGAACGGGATCTCATCGTATGCCGAGTAGGGGTCGTCTCGCCGGACATCACGTTTTATCCCGCTTGCTCTTAGTGTCGGTCCTACGGCGCAGAGAGCAACAGCATCTTGCGGTTTCAGGATGCCGACTCCGACTGCTCGCTTCATTATGGTCCTTTCTTTCGGGATCATTGAAGCATAGTACTTTACGCGCTCCTCAAGGTGTCTCATGCCTTTGGATATCTGGCTGATCATCTCTGGGGTCAGGTCACGTCTTACCCCGCCTATGGCATTGGTGGCGTGCGTGACCCGGTTTCCAGTTGCGAGCTCCATGAGATCGAGTACGACTTCACGGTCGCGCCAAGTATACATGAAGAGCGTGTCCCATCCGATCTCGTGGCCGGCGACTCCAACCCAGAGAAGGTGGCTGTGTATCCTCTCTAGCTCAGCGATAATGGTTCGGATATAGTCTGCTCGTCTCGGGACTGTTACGCCCAGTAGAGCTTCAATATTGTTTGCGTAGCATAGTTGGTGCGCCATTGCGCAGATCCCGCAGATCCGCTCCACTAGATATAGCCCCTGAGTGTAGTTTCTGGCCTCGAAGGCTTTCTCTCCACCCCTGTGGACATAGCCGAGCCGTATCTTCACGTCGACCACGCGTTCGCCGTCGACGCTGATCATGAGATTCTCAGGTTCTTTGAGTGCGGGATGCTGTGGACCAACCGGTACGGTGAAGGTTGTCTCGCTCATCTGCTGTCACCTTGTGTCTTGCCTATTTCCGACTTTATGTAATCGACAGTGCATTCTTTTCTCAGTGGATACACGTTAGCAGGCCACCCTTCAGGAAGAACGAGCGGTGATAGGTCAGGATAGCCTTCGAAGACGACTCCAAACATATCATGAACCTCGCGCTCGTAGAATGAAGCCCCTGGAATGAGATGGGTTATTGTTGGAAGTTTTGGTTCGGTCTTTGGGGTGTTGGCCCTCAGTGAAAGCGTGATCTCTGAGGCATCGCCCTCACTCTTTCCCATGAGATGGTAGTATACAGCTATCTCTTTTCCCGCGTCAACGCCGGTGACAGTCGAGACATGCCTCATGCCGAATCTGTCTTTCACGAACCCGACAGCTTCTCTTAGAGAAGCGGGCGTGACTGTGGCGAAGACTCGTCGACGCCTCTGGACTCTAACGTCGAGAAGGTTGTTTTCGAGCTTTGTCTTGAGCGACTCAGCGATCTCTTCTTCTCGCTTTGTTTCGACCATTCAAGCATCAGCTCTTTGAGAGTTTACCTAGTAGTTTGACGGCCGCATCGATGATCGCTTGGGGTCTGGGCGGGCATCCTGGAACATACACGTCTACCGGCACTACCTTGTCGACTCCTTCGTGGACGTTGTAACAGTTCTGAAAGACTCCACCGGTGCAAGCGCAGTTTCCCAGAGCCATCACGAATTTCGGATCTGGCACCTGCTCGTATATCCTCTGGAGCCTGTCACGGATCTGTCGTGTCACCGTGCCGGTACACAACAGTACGTCTGCGTGGCGTGGGCTCCCGCGC
>CAZRDQ010000010.1:0-43559 GCA_964598945.1 uncultured Candidatus Bathyarchaeia archaeon
TAGACTCCGGCCGAGACTGTAGTCCTACTCTTCTGAAGAGGGGGTGTTGGGGCTCTATGTGATTTTCCACAACTTGGACAGAAGTTCGCGCCTGCAGACAGCTCGCTACCACAATACCTACAAAACTTCTTAACTTCAGACATTCCACCCCCACTTTTCCCTAGATGTGATACTTAAGATTTTAGCGCGCGCGCTAGTTCTGGCCTCCCCTTTTTTGATGATACTATGGAGACTTTTGTGGATATTCTTCGCAAACCATAATACTATCTCGTTTTCAATGTCGTAGACGTTCATGATGGGGTTGCCCGACCCTGGCTTGGTCAACCTGCCATTAGCGCGCGCTGGAGGTAGAAGAGTTGACGGCCGATGCTGAGATCCTGGGCGGAGCAGTGTTTAATGAATTCTAGAATCTTTCCCCTATTCTCTGGGCATATCTCTCGGTCATTCTTGAGGCGATTGAATGCATTACTCAGCCTTCTGCCCATGTTGTGAATATCGAGTTCCTCGCTCATACCCTACTTTCCTGGGACGCCTTTTAAAAGGCGCAAGCTTCAGAAATGGAAGGGCTTCAGACTGAGAGTATGGAGCCCCGGCTGGGCTTCGATCCCAGGACTTACGGCTTACAAAGCCGTCGCTCTAACCGAGCTGAGCTACCGGGGCGTCAGCCTCTTGTTGATGCGACCTAACTCTCCATCATATCTTCTTTTCGCAGGCCTCTCTTGAATAGAATATCAAGCTTTTTTAGCTGTCGGTATATTCATTCAGTTCTGCCGGGGTGGCTCAGCTGTGGTTAGATGCCCTTGCGGGCAGGTTCAAGCGCTGGACTCATAAAGAGCTTGTCTGAGTCTCTCTGGAGAGATCCAGAGGCCGCGGGTTCGACTGCAAAAGCCGAAACTCCCGTCCCCGGCACTCACATGCCATCACTACGAATTGCTTACTCTCGCCTGAGAACCTCTACAGATCCTCTTCCTCTTCCAACATAGACCAGATCCGCTATCCCAGTGAAGATCCCAACTTCAATCACTCCAGGGATCATCTTGATCTGCTTCTCAAGTGAGGGAGGATCTCTTATCGTACCGAAATCCACGTCTATGATCATGTTCCCGTTGTCTGTGATTATGGGTCCAACCTTTCCTTGACCCTGCCTCAGAGTTGATCTTCCACCAATCTTATCAATACTCTGGATGACTGATTCAAATCCGAAAGGGAGGACCTCCACAGGCACGGGCTTTCCCTCACCCAGCCTCTTCGTCAGCTTGGACTCATCGATGATGATCGCCACCTTCTTGGAGCAGGACTCGATGATCTTCTCTCTCGCCAGCGCTGCTCCACCCCCTTTTATCATGTTCAAAGTACCCATCTCAACCTGGTCAGCACCGTCTAATGCGAGATCAGGCAATCTCCCTGCGTCAAGATGTGTCAGTTGGAGCCCAAGCTTCCTTGCGAGAAACTCTATCTGATGTGAGGAGGGCACAAAGCTGAGTCTTAGTAGTTCCTTCTGAATCTTCTCAGCGAGCATGGCTAGGGCTTGAGCGACCGCTCTGCCGCTCCCAAGACCTATGATCTGTCCGTCTTGAACCAGCTCAAGCACTCTTGAGGATGCGGCCTTCACTGCGTCTTCATAACTCTGCAAGGTCGATCTCAGATTTGCAGACTCTGCTCCTACCGTATTTATTGCTTCTTAATCTCAAGAAAGCAAGCCTGCGAACCCGTGAGCCAAGGTCTTAGCGAGGATAGTAGTGCCAGATGGCTTCACAATCAACTTCCTGAGAAGCTTCGACAGGATCGGTCCAAGAAGCTTGGATTGGAAGGCAGTGTCCCCATGGGTCTCTATGATCCTTGATATGGTCTCATCCGACATTATCTGGAAGACTCTGTCAACCTCTGCGTCTGTAAGCTCATCCAAGATCCTTCGCATGATCCAGGTCACTCTCAGTTCACGCCCAATACTCCTTCTCCATCTTGTCTGATACCGTCTGAGATATCTGTTGCTCGTATCGTTCTTCTCCAGACACTCGATCGCTGTCTCTGCAGCAGCCTCGGCAGCCTTAAGCCCAAAGTATATCCCTCCACCTGATGTCGACTTCACTTGGCCTGCGGAGTCTCCAACGACAAGAACAGAGTCTGTGTAGGACCGTCTGATCGGTCCCCCTATCGGCATCAC
Source organism: uncultured Candidatus Bathyarchaeia archaeon (assembly GCA_964598945.1). Taxonomy (GTDB): domain Archaea; phylum Thermoproteota; class Bathyarchaeia; order 40CM-2-53-6; family RBG-13-38-9; genus JAGTQV01. The sequence continues at coordinate 2,165 of CAZRDQ010000010.1, forward strand.
TCCAACATAGGTCTTCTCGATCCTTCTGTCTCTGATCCTGCCAGAAGCAAGCAGGTGGTCTTTCAGGAACCTCCCAAGATAGTCGCGAGCAGGCAAGGTTGCGTGTGAACCTCTAGTGCACAGCCCAACTCTGGCCACGTCACCACTCAGAGGCACTATCCATGCAAAGAACCCTGGAGCTATCCCCCTTCCAAAGTAAAGTTCAACAGAATCTGAAGAACCAAGTTTCACATCCGAGATCTCGTACTGCAGCCCGGTGAGAAATTCATTTTTTCCACGTAGACCGATCTTCTCCGCCAGAATCGGTGAGGCTCCTTCAGCATCTATGACAAGCCGCGACCTGAACCGTATGGATGTCCCTATCCTCTTGGCTCGTAGAGTCACCAGACCATCTGATCCTCGATGAAGATCGTGCACCCTTGTCTGTAGGGACAGTTCAGCACCAGAAGAATGAGCCATCTCAGCCAATCTCGAGTCGAACAACTCTCGATCGAGAATGTAAGAATCAACAATCGCTCTGCGAATGGATAGCGAGCTGCCTGATGGGGAGTGGAGTACTGCTGCCCTGACACTGTTCAGTATGGTCTCCTTTGGGAGATCGAACTCTTGGAATGCGTGAGCGGTCAGCTTACCGGTGCAGTGGCAAGGTTTCCCAGCGAACTCATGCTCCTCGCAAAGCAAAGTCTTGAATCCTTTCTCAGCCACCTTGCGTGCCACTGTCGAGCCTACAGGTCCAGCTCCAACTACAACAACATCGTAGGCCAAGACACTATCCTCGGTCGCATCATCAAGACAATGAACGTTAACGATCCGTGGACTGATCAAAACATCAATTCAGGTTGGAGCCCCGGACGGGCTTCGAACCCGTGACCTTTGACTCTTCAGAGGCTCTTACCAAGCCAACGCTCTCCAGTGTCCTTCAGACATCTAACCAGGCTGAGCTACCGGGGCTTCGTCTAGATAGCTCCAGACTCGTGGTTATATTGGTTACTCAACACAGAATCTTCTGTTCCAAGATATCTTTCCGGTCGTTTCTGTGATATACAACATATTAGACATTCCAGTCCAAAGATGATGACTTGAAGAGGACTTCTAAGCGTCAAACTTTTGTTGGAAAGGCTTAAGTGCGTAACTCAAGGCTAGAATAATAAATTGTAGTTCAATTCGGAGGAAAAAGAATGGTTAAGCAATGTCCGAAATGTGGCGCTGCCAACAGAGACGACGCAACATTCTGCTCAAGTTGCGGATCATCATTCATCGTACCTGCTGTCAAGCCGATTCCTTCAGTGAAGGTCGTCAGACCTGCAGTTCCGTCAGTACCTTACAGAGTCCCGCCTCCAGGAATGTGTTACTATCACCCGAATCTTCCAGCACAGTACATCTGCAGTCGATGTGGACGAGCGATCTGCAGAGATGATGCGCGATTCTATGGTGATATAGTCTTGTGCCCACAATGCTACGCCGGAATAGTTCCAGTACAGGTTCCACAATACCAGCCAGCCTACCCAGGCGGCTACCCAACAGCGTATCCGACGGCTGGATACCCGCCGCAAGCACCGATGCCCACGATGCCGATGATGGGTGCACCTATGGGTGCACCTATGGGTCCGCCCATGGGTCCGCCCATGGGTCCACCGCCAGCAGCATTCCCAGGACCGCCAGGATTTCCAGGCCCATCAATGCCGCTACCACTCATACCTTTCAGGCCCAGTGCAACATGGGGCTTCATACTATCATTGATAGCGGGAATCGTCGCAATAATCGCCGGTGCAGCAGCAACAGCAGTACTCTACATCAACCTGCCATTGGTTCCAGCATGGCTGTCCCCATACGTGATCGCCTTCCTAGGCGTCGGACTGCTACTGGGTCTAGTCGTGATACTGGGTGCATTCCTGATCCGTCTAGGATACACAACACTCGGAGGAATCATAGCCTTCGTCTTCTCACTGGCCAACATCTACATCGCGCTACTGATAGTGGTGCCGACACTGCAAGTCTACGCAGCCATAACAGCAGGCATCGTTGCGCTGATCCTCGGAATGATAGGCGGAATACTGGGCATACTCGGAAAGTAAGCCATTCCACCCCCCTTTTTACCGCCACAAGTCTCTGGAGGCACGGAAGTGCCCTACGCCAGTACCTCGATAGAGGTCAGAAAGTTTGAACCCCAACATGTTTACTGAATCGCTTGTGACTGGTGAGTTGTCGAACTCACATGGGATTCCAGCTGGAGTAACCCTCTCCCCAAGAACACAGCCGCTCATGCCAAGGGCACCACCTCTGGCCTATTACCCACCTCCTAGGCCTAGGCCGATTCCACCTTACTATCCTAGACCAAGACCCCAGAGACAACCGCTACGCGTGTTACTTCTGGTAATTCTTTTCGCAGGTCTTCTTCTGACCTCAACTGCGCTAGTGATACTGTTCATCTACAGGCCGCCGAGCATAACCCATACCCCGGTCACCACGGGGCTGGCAAATAGTCCTGTAAGCCTGAACGCAACGGCCTTCGGGGGAGGAATCTGGGTGCAGAACGTTACACTACACTATAACGTGGTCGACAAGGGAGGTTGGAAGACCAAGGAGATGACACTTCCACCAACAGGCTTTCAGCCGTACCTTGCGGTCATCCCTGGCAACGAGGTCACCGCGAGCATAGCATACTATATTGAGGTCGTCAACGCACTGGGTCTCTCAGCGAACACGATAACATACTTCGTGCTAGTTAGAGACTTTAACATCACCAGCCAGATCCCGAGTCTTGTACTGTCAGCAGGAACTAGCAACAGCACAACGGTTGTTGTGGGATCTGAGGGAGGCTTCACCTCAAGCGTCACACTATCGATGACAGGTCTACCCTCAGGAGTCTCAGCCTCGTTCAGTCCGCCATCCGTAACCCCACCCGCAAATGGTGTGGTGTCATCCACTATGACGCTGTCCTCGACGACCTCTGCCCCAGCGGGTACGTACACGACCACTCTGACTGGGACATTCGGAAACCTGACCCACTCACGCACAATGACCGTTAAGGTTAATCCTCCACCTGACCTCGAGATCTCGATGTCACCAACCTCGAATGACATCAGACGTGGCGCAGCGGCCTTCTACACAGTCACCTTGAGGGCGAAGAACGGATACGTCGGAGGAATCACGCTATCAGTATCCGGTCTGCCCAACGGCATCAAGTACACCTTCACGACATTCCAGAACAAGACCGGATTAGCAGGAACCCTCCAGAACGTGACTCTAATGGTCTCGACAAACCTGCTCTCTCCGCTTGCGATAACACCGCCCTTCACCCTGACGATCACAGCCACAGACGGAGTCATAACACACACTGCAGTGGTGACGCTGACGGTCCGGCCCTGAGATTCATGGTAACCTTTATGTCCATGCCAGAAGCTCAGTTTGGAGGTGAGTGCCATCTATGAAGCTCTTCATCCAAGCGCCGATCGGACCACAGTCAGGGCTTGCAGAGATAGATGTCCTTCCAGACCACACGATAAGTGAGATAAAACAGCAAGTCTGCAGCTCATTCGGGATCGACCAAACCACAGTGGCTCTGATGTACGGCGGTGTAATACTGGACGACAGCTTAAGTGTTGCAGCAGCAGGCATTCCTGAGAATGCCCAGCTGGCCCTGATGCCACATAACATCATTGGCGGTTGAGTATTGAATCTACCTCAGCTCTACAAAGAGAAAGATTTTCTGAACCACCAGTTTCCCATGGTCACGGCGCTGAACGACCCGCCAACAATCTTCGAAGGCATGCTCAGGTGTGAGAAGGGCGAGGTCAAGAGGCTTGCCGAGCAGAAGATCTGGCCTTTCACAGAGTACGTGCAGTGGCAGAGATTCAGGCTGGAGCTACCGGAGGAGTATCCTGTCAAGCCTCCGATCGTCACCTGGCTTACAGAGGTGGCGCATCCCAACATAGTCGCCAATGTCCTAGGCGCCGTCTGCGTGTCCAGCCTCGGTGAGAGCTGGAGGCCAAACCTCAAGCTTGTCTCCGTGGTCAACTCACTCTACTACCTCCTCTCAGACCCCAACCCGAACAATGTCTTCAACCACCCAAAATGTCTGGAGGCGGCCAAGGTCTGCAGTGAGTACGGCTTCCCAAAAATGAACAAGCACCAGCAGAAGAAGACATCTGGGACAGACATAGTCAGGTTCAACATCATACCAGTCCCCGCGATGGTCGCCAGACAACCAGTTCAGAGAGACACGGTCAGATTCACCATCCTCAGGCCCTACAGGCCTTGACACATCGAAGGACAGATGTTGAAGGTCACAGCAAGAATCCCTTCAGTCACAGAAGTAGAGGTTGAAGTAACACCCAAAACCACGGTAGCAAAACTCAGACGGAGACTGTGCTCCAAACTCGGCCTTGAAGAGGAGCTCACAAGACTACTTCTCGACGGCAAGCCCCTGAAGGAAGACTGGCCGGTCTCCAAGCTTAAGCTTGAGTCAAAGAAGCTGGAGATAGACTACTTCTGGTCACGCCAGATGATCCTCTGGGGCAAGGAGGGCCAAGCCAGACTGAGAGAGGCAGCTGTGCTGATAGCTGGCGCCGGCGCAATAGGTAATGAGGCCGTAAAGAATCTGGCGATGCTGGGCGTCAGAAGATTCACCATCGTAGACTACGACACGGTCGAAGTCTCAAATCTGAGTCGAATGCTCTTCTTCGACAAGGCAGACTCTGGAAGACTGAAATCAGATGTCTTGGCCAAGAAGCTACACCACAAGTACCCGCATCTTGAGATCACTGCTGTCCAAGGAAGGCTTGAGAGGCTTCCGCTTAATGTCTTCCTTAAATCAGACATAATAGTGAGTGGTCTTGACAATTTCGCGTCCAGAGCCTTCTTGTCCTCGATCTCTCGAAGGTATCTCATACCTCTTGTCGACGGCGGAATAGCCGGCTACCAGTGCAGAGTCCAATCCTATGTGCCCCCAGACGATCCGTGCCCCATATGTCCCATAGCCATCAGTCAATACGGTAGACTGGTGGGCCTCAGGAACCCTTGCGATGCGCCTATTGAAGAAGGCAAGATCCCGTCTCTGTCCACCACAATCTCTCTTGTCGCTTCAATCCAGACCCAAGAGGTCGCAAAGATAATCATCGGCTACAAAGACTTCTTGAAGACAGGCAAGTGGCCCGAGACCACAGGCAGACCTATTGAAGGCATCTGGCTTGCCGATCTAAAGTACAACAAGTATTCTGTCCTCAAGCTGGCCAAGAACAAGAACTGCATGGTCTGCGGCGAATACGGTGAGTCCAGAGACACTGTCAAGAGAATTGAGATCCCGCTAGGCGAGATGGCCTTACCAGAAAGTCGAAACAGATTCCTAAGAGATCTATTTCCTGATTCTGAAGAGTTGCTCCTCTTCAAACTCCAACATGGGGGGATCGTAAAGATGGACGATGGTTCACCGGGAAAAGATTCACTGAAAAAAGGCGATTACATCCTAGTTACTCTTAAAAGAAAGGGTGGCGAATATAGTGAGGCAATTGCCAGACTGACCTAGAGGGGATGATGTGAGAATGCCAACATGTCCAAAATGCGGTAAAGCGAATCCCAAGCGGGCCAAGTTCTGTTACGATTGTGGAAGCTCAATGTACCCTCCGCCTGCTGTGACATCCCCCTCAACAGCACCGACAGTATCAGTCCAGCCTGCGAAGCCATCTCCAACAGTGCGAGTGATCTCGCCCACCGGAATTCCGCAGCCTGCACCCGCTATCTCGCCGATGGCTCCTACAAGGGTATCTATGAGGATCCCCGCCATGGGCACTTGCAGCTACCACCGTGAGCTTCCAGCAACCTACATCTGCAGCAGATGCGGCAGATCGATCTGTAATGCATGCGGAAGACAGTATCTTAACATGATGCTCTGCACACAATGTTACGGAGCCTCTGTTCCGCAGCAGCGATCCTGGTCAACGTATCCGTACAGCTATGGGACTTACTGACCGTTCCCGCTGTTCCAGCTTATTCTCCGCTGCTCGGCGCCAGTCGACCACCATCTCTCAGCCTCTGGGCTGAATCCTTGAGCTGCTCCACAGTTATGCCCAGATCCTGCGAGGCTTGGCCTAGAGATATGACTCCCGAATGCTCGACGATGTACTTGTAGACTCTCTCATCCAGCGGCGAGAGAGGTGGGGTGACAAGCGGCTCGGTCTTTTGGGGACCTACTGGCTTGATCTTTGAGGGCGGTGCTCGTTTCTTTGGAAGTCTTCTCCATCTTATCACCAAGAGAAGAGACGATGCTATGCCTCCGGCCGCCACAGCTCCCAAGACTCCCAAGGCTGCAGGATTGATCGCGACAATCTCGGTCTCCCCGATGTCCTGAGCAGACTTCTCATCGCCAACGAAGGCCACTCTGATCTTCGTTATCTTGAAGAAGACCGCTGGCTGCGTGGCGAGTCTTGTCTTCGCGTGTCCTTCTGAGTCTGTTGAGAGCGTCTCGACAGGTTCACCGTCTGCGAGGACTGTCAAGGAGGCATTTCCCAGTGGTCGATTCAACAGATCTCTTAAGAAGATCTCAAGATCTACGGTTTTGTCGAAGATGATTATGTTTGGGTTGCTTCGCACAGTCACTCTTGTGGATGCAGGACTGACCTTGATGATCGAGGAGTTGCTGCTCATTAGGTAGTTCTTGGACCCAGCAAAGGAAGCGCTAAGCTGAGCATCTCCAGAAAAGTTCAAGCTCAAACTAAAGGCTGCCCTGCCTTCATTATCGGTCTCCCTGACTTGAGAGAGGTTCCAAGATCCTGAGATTACCGTGAGTCTGAGTGTCTGGCTTGGGACAGGTTGCTGCCTCTCGTCGACGAGTGAAAGGTTGATTGCTGCGGGGATCGTGGCGTTTATGATCCTTTCTGAGTCAACCAGTAGGGAAGTGGCAAGGGGGGAGACCTTGACCAGAAAGATCTCAGATATGTTCAGGTAGTGTTCTGAGCCGCCGTAGCTGAGTCTGATGCTGTGGTTACCGGATTCAAGGCCTTTAGGAAGATCGTAGGTAGCTGCACCGGAGGCCGAAGTTACATTACTATTAGTAGTCGATCCCATGGTGAATGTTATGCCTTCACCGACAAGCGGGTTCTTCTTCTCGTCGACTAGCTCAGCCTTGAACTTGATCGCATCACGATACTTGGGGTTAGAAGGAGTGTGCGAGAATAGGATTCTTGGCTTCATTTTTTCCAAGTTAAGGTCTATGGTCCAGTCTTGGTAGTGTGAGGCTGAGCGAAAATCGTTGAACGATATTCTCAGGCTGATCCTGTAAAGTCCAGGCTTTGTCTCTTTGCTGTCAAGCGCGCTGAGAGTGAAAGTCAGGGTCTTGGTCTGGCCGATCGAGACGGTTCCGAGATCGCCGCTGCTGAGGGGGCTCACTCTCAGACCCGAACTCATCACCGTGACGACTGCATCATTCATATCGTCGTTGCCAGTATTCGTGAAGTTCACGGTCAGGGGTGACGTGTCGCTTATGCCCCAGACTACCTTTGACGGAGAGGAGGCCAATTGCCCAGCGATCAGTTTAACAACCGTCAGAGACAACTGCCTAACATCATGTAATTCATCAGAGGGCGCCGAGCGCAACTCAGCAGTAATGAGGTATGTCTCAGGCCCAGTCCAGCCGCTCAGTGTAACAGACATCTCAGAGGTTGTCTGGCCTTTGGCACACGAGAATGAGTTTGGCTTACCATCGTAGACGGTCTGCTCGTTTCTGTTCACTCTGATGTAGAATTCTGTCTCGGGGGAGTCTTGGTTACTGACGATGAAGAGAAGAGTTGCATTCTCCCCTTCATAGATTTTTGTCTGTGCCAATTTTGCGGAGACGAAGGTTGCCGTTTCATCTTCAGGTTTGGCGCGGAGCGGGGAGATGTTGCTTCCCAGAATGATCAATGCCAGCACCATTACACCGACTAACGCCACATGCAAACGTCGCGGCAAGAATCTCTCCACCAAGAGTCTTAGAGTGAGACCAAATCAATTAAACTTTAATATGCAACGAAATCTACAGCTACGCAAAAACAGGGGTCACCAGGTTGGAGACGATATCTCGGGGAGAAAAGGCGATAATATATCCTGGAGAACGCTACACGCCGAGAGAGCGCGTCTGGAGGATTCTGGAACATCAGGCGGCAGACAGGGTTCCGGCTGAACTCGGCGGATGCCTCTCCTTCATGATGAAACAATCATACTTCAACCTCAAACACTATCTTCATCTTCCAATCTTCTTCAAAGAGATCGACTACTGGCCTGGTGGGACTCACTACACCTCCTGGTGGACCTCTCCAATAGATGAGAGGATCTATCGGAGATTCCGAATAGACTTCAGGCCTGTATCGATCAGGTTCCCAAGACCATTCATCCCTCAGAAACTACTTCCTGATAACTCGTTCATAGATGAGTGCGGTTTTCACCGAAAGGCGGGTGAACTTTACTTGGAGTTCGCCACCCCAGCACCCTTGGAACACATGGACACAGTGAACGAGATTATTAACGATCCTTACTGGCCAGACCCTGAGAAGGACAGGTCTGTTGAAGGTCTTGACAGGAAAGCCAAGAGGCTTGACGAGGCAGGCTACGCTGCATGCTGCGTCGCACCTATGGGCGGGCCATTTGAGGTATCATGGCAACGCAGAGGCTTCAACAAATTCATTGAGGACATGTACTTCAGACCACAAATCGCAAACGCTCTACTGGACAAAGTGACGAAGCTGTTGATCCAGATGTATGGGATGATGCTTGATCAGATGGGCGACTACTGTACACTGGTCGGCGTGGCAGACGATATGGGTGCACAGACATCCGGGCTTCTCAGCCTGAAGACCTATCGGGATTTCATAAAGCCACGGCATAAACAGATCTACGATTTCGTACACAAGAAGACAGCGGGCAAGATATACCTTCACAGCTGCGGAAATGTCGAGATGTACATCAACGACTTCATCGAGGAGGGGGTGAATGTTCTCAACCCTGTCCAGCCGGAATGTCCAGACATGGGCTTGGTGAAGCTTAAGGAGAAGTACGGAGACAAGCTAACCTTCTGCGGCGGAGTCAGCTCGCAAAGGGTTCTGCCACGCGGCACACCCGCCGATGTTGAGGCAGAAGTGATGCGGGTCATCAAAGAAGGTGCGGCGGGCGGCGGACTCATAGTCGCGCCCGGGCATATAATCCAGCCAGAAGTTCCGCCATGGAACGTATGCGCGCTCTACGACTCTGTTCTCAAGCATGGAACGTATCCAATCAAGCTTTAAAGTGATCCTGATGGCTCAGAAAGATATCTTGGAACGATTCAAACAATCGATAGTCGACCTTAACCTAGAAAAGGCACTCGATGCAACCAAGGAAGCTCTGAAGGCCGGAGCATCCCCTTACGAGATCATGGATACCATGAGAGGTGCAAGCAATATCGTTGGACAGAAGTTCGAGTCCTGTGAGTACTTCATAAGCGAGCTCGTGATTGCGGGAGTAATAATGAAGTCGGCCTCTGACCTGCTGAAGCCCCACATCGCCGGAGGGCAGGTCAAGTACAGAGGCAAGGTGGTGATCGGGAGTGCTCCTGGAGACCTTCATGACATCGGCAAGAACCTCGTCGCGGTCAGTCTGATGGGAGCAGGCTTTGAGGTTGTAGATCTAGGAATCGACGTTCCGCCAGACAGGTTCGTTAAGGCCGCAAAGGACGAGGCGCCTAACATCATAGGGATCTCTGCATTGACAAGCACTACCATGATGAGGATCGGCGAGGTTATCGAGGCTCTCAAGTCATCATCGATGCGTGACAGGGTGAAGGTGATCTTGGGCGGGGCTCCCCTGACAGAGGAGTTCTCGAAGAGCGTTGGGGCTGATGCCTACGCGAAAGACGTAGTCAATGGGATAAGAATCTGCGAGGGATGGATCTCAGCCTAACACGCCGAGCCCATGAGCAGCCTGAAGTCAGCTACTTTCCAGATGCTACTTTGCTCCACTTCTCGTTCTTCTCGTCGAACTCATACTCCCCGAAGTCTTTGCCGAGCACGACAGCCCTGTCTATTCTGAACCTCTTTGAAGGCTCGTGAAATCCAAAGTATATCTGTGACTTTGGGCCGGGCAGTTTCTTCCCATATGCAAGTGACCACAGAGTATCAAGCGCCAGGTGAAGATGCTCGAACGCCGCCTCAACCATCTTTTGATCACTGGTTCTACACCTCATATTCGCCTTGACGTCTTCCACTGAACACTCAAAGGAGACAAGGGGCTCTTCGTCCTCTCGGCGTTTGCCCAGTATCTTAGATATCTCTTTCCTAGCCTTCTTCCAGTAGTCGCTCTTGACCACACCCAGCAGGTATGGAATGTTTTCTCTCGTGATCTCGCCGAAAGAGAAAACAGCCGTGGGTGGGCTCTCTTCCGACGTTTTCATCATGTAAGTCCTATTTCTGAGTTCGAACGCGCCTCCCAGTGCTTCCGCAATCTTACGGAGCTCCTCCTCCGTGAAGTGCTGATCCAAGGCGACTGTGAGTTTCAGCTTCTCCATGTCGATACACATCCAAAAGCTTAGTCAGCGTTCAGAAGAAAAATCTTATCCAGCATCTATCATAAGGTTGGCCATAAGACTATGCTGGCTGCTCGGAGCCGCACTCAGTGCAGTACCTGGCCTCACGCTCTATCAGCCTAGAACAGCTGACGCACACCTTCTGGCGTAACGGTGGCGCAGGGCTTGCTTGTGTCTGTTCATCCTGAAGCCCCAGAAGCCCCACCGATCGCAGTCTCCCTATGGCAGCCTGGAGCTCTGCCGCTGTAATATCTAGTTCTGATGATGCTCTGGAGAGCGAGATCTCGCCTCTGTGAGCTTCAATATACTTTAACACTCTATCATCTATGTCTGCTGGCGAAGGGAAAGGTTCACTGGTCATCGGAGTTGTTATTGTGACGCGTGGAGGCGGAAGGTTGGTTCTCTCCAAGACTTGCTGGTAGGTGTCGCGAAGCGGTCTCTCGGATTCTCCTCCGAGCCTTCGTTCTATCCTCTCAAGCGTACCTCTGAGGCGATCCTCGACCCTGGACAGGAAACCGCCCATATCGATCTGCGTTTCGAGGGGATAGGTTCTACAGTAGGCACACCAAAGCTTACCTCCTAAATATCGGAGTGGGAGTCCACAATTGGGACAGATATTCGGAGGCGATCTTCTCTCGATAACCTATCCCCCCGCTGGGATCAAACTAAAGTCCGGGTCCGCTCTCTTATCTTGGTTTTGGCCTTATATCGGCTCAAGGCTGCTCCTTGAGTCCTATGAGTTGCATCCAGGAATCACGCATTTGCTCAGCCCCAGCCAGAGACGAGTCTTCAGCGACCAAGCACTACAGGCTTGAGTTTGCTCTTCTGGATGCAATGAAGCTCAGTATCTTGCACAGAGTCAAAGCCGAGACCAACAGTGTTCCTATGACGAACGTCGATGTCCCCACCATCATCAGGTCTTTGTATGCACTGAACTCTCCAAGCACAGAGAACACCAATCCTCCAACAAGAATTGAAACCACGATCTTCCAGACGAGCCTCAGCAATCGCCTTCTTCTAAACATGACAGGAGCAAGCATAGGTGTAAAGTACACAGCTCCTATGAGGGAACTTGCGACCGCCCCTGACAGAAAAGCTCCCACCTCTGGTAGATGTCTGAACGGCACCTGGGCTACCGACGCGACGTGGAGGATTCCAATCAGCGGATAGAGAGCTACTTTCACCACTCCTTTGGCAACATCGTGGCTGGCTATGAAATCGGCAATCGGTGGACTGAAGGAGTAGTACCAAATGTTGAAAGCCATCATGAAGCTATCGCCTGCAAAGGTCATCCTTACGGTTTTGTCTCTGAAACCTCTAAGGAACTGGACCTCGGGCGAAAGTTCTGAGCCATAAGTCGCTGTCGCAACTATGCAAGCACCCATGCTGAGCCTCACCAAGGCTGTGCGGACTTGGCCGTCACCAGTGGCAGTTATCGTCAATATGTATGAACCCACAGTCGTTGTTGAGCGGGTATTGATCGTTAGCGTTGAAGACCCTGGAGGCGTCAAGGTTCGCGGATTGAAAGTACTGTTGGAGTACACAGGCAGACCTTTCACACCGAGGGTTACTGGCGAACTGAAACCGTTAGGTGCATCCACTCTCACGGTGAATGTTGTTGACATACCAGGGCCTATCCTCTGATGTTCCGGAGAGACTGTGATGGTGAAGTTCTTAGTCAATGTGCCGAACAGCGCGGTGTAGGTTCCGCCAGCAGATATAGTCCTGGAGGTGATGTTGGAGCTGAGGTCCTGCCACTTCGCGAATGGACGACCCTGACTGTCGGTGGAGGACATAACGAGGCTATGGCTTCCTGTGACCCCGGGAAACGTCTGTGGCGTGGTGAAGGGCTGGCCGTCCCAAGTGAAAGTGGCTTGTGTCTGTTCATTCGTAGGAACGTACAGAGCAGATACTGTAACTTCATACGCCCCGATACTCTGGTACTCTGCAATGGCTTTGTGGGCTATGTTCATGTCGATCTGGATCGGATTACTTGGGACTTGGCTGCCATCAACTATCCAGCTTCTGAACGTGTATCCTGGCACGTTTTGGGCTTCTAAGTTAACCTGCGAGCTGGCGTCGTGCCAACCTGATCCATTCAAGAGAGGTAGGTTAGGTGGAATGGTTGATACGTTAAGGTAGTACTGTGTCTTGTAGAATCCTGTAATCGTGACAGGCCCTGTGACTAGTATCGGTGAGGAAGCCGATGTTCCCGTAAGCAGATAACGGGTTGAGAGATCGGTCAGGTTCGACTGGTAAGTGAATGTGTGATTAGAGCCGCTGATCCACCAGAAACTGACAGGCAGAGCATATATTGAACCGTCTATCGTGGCTGAAATAGGCTTGGGCGAGCCTGACTGCTGAAAAGCGTTGTAGAACTCTTCCAGATACGTGAAGATCACATTTCCCTCAGAGGTGACTGCCTGCAGATTGTTAGTGCAATGGTATCGATTAGTCGAGGAGGCATTGACGTAGCTGTCAACCTCGAGACTATGTGCGGTGCCGGCGTCGAAAGACAGCTCTGTTGACCCGCCTCCTGGGACAACTCCATAAACTGCTCCGTCTACACGTAGAGTGGTCGAGTATGCTGCAGGTAGACCGCTGATGTTGACAGTCACCTTGTAGGGGGTAGACGAAGGTGCAGTCGAGTTAGACCAGGCAACACGTGTGTACGGGTTTGGCTTCCCAATCTTCTTCTCGAAGGTGCCAGAGGTTACAGTCAACTCAAAGGGAAGAGCCTGACTGGAGGCCTCGACCTTGAATGCTCCCTGCGTATTCAGCTTGACTGTTCCACCTGACACGGATACGCTGCTTGAAACAGGCCTGCCCAGCTGATCTAAGGTAACCCCATACAGGTTGATGTCAGCCTGCTCTATTACGATCGATTCTCCTTGGCTGTAGGCATAGCTCTTCGTCGTGTAGTTGACGCTGTTGAAGATGGTCGAAGCAACTATCTGATAGCCTCCGGCGGGCAGCGGTGTCGAAGATAAGTCCACAAACCCCATCCCGTCAGAACTAGTTGTCAGCAACCCTGATCTAACGATACTGCCGGCTGCATCTATGACTCGAACACTGACCTGCTGATTGCTGATAGCCACCTCTGTCTGATCAGGCTGTCTCACGAAAGTGATCGCCCATACTCGTGTTGGGTTCTCTGGCCTGTACGGGTAAACGCCAATCTGGAAAGTGGACGATGCGAAGCTTGTGGTATGGGGTTGATTTCCGACCCAGACGTCAGCCAACTGACCTTCAACCAAGCTTCCAGCAGCAGCTTTCCGAATCTCCTGTTTGAATCTGAGGTCATCAAAGAACGGATTTGTGGAAGCATCAGAATATATCACACTGTTGAGACGCTCAAGAAAGTCGTAAGGATTAGATGGATTATTTGACAGCTCAGCTGCGAGTAGAAAGAACATTGCTGCGGAGACTCTGTAGGAGAGGTCTGGATTGACCTTGTACGTAAAGTCGGGGCCACCTCCCAGAACATTTCTTCCCATGTAGCTCCAAACGTCATAGTACTTCAGGTTCACGACATGATCCCTGAATACGAGGTCTCGTGTACCCGCAAGGTTCATGGCTACTATCTCTGTGGCGGCCTCGGTCATGCCTTCCTCAGCCCAAGAGCCACCTGTGAGAGCTATGGCATCATGAAATGAGTGAGTTAGCTCATGGGTGAATACCGCATCCCAGGTAGGTGAGGTGCCGCTTGATGGTGGCAGCTGACTCATTGTGATAGTGTTTGTGGCGCCGTTGTAGTAATTCCAGGGATAGACACTGGGGTCATAACTCAAGGTCACTGTGATGGTGTTTGATGGATCGCCGTAGATTTGTCTTATCTCAGGGTAGACGAGATCAAAAAGGGCTTGTGCGTAGGAGCGGCTCTCAGCTGGGAAGCTCGCACTGTAAGTTAGGGTGATGTCTCCTCCTCCAACAGCACCGAGCGCGGCATGAGTACCTTCAGTTGTGCTCTGAGTCAGCATTCTCATATCAGGGATGTAGCCGCGACACAGAGGCATATTCCTAAAGGATTCTGGATCATCTGCTTGGGAGTGTTGGGCATAGGCAAAGGGGTGGCCTACGTGAATCAGGATTGACGTTGACGAGGCTATCAGGATCAGCAGTAGGAGCAACGACTTCTGGTTATGACGCAACTTGAAGTCCCACACTTGAATCCACTACGTTTCTGCCAGCAACTTATGAACATTAAACTTCGAATGAATTCACAAAAACCCTTCGGGAGAACAGAGTCAGATACTCGGGCCAGAGGCCGAATCTAATGCACGCATCTGAGTACTCTGTTACTTGAAATCCCATCTTGCTGACTTGTTTTCTTGAGGCTTGACATAAAGTTTTTATTTCCACTAACTCAGCATCTTTCTCGCTATGCCTTATTGAGGTAAGAGGACAGTTGGCGTATCTTACAGGTCAACCTATCATTATTCTAAAGGAAGGAACCGGGAGATCTGGAGGCAGGGATGCCCAGAGATCTAACATAATGGCTGCCAAGATCATCGGCGAGGTTGTCAAGAGCACGCTCGGCCCCAGGGGGATGGATAAGATGCTGGTAGACACCCTCGGTGATATTACGGTCACAAGCGACGGCGCAACAATCCTTGACGAGATCGAGGTTCAGCATCCAGCAGCCAAGATGGTGGCAGAGGTCGCCAAGACTCAGGACGATGAGGTTGGCGATGGAACGACGACAGCGGTGATCCTGTCAAGTGAACTTCTGAGAAAGGCTGAGGAGCTCCTTGAGGACGATGTTCACCCCACAATTATAGTCTCAGGATTCAGGAAGGCTTCAGATAAGACCATCGAGATGCTCAACCAATCATCGAAGCTTGTCAACCTCACCGACAAGTCAACCCTCAAGAACGTCGCGGTCACGGCAATTTCAGGTAAAGGAATCGGGAAGGCCAAGGAACACTTCGCCGCAATCGCGGTGGAGGCTGTCAAGCAGATAATGGAGAAGCGGGGCGAATCCAACCTCGCGGACATAGATAATGTCCAGATCATAAAGAAGGAGGGCCAGAGCATGCTGGATACGCAACTCATCAAGGGCATGATCCTGGACAAGGAAGTGGTCCACCCAAGGATGCCCAAGAGACTAGACAACGCCAGGATAGTGCTGCTTGACTGCGCACTGGAGATTGAGAAGACAGAGTTCAGCGCCGAGATCAGGATAACCGATCCTTCACAGATGAAGGCGTTCATGGATGAAGAGACCCGCATGATGCAGGCGATGACCGAGAAGATCAAGGCCTCAGGCGCCAACGTGATACTCTGCCAGAAAGGCATCGACGATATGGTTCAACACTTCTTTGCGAAAGAGTCGATGATCGCAGTCCGTCGAATCAAGAAGTCTGATATGGAGAAGCTCTCTAGGGCAACCGGCGCCAAGATAGTCACAAACCTCGACGACCTGACATCCACCGATCTTGGAAGAGCCAATCTGGTGGAGGAGAGGAAGATGGGTGATGACAGGATGATCTTCATAGAGGGCTGCAAGAATCCCAAGGCTGTGGCCATCCTTGTCCGGGCTGGGTTTGAGAAGTTGGTCGACGAGGCCGAGAGAGCAATAGACGACGCACTCTCCGCGGTGGCGGCTGTAGTTACCAAGAACAAGGTAGTGTATGGGGGCGGGGCAATAGAGATCGAGTTGGCCAAGCGACTTCGAAACTACGCAACCAAGGTTGGTGGAAGGGAGCAGCTGGCGGTCGAGGCCTTTGCCGAGACGCTGGAAGCCATACCTCGAACGCTCGCTGAGAATGCTGGCCTCAATCCTATCGACGCAATGGTTGCCTTGAGGGCGGCTCACGAGAAGAAGACAGGCCTAGCTACTGGCGTGGATGTCCAAGGCCGTAAAGTCAGGCAGATGGTGAGGTTAGGAGTTCTGGATCCCACGCTGATCAAGGAGCAGGCGATAAAGTCGGCTACAGAGGCAGCCTCGATGATCATAAGGATAGATGACGTTATCACTGCCGCAAAGCCTCCTTCGGCGCCTAAGGGCCCAGAGGGAGAGATGCCCCCATACTAGCTGATGCCCAAGAATTAGGGTTGGAAAAGCCGCACACAGGTCTCTTGAGAACGCGTAGCGGTGCTTGAGGCTTCCAGCTCTAATGCTACTCGACTATCAAATCACCGTAGGGTAGCAGTGTTATCGATATGGTCTTGATCACTTTCTTAGCTCTGATCTTGTTCTTGGCCTTCATCTTGACCCTCTCCAGAAGATCTATGCAGTCTAGCCTCAGTCTAAGGTTAAGGCTGTCCGCCTTCCTGAGGATGATCTTGGCTATATCAAGGACTGGGGTCTCAGGTTTGACCATGATTCTTGTGGCCATTCCAAGACCTTCAAGGGTCTCGATTGTGGCTCTTGCCTTGGTTATGTTTCTGCGTGCCCTGCTCTCAAGTATGCTCACGTTCTCTCGGGTTGTCTTGAGTTGCTTGGCTGTCTCCTCTTGGGTCAGCCCTCTATTTCTGAACTTCAGAACTTGTATCTGTCTATCGGTGAGCAGGTTTGTGCTCTTCGCCATGATCTTACGGGAATGACTTGCCGGGTAACGCTAATAACCTTTCTTTGGAATCTATAGGTTGACGGAAGGTTAAATAGGGCGATTGGCCCTACAGACGATGTAATACCAATCTTTCTGCGGAAGACATGAAGGTAATATTCGCTTATTCTTGAACCACGCAAAGAACCTGCAGGAATTCAGGGGCTGAACCAAAGATGCAAGAGAACATGCTCGGACGGATAACAGCCAGAGACGTCAATCTGTGTGTCGGATGCCAGTGCTGCATGTTCGCGTGCTCCAGAAGATTCGGAGAGGCTGGACTAGGAAAGTCAGCCATAAGGGTAAGATCGGCTGGCGGGGTTGAACGCGGGTTCATCGTTGTGGTTTGCAGAGGCTGCAGCGATCCTTCCTGCATGAAGGTCTGCCCCACCGATGCTCTCGTAAAGAGAAAGCATGGGGGGGTCATTCTTGACCAGAGGAAATGTATTGGATGCGGAAGTTGCGTTGAAGCCTGCACGCTGGGAGCGATCTTCTGGGATGAACAGAAGAACAAGCCACTTGTATGCGTTCACTGCGGACAGTGTGTCCAGCACTGTGTCTACGATGTTCTCAAGATGGAGTCTCCGGGAGCTGGTGACGCATGATAGTCGACAGCAGCCTGGCCAGGGTTCTATACATCGACCTGACGGAACATCGATCCTGGGTTGAGGAGAGAAAGGATCTCTTCGAAAAGTTCCTCGGCGGCACAGGTGTAGCCTCAAACCTGCTTCTTAAAGAGTGTCCGAGAGGCGCTGATCCTCTAGGCCCAGAGAACCCAATTATCTTCGCGGTAGGCCCTCTTACTGCTGCGTACCCATTAGCCTCCAAGACCGTGGCCATGTTCAAGTCTCCCCTGACAGGGAACCTCGGCGAAAGCCATGCCGGCGGCAGAAGCGCCGTCGCCATAAGACTCGCCGGATACGGCGCCATAGTGATCAAAGGTTCAAGCGCCACACCAGTCTACCTGTCAATCCAAGATGACGATGTGAACTTCAGATTAGCATCAGTGCTCTGGGGCATGGGAAACAGCTACACCGTGGGAAGAGTCATCAGGGAGAGAGAGACAGGTTCAGGTCTCAGAACAATGATGAGGATCGGCAGAGCGGGCGAGAAGCTCGTCTCATACGCATCCGTGATAACAGAGACCTACCGACACTTCGGCAGGCTTGGTTTAGGAGCTGTCTTCGGGAGCAAGAGGCTGAAGGCAGTCGTGGTGACGGGAAACCGCAGCCTCAAGGTTAAGGATTCCAAGATCTACCGTACAGTCTACAAGGAGATATTCGATAGCCTAACGCAGTCCTCAGCTATGAAAAAATACCATGAGCTTGGGACAGCAATGAATGTCAACGTCCTCAACGCATCAGGGAGCCTGCCAACAAGAAACCTGAAGAAGAACTGTTTTGAGAGTGCTGAAGAGATCTCCGGGGAGAACTTTGCCAAGAACTATCTTGGAAGGAGAGTCGCATGCTCCCACTGCCCTGTCAGCTGCATACATCTTGCAGCGCTCAGGGAGCCCTACAACTCTGACCCCTTCTTCTTCAAGACATCTATGATCTCATACGATTACGAGTTGATATACGCCTTGGGTTCGATGCTTGAGGTCTCCACCCCAAGCGGGCTGCTCAAGCTTATGGATGAGGTTGAGATTCAGGGCCTAGACGCGATGAGCACCGGCGTCATCTTGGCCTGGGCAACAGAGGCCCAGGAGAAGGGCCTGATCTCTGACAAAGAGACCCGACTGAGGCTCTCATGGGGTGATGTCGAGAACTATCTTAAGGCAATCAGACTGATCACAGAGCAACCCAACGAACTCTACACTGCCTTGGCCAAAGGTGTAGATTACGCCTCAGGCAGGTACGGAGGAAAGGACTTCGCACTGGCTTTCGGAGGAAACGAGATGCCAGGCTACCACACTGGGCCTGCTGGACACATAGGCTTCCTGACAGGTTCACGACACAGTCACCTTGATAGTGCAGGCTACACCATCGACCAGAAGATGGCCTCAGCCAAGACACCTGTACAGGTTGAGGGGATAGTCAGCTCGCTCCTTGCAGAGGAGCAGTGGCGACAAGTACTCTCAAGCCTAGTGATCTGCTTCTTCGCAAGAGGGAACTACACTCCAGAGTTCGTCTGCAGAGCATTATCGACAATGGGATATGACCTTGACCAGAACAGGCTGATGCGTCTTGGCCAAGAGATCCTGAGGCTGAAGAATGAATTCAAGATACGGGAAGGCTTCAACCCCCGATCCCTTCGAGTTCCAAGAAGAATCCTTGAGACGACGACGCCGTTTGGAAAGATCGATGAAGGCATGCTCAGAAAGGGTGCGGATCTCTACTTCAAAGCATTGGCAACGGAATAGTGGCAGTCTTGCAGTAGGATCTCAGGCTAGCAGTAGCAGACCAAGCCAAGCTAGCGCGGTTGCGACCGCCCAGACCTTCCAGCTCCAGGCCAGAACTTTCGCCCCATCGAGCTGAGCTAGCGGGATCAGGTTGAAGGCTGCGAGCCAGAAGTTGATCCTAGCTCCCAACGAGCCGATGCTTGCAGCTGCACCGCCCAGACCTGATAATAACACGAATGCTGATCCGAGGAGCATATTCATGGCGATGCCTGAGACCGATATGATGCCGTTCTCCCGGCGGGAGATGCCGAATCCTCGTATGGGGAAGATGTAGACCGCTCCTGGTGCTGCAAAGATCAGGCTACCACGAGAGAGAATGGCCAGTAGTAAGGCCAGGCCAAGCCCAGCTGGCCAGAGTCTGAAGCTGGCCAAGCAACCATATCTCTTTGCCGTGTATCTGTGTGCGAGTTCATGGAATACGAAGCCCAGTCCTACCGTGAACAGGGATACTATGAATCTCCCGGTGAAGATCTGAAGTGATGTCGTGTAGCCTACTGAGAAGCAGACGCTGAGGACCAGCCAGGCAACAATTATCTGTTGAGTTTCACTTGCGTTAAAGATCCTTTGCATCCTCGCCTTCGGAATGCGTGCAGGTTCAAGTCTACTGGTTGTTCTTGTGGGTAAGCTCGGCCTTCTTGTCAGAGTCAGACCCGCACAGTTATGCGACTCAGGAATCCTATGGTCAGTACAGTACGATCCTCCGCAGTAGTGGCAGATGAATGGTAGGACAACTGTCACGCCGCATTCTTGGCAGGTCGACATGGTCAAGTCTTTCGGGCTGGATATTACTAAAGGGTTACTCGATACTTCCTACGGGTCTCGCCACGCTGCCTTTCGGCAGCAGTCGATGTAGCCTACAACACTAACACCCAAGCTTCATCGAGGGGCTGACGCCCCACTTATCTGGGCTCTCTCGGAGGCAGGCATGTAGTGGCGCCCGCCTAGAGAACATTGACTCTAGACCTTGTCTGGAGTAGTTGATATCTTGAAGGTTCAAGATTAGGTTTTTGCGAACTCGGCTAGACTTTTAAGGTGGCCAGCTCGATTTGTAGCGGTGCCGCGGTGAAACCTCATGGATCTTCAAGAGAGGCTCACACTGATCACCAGAAACATAGAAGAGACCATCACAACAGATGAGCTCAGCAACCTGCTATCCACCACATCAAGACCGAGGGCCTACTGGGGCTTTGAATGCTCAGGAATGATGCATCTGGGAATGGGTCTTGTATGCGGAAGGAAGATCAAAGACCTTGTCCAAGCCGGCTTTGACTTTACAATATTCCTAGCAGACTGGCACTCACTGATCAACAATAAACTCGGAGGCGACATGGAGAAGATCAGGCTCTGCGGAGAGTACTTCAAGCAGTGCTTCACCAGCATGGGTCTGGACCCTCAGAAGGTCACCTATCTCTGGGCATCAGACCTTGCAGGAGAGGCTAGCTACTGGGAGAAGGTAGTCAGAATAGCAAAGAGTGTAACTGTCAACAGGATCTGGAGAGCCCTACCGATAATGGGCAGGAGCCTCAATGAGGCCGAGATCGAGGCAGCTGCTCTGATCTATCCGTGTATGCAGGCAGCAGACATATTCCAGATGAACCTTGATGTGGCCTGTGCAGGGATCGACCAAAGGAAAGCACACATGTTAGCAAGAGATACAGCTGAGAAGCTGGGCCGCAGGAAACCCATATGCGTACACACCCCGCTGCTCACAGGATTGACAGGGCCTGCTCAGACTCCGACAGAAGAATTCGACGAAGACAAAGAGATGAGTGTGCGCATAGGATCCAAGATGTCAAAGAGCATAGCGGGTAGCGCCATCCTGATACACGACTCTCCAGAAGAGATAGAGCGGAAGATCAAGAATGCCTTCTGCCCTCCAAAAGAGTCCAGAGCGAACCCCGTCATAGAGATCGCGAAATACATTATTCTTCCGGAGAAAGCAGAGATCAAGATCGCAAGACCGCAAAAGTACGGCGGTGATGCCGTCTTCCACGACTATAACGATCTGGAGTCGGAATATCTCAAGGGTTCAATACACCCACTGGACCTCAAGAACGCCGTCACTAAGGAGTTAACAGAGATCCTTAGGCCTGTGAGAGAGTATTTCAGGAGCGACCCTCGACTCCTTGAAGAGATGAAGAAGATAGAGGTCACGAGATAGCTGCGAACTTGAATGCAAGCCTAAGACGCAAGCTCGAAGAAATAGAGCGAACACTGAGCAAGGTGGTCGCTCGATCACAGATCGGGATCCCCATAGTTGTGGAGGGGCGAAGAGATGAGGAAGCCCTAAGAAGGCTTAAGGCGCGTGGTAAGATCATCTGTCTTAAGGCAACAGCCGACGGCTTCTACGATTTTGCGGCAAGACTGTTCGAGGCCCGCGAGGTCACGGTGCTGACAGACTTTGACAGGGAAGGATCCAGACTAGCAGCCAAACTTGTCGATGAACTGACACACATGAGGGTCAAAGCCGACATCACAGCCTGGAAGAAGCTGAAGGCTCTCTGCAGACCCGAGATAAGGACAGTGGAGGAGCTTGCAGACTACGTTGAGAAGCTCAGAGAAGATGCTGCCGCGGGCTAGGTCATAAAGGAACAATTAATAAGCCTCGGGAAAGAAAACAATGCCCCATCACACTCACATATTGGAGTGAACTAAGTTGGAGGTTACGTACTCATGCAAGAGACTGGTAAGTTTACACCAACCACGAAGTACGTGGTTAAAGCGAAGTTTGAAGTAGAAGGTGTTGTAGAGAAGCCTGACGTTATCGGAGCAATCTTCGGACAGACGGAAGGGCTCTTCGGTCCAGACCTTGACCTCAGAGAGCTACAGAAGAGCGGAAGGCTAGGTCGGATATCGATAAAGCTAGAGTCCAAGAATGACCGTACCACAGGCGAGATAACAATACCCTCAAGCCTGGACAAGGCCTCCACAGCCATTATAGCCGCGGCAGTGGAGAGCGTCGAAAGGATAGGACCCTGTAATGCAAAGATCACGCTCGAACCCGTACAGGATGAGCGAGACGACAAACGCCAGGCGATAATGTCTAAGGCAAAGCAGATACTGCAGGGCTGGATGGTAGAGGCAACTCCCAGCACAGATGAGCTGATCAGGGAGGTCTCAGACTCCGTCAGGCCAGCAGAGGTTGCAAAGTTCGGTCCTGATGACTTGCCTGCAGGCCCAGAGGTCAGGTCAAGCGGCTCTATAATATTTGTTGAAGGCAGAGCCGACGTCATAAACCTGCTCAAGTGTGGAATAAAGAATGTCATAGGCATTGAGGGAACGAAGATCCCGCAGACGATCATAGAGCTCTCCAGAACCAAGGAGGTCACAGCCTTCCTCGACGGCGACAGAGGCGGGGACCTGATACTGAAAGAGCTGATGCAGGTTGCGGAGCTGGACTGGGTTGCCAGAGCGCCGCCAGGAAAAGAGGTTGAGGATCTGACACCTAAAGAGGTGATGAGGTGCCTCAGAGAGAAGGTTCAAGCTGGAAAGAAGGCTGAGCCAGCCCCACCGCCTGCTGCACCCCCGCAACCCCAATTCATAGTAGACGCTGTCCAAGAGCTCAAGGAGACTCTTGAAGCAATCACCTTTGACGAGCAGGGAAGGCCCAAGAATAGGATGCCTGTCAGTGAACTCGCAGACAAACTCAAAGAGTCAGAGGGCGTACGCGCCGTGGTATTCGACGGCATAATCACTCAGAGGCTCCTCGACATAGCTGAGGAGAAGAAGATACCAGTCATAGTTGGAGATCGCACCTCTAACGTCGCTAAGAAACCAGCCAACATACAGATACTGACCTTCCCTGAGATCAGGTAGACTCAATCCTGATCCATGTATCTTGAGAGGCCGGAGGCGCTCGAACTGCCTAGGATCATGGTCTCCTTAAGGCCGAACATCCCGAGTATCCTCATGGCCGCCGGCAGAATCTGGTTTGAGATGTAGTACTCAATATCGACCTGGTCCGGCGAGGCCATCGAGTAAGGTTTAGTCCTCTCATACAGCCTGCCTGGTCCCTTGGCTATGATGAATCCGACCTTGTCCCCCACCTTCAGATTCCATCCCTCACGCAGCAGAGTCTTGGCCGCCTCAACATGAGGGGCCTTAACCTGGTAGCTCTCAACCGGTTTGGTCAAGGTCTTCCATATGGCAAGGTCAGAGAGCGGCACCTCTCCAAGCCTCAGAGTCTGAATGAACTCACGCAGATACTTCACTGCCTTCTCAGTACCCTTCCCGTTCAGCACAAGTTCCAGAATCTTCTCTTGAACGGTCTTAGCAACATTCGACCAATCGCCTCTGACAACCTCAAGGCCCACTATGTCTAGGGTCCCGTCAGGCAGCAGGCCAGCATACTTCTTCTTTGCCTCGGTAAAGAGAACTCGGCTGTAGACCTTATCGATCTTGATTTCCATACCTATCTCAGATTCGACTCTTTCCAGAAGCTTCTCGACTTTGGACCTGTTGTACTCAACAAAGATCGCGTCTGTGTCAGCATAGATAATTGGCAGGCCCAGGTTCTCAGCCATCTTGAAAACTCTTCTCAGCGTGGCCCTCCCAAAGGCTGCAGCCGACTCAGCAACCTCCCGGACATACCATCTGGCTCCAACCCATCCAGCGTACCCGTAACATGCGTTAGTGACCACTTTGATCGCCTTCTCTCTCTCCTTCAACACCTTCTGCTCAACGCTCCTTGGATCCGCTTGGCCAAGTTTCTTCCTGACATCTTTTCGAATTGCGATCAGGTTCTCCAGCACGCGTTTATAGAACCCTGGAGGCTCTTTTCTGAATCTAAACCCTACTTCAGGTGCGACGATCACTTCGTTGCCGGGTGTAGCCTCAGAGCCGACGTAACTGTCAGGTGAGAGATTGTTCATTATCATCAGGTTCGGGTACATCGATGTGAAGTCTAGTACCGCGATGTTCTCATGCATCCCGGGTTTGGGTTCCAGGACTATCGCTCCTTGATAGGGAATGTAGGGCTGTTCTGTTCTGTGTGGGATTAGCTCGTTCAGTCTGTGGGCCTGGATCATAAGGTGTGAGTCGACTCGGAATCCGACCGCGGCTGCCGCAACCTGGTCAAGAGGCAGACCTGTGAGATTTGACATCTGGATTGCAGAGTCAAGAAGGATCTGAGCGGTCTTCAGTGTAGCTTTAGATCTCACTCGCTGGTTCTCTAGCAGCAGTCTGCGTTTTTCTGGGTTCTTCCAGAGTCCTCCTATCTGAGTGTCTTGGAATTGGTCGATATCTCTCTTCTTGGCAACCTGGAGGAACTCAGCCACGACTCCTAAGGTCTTTATCTTAACTTCCGGAATATCCTCTGAGACATCAGCCAGATCTATGTTTGTGCGTCCCGTGACTGAGATGTGACCGTAGACGCTTCTGTGCGGCTCTGAGTGCGATCTATCGACTTCTAGTCTGATTTTTTTCCTCTTGGCCCGTTCAATCAAGTAGGGCCAGTCGAAAGTATTCTGCCCGTAGCCAACAATGATGTCAGGGTCTAACTCGTGCACTCTTGAGGCAAACTTCTCCAAGATTTGGCGGTCGCCTCTTCCGTTCGAGACAAACTGTTCGGTACCGCCAGGATCCAAGGTTGCTGTAATTGCCAAGATAGGATCTTTTCTTGGGTCTGGGCTACCCTTCTCCGCCGCGCAAAGGACTGACATGGCGAGCATCCTGAGGTCTGGATTCTGAAGTCTCTCGACATGAATTGGCGGTTTGACCGTTTCATAAACTCGGTCGATTTTCAGGTCTGGTCTTGACGTCTTTGATGAGTCTAATCGGTACCAGCCTGATGGGCTCACACTGTTCTCGACAATGTATCTTGTGGCTGGTCGAATATCGTCTTCAAGATGCTCCTTTATCGAAGGTATCTTGCTGAGAAGCTTCGAGTACTTATCAACAGCCTCCGGTGTTGTGCAGGCTACTCTGATGGCTTCCACAGGTTTCCCAAAGTACTTCTTGTCTGCAAGTTCCACCCGGACGATATCTCGGTGTTTGTTTCGTTCAACCTCGATATCTCTCAGAACATTCTCTGCGTTCTTCTCCTCCTTTGGCAACAGATAGAAGTACGGTGTGTTGCCAGCAATCACGAGTGCAGTGCGACCTGAATCGTCTTTCCCCCAGAGTCTGATCTCCACCTTATCCTCGACGACCTCATGGTTAATGTCCAGAAGCCAGAAGAGCATATGGCGCAAACCCTCAGCTTTCAGGTTCAATATGCTATTGTGGCACTGTTCCCTAACAAAGTTTGAGGTTGTAAAGTGCCGCATCCTCTCCTCCATAGTAACCTCTGATGTTGCCGATCAATTCGAAACCCAGTCTCTCATACATTGATCTTGCAGCGACATTGCCTCTTTTGACTTCGAGCAGAATCTCTTTGATCTCTCTGAGTCTGAGCTTCTCGATAAGTGCCCTCATAAGTGTCAGACCCACACCTCTTCTTCTCCAATCTTCTCTTACAGCGATCGAAAGGATGTGGGCCACGTCTCTCCGCGTGTCTGCAACGACATAACCTAGAACCCGGCCTTCCCTCTCTGCTACGAGAAAAGTCTCCGGATAGAGATGTGCGAGCTGTTTGAAGTAGTCAGCGGAGAAGGGTTGTGAAAAGCTTGAGTTCTCGATCTCGCAGACTTTGCCCAAATGTTCTTGCTCGAACTCAGTGATCTTGATTAGACCTTCTACTGCTGCACCAGTGGAATTCTGAGTATTCGCAGGTGCGTCCATTGGTTAGACTCAGGTGACTAAACTAAACAATGCTTAAATAGAAATCTTGGGTTTCTCACCGTGCAAACGTATAAGGTGAGACGGCCTGTCTGAGAAGAGGGTGGAACGCTGGGGCATCGCGAACATATACTCCTCATTCAACAATACGCTAGTCCATATAACCGACCTTAGCGGGGCTGAAACCGTAGCTCTCAGTTCAGGAGGCAGGCACGTAAAGGCTGCCAGACTTCAAGGATCACCATATGCAGCCATGCGTGCCGCGGCTGTTGCAGCCCAAGAGGCCAAGGACAGAGGCATCTCAGCCATACACATCAGGGTGAGAGCTCCGGGAGGACATGGCGCCAGAACCCCGGGGCCGGGAGCACAGGCCGCGATAAGGAGCTTAGCACGTGCCGGTTTCCGTATTGGTAGAATAGAGGACGTGACACCAGTCCCACACGATGGTACACGCCGTCCTGGTGGCAGGCGGGGCCGAAGAGTCTAGATTAGTGCATCTTCTTGTTCTAGCCAAGTCTTGCGCCGCAGTTATGGCAGAACTTGGCGCCGACTGGCACGATCTCTTTACACTTCGGGCATCTTGTCGCTTCAACCTGAGCTGGCGGTGTTTGTTGACCGGATAGGTTCTTTCCGCAGTTAGGGCAGAACTTTGATGTTGATGGTATCTGTGCGTTGCATCCTGGACAGAAGACCAGCGCCATAGATGGTGCTCCTGCACCGGCAGGAGCCTGAAATATCGGTGGTACAAGTACCATGCCCGTTCCCAAGCCTGCTCCAGGTGACTTGCCGAGTTCTCTTGCAGCTTGCTTGACAGTCTCCATTCTCAGGACTTCCTCGGGAGTCACCCTGCCTGCTTTGAGCCAGAAGAGCCGCTCTCTATATTCAGGCTCTGTGTCTACACCTTCAAACCTGAGGTCGGCAAGCTCCATCCCTAACCTTCTGAAGTAGTCGAAGATCGCTCCCTTTACCTGTGCCGAGGTCTCGTCAAGCTTAGTGAAGACTGAGACCAGATCGTACCGCGAGAGTTCATCGATGACCTTCTCGTTCAGGTATCCTCTCAGGAAATTGTTCACGTCAGCAGTTGTGTAGACGTTCTGCGCCCCAACGACCTCGTTCAGGAAGAGTGAGGGGTCTTCTATCTTGAACCAGAATGAGCCGTGTGTCATCAGTGGAGCAAGCTCGGTGGTCTGCGCTCTTGCTCCGAACTTTCCTGCGAACTGTTTTGTTGAGATGAAGAATACAATGCTTTTGAATGGTGATTGACTATACCCAGCAATGCCCGTGAGGATCTTCGTTAATAGGGGAAGGTTTGCTGTTGTGAGCATGTGGCGGCCGGGACCGAAGACGTCGTATGCTTTGCCGTCCCTGAAAAAGACGGCGGCCTCCATCTCCTTGACGATCAGTTGGGCGCCCCAAGATATCTCTTCGATCGGGTACCTCCATATAATGTCGTCTGGGCTCGGATTTGTCCACTCAATCACTTGCGGCATCTACAGACTTACCCCCTTTATGATCTCTTCTCTTTTCTCGAAATTATCCTGCAACTGCTCAAGATGAGTTGTGAATGCTATGAGATGTTGGGAGACCAGATCGAATTTTCGATCCTTGACCGCTGCCTTGAGCTGGCTTGTCGCATCTGTGAGTCTAGCGATCTGTTCAAGGAGCCCTGAGTCAAAAGATAACATACTGTCAAGGTCATCCTCCTCTATCTTTACTGCATCAAAGAAACCGGAGTAACCGTATGAGGCATGATTGATCTGCTCAGAGATACGGTCTACCCTAGCTATCTGCCTGTTGAATTCTTCCAGATTCTGGGTGAGCCTGTTGTCGGTAAGGGTCTGGAATACGATTTCGAGGTCTGCTCTTATGGTCTTCAGTCTCCTGTAAACGCTATCTCTGACCAGTCTGTCGGCCTCCCTTCGAAGCTCCTTGGCTTTGTAACCTTTGAAGCCGGGAACTTCGAGCATGATCTTTTCGAGGGTTCTGGTCTCTTCCTCAACCTTTCTCAGCGGCGGCTTTGACATGGTCTCTCACACGATCCTGCAGCTAAGTCTCTTTTAAGATTGACATTCATGCACTCTGCGCACGAGTGTTGAAGATCAAGCAACCAAGTTGCAGAATAGGAATTCCTTCTCAGCAGCACCGTGCGCGATGCCTAGTGTCAAGCCAAACGTGCTCGTTCTAGATCTTCTTCAGATTATTGTGATGTACTCCTCGGGAAGTTGCGTCAAACCACCAAGTTGTGGGTCATAAGTAAATATTCCGAATTGATTTACTGACGTATCAACTATCAATGCGATTACCTGGTTTGAGAACTGCTGCAATTTTGAGTGTGTCTCGATGTCTATTGGCGACATAAATAGTCCACTGCCCAGGTGGGAGTGGTACCAGCCAACGATTCTGCCTGCTATTCTGTTGTTGACTATGTCGTCGGCAACTTCGGCCAAGACCTCGGGAGAGAGAACTGAGAGTGAGCGGCTTGCACTGGAAGTCCCGCTGATGGCATCTGTTACCATCAATTGGCCATTAGACAGTTCTCCTATGAGCAGGCCTATCTGTTCATACGGCACATTCATCTCAGTTCTCATTTTCTGTAAGACATAGTTGCTGATGACAACGGGTATCAAGACTCGACCTTCCATGCGGATTGAATTCTGTTATATGCCGGTTTGCGACTTACTCATTCATGTTGGAGAAATAAGTTTCGGTCTCCTCTTCAAAACATCTAGGAGCTTCATTATTTTGGGGTCCCGTATCTTTCTGCCCGCCGATGTAATGAACTGCCCAAGTTTCTTGGGACTGTAATCTTGAGATATGTATTCCTGCGCCTGAATGGCCATCTCAAGTTTGTCTGAGCTCTTGACCAACCTCGCTTCCTTGGATCTCATCGACTGAGCCTCCCTCCATGTCGCGATATATCTCTCTCCGAGAGAGCGGGGGAGCGGCGCGAGCAATTGTCGCAGAGCATCCTCCTCACGTTTTCTGGACTTGGCAAGACCACCTCTTTTCTTCTGACCTGGTGTAAGGTCTCCTGTAATAGTCTCCGCAAGGTCGTCAAGAAGGCACATCTTGAGGACTCTCTCGGTATCGAGACCCTGAATATCGCTGAGGACCATCGAGATGACCGCTGTCCTGTACATGTGATCTGCTATTGATTCTGGCGATTCGATCTGTGCCTTCTCTTTCCATCCCGTACGGGCAAGATTCTTGGCTCTGCCAACCATGTTTGCGAATATCAATATGGCCTCCTCAAGGGAATAGTCTTTCATGTTGTGGCTTTCCTCCAGCTCATGTCAGATCAGTTTGAACTCGACTGTTGGTAGGTCTCCCTTGATTATTTTCCCCTCTGCACCATCCAACAGTACCTGATACTTTGATCCCTTGTAGGAGTATGATGTGAACCACACAGGCGTGTGCAGGTAGAAGATCTCTTCGATCTCAAACTCAAACTGCAAGTCTGTGATTACGTCCACTTCCTTCTTTGCGATGAATATCTGCAGTTGCTTGATCTCTTGCTGAGCAATCTCCACCGCCTCATCCTTTCCAACTTCACTGTTCAGGATCTTTGCTTCTCTGGTCAGTTTTGCAGGGTCAAAGGGAATTCTGCCCTCAAGAGGTATCTTGTAGGATCTTGTTGGGAAGTCGACACCTTTCCTTGCGATAACTAGCCAGTTGTATCTGTTGCTCACCTGGCCTTCCTTGTTCACTGGGGGTGAGATGCGTTCGAGTGCTCCTTTGTAGGTTGTTGTGGCTTTGGCTGAGATGACCCAGAAGGGAAGGTATACAAGTGTGGGCTCATCGATAGCTGCTTTCCTATCCAGATCTCTGGGTGCCATGAAGCTCCTCTTCATCCATCCATGTACGAGTTCATTCACATTGTTTCGCTCGATCTTATTCAGAATCGCTGAGTGTTCTAAGGTGAAGGGTTCACCAGTCTGTATGACGGAGGTGTAGCCGCAGTAGCTGCATGATACTATGATCTCGCCTGGTTCAAACTTCAGTGGAGCGCCGCAGTTTGAGCACTCTATCTCTCGAACTACCTTTGTCAACTTCGTTCCCGGAACCATTAAATTTGAACTCGTGGCCTTAAGAAGATTCCAGCCAGAAGCGGGTGGATCTATTGGCAAGTCTTGCTTCTTTGAGAACTGTTATGTGGACAACCATTCTTGTGACACTCATCATCTTCGGAATCTTCATCTTCGCAGTCTCAGTGCTCTTCTCGGCAGCGACAGAGGCAAATCTGCCCCTGTCAACAACTTGGCTTGCGGCAATAGCCCTTGCGGTGGTCTTCATGTTGATCCAGCTTGCAATAGGTCCGGCCATAATCGCAGCCTCGGCACACCTGCACTATATCGAACCTGGTGAGTATCAGTGGCTTGAGAGGACTGTCGCCGAGCTTTCTGAGAGGAGCGGGGTTAAGAAGCCTAGAATTGCCGTGTCACCTAACAGGACTCCTAATGCTTTTGTCTTCGGAAACTCGAGCTCTAACATGACTCTGGCGGTCCACCAGGGCCTCTTGGAGAATCTTTCTGAAGATGAGATAAGGGGCGTGATCGCTCACGAGCTAGGTCATGTCAAGCATAAGGACGCATTGGTCATGACGCTGATGTCTGCTCTTCCTCTGATCGCATATATGATAGCTAGGGCAACAATGGCGCTCAGGTGGGAGGGAGACCGAAGGAAGGGTGAGGGCGGATACATTGCCTTGGCCGGGATAATCGCTCTGGTAGTCTACTTCGTGGCTCAGCTCTTGGTCTTGAGGTTGAGTAGGTTTCGTGAACACTTTGCCGATGCATACTCCGCTTACCTAACCTCTTCACCTAGAAGCCTCGAGAGCGCGTTGACAAGGATCGCCTACGGCCTCTCACTCAGTCCTGAGGAGCCGCATGGCGCCAGGGCCCTCTTCATATCAGATCCTGCGCTTGCAAAGAGTGAGATCAACTCGATCCTAGAAAAGAAGAACGAGTATGATCTTGACAGAAATGGGGTCCTTGATGAGAAGGAGTTGGAGTTGGCCATGGAGAAGGAGGCCGGCTCCTACTGGTCAAGCGTCAACTCTGCATTCTCAACCCATCCGCCGACTTTCAAGAGAATAATGCTTCTCAGGCAGATAGAGGCTGAGATGAAGACTGGACAGTTCTCTGAGCAGAGACTGTATAGCCAGATATAACCTCTAGGATGTTCTGTATCTTAGTATTGCCGCTATCCCGCCGAATGACTCCTTGAGCATGACCCCCTCATCAGTATCGGTTGATATCACCTCAACCTTCACTCCTGCCTTCTCAGCCTCATCCACGAGTTCGTCCAAGAGATCTTTGCTCTCTTCGATGGCCAAGGTTTGGTTCAAGCAGTTAGGGCATTGAGTCTGTGATATGTCCTTCTCGAACTTCGTGATGTCCCGCGGATCCATGAGTCTATCCTCGGCGTGGCCGCAGTTCTTGCACGTGACCTTCAGATGGGTCAGGTTCAGTTTCTCAGTGAGTAGTAGGGTGTCTACAAGGCCGTCCCTAAGGTAACGTCTTACCTCATTCTCTCCATAGGCTGCTAGCCCTGTGTCATGTCCAACTTCATATAGGAATCTCTGGACAAGCTTCTTCTCCTCTGCATAGCGGACTCCGCGGAGTATCTCGCCGCTCTTCTCAACGATCTCCTTGACGCCGCTGCTTCCCACGTATGATGTGTCGAGTGTGGCGATGATCTTGCTCTTGAGCATGTAGTTGAGGTACTCACCCTGTTCGAATTCATTCTTTGTCGGGCCGGGTCCGCCGATTATGATTCCCTTAAGATCTGAGATCTGTCCGAAGATATTGGTCGCGTGGCCACCAACTCTCTTGAAGTAATCATTGATGGCGGCCTCACGTATCCTCTCGAATCTGCGGGCTGACTGACCGCCTGCTCGGTGTTTGCCTGGGACACCTGAGGTCATTTCCTTTAGAACTTCCATCCGTCTTCCTCGAAGCGTCGCGATGGCAGCATCATTGGTATCGATGACGATTACGCCGAAGGTCTCTTTCTCGCGGAGTATCTCCATGAGGGGTTCGATGTGGAATCTGTTGTCGCATCGGTAGAAGTATACGTTTATGGTCTTGGGTGGGACTAGAACGTAGGTCTCCATGCGTTCTGATCCGAGTCCGTTCTGGGGAATTGCTCCGCAGAAGATCACCAGGCCGGTCGGTGGGGGTTTCTTGAAGAGTTTGAGCCGCTGGATTACTCTCTCGATAGCGTCTTGAACGTTCTTTCTTGTGGTCCTGGACTTGATGTTGGAAGCGGTTCCATGCTCTTCTCTGAGATTCGCCATGACCTCGTGTATCTGCCTGTCAGGTGGGACGTAGAGGGAGATCAGTTCTGTCCCTCGACCTTCCTTCGAGGCTAGCGTCTCAAGCGTCCTCCTGAGCCTGTGACGGGAGACGGACTCGGATGATTCCACTATTTTTTCTCCTGGCAAGCGTGTAAACAGAGTCGCGCTTTATATAAGTCGTTTCAAAAATTGCTCGCCAAACGCCGGTCTAGTGACTGAAGGCGCGTCACCTAATCAAGACAAAACTGCTGCACGCATTGTTGAGGTGTCCAAGAACGTCAAGAGATGGGAACTCGCCAGAACCAATCCCCGAGGGAAGGGTTGCTGCCAGAGAGCTATCCCTGGCTCTTTTCTTGACATTCGTATTCTTTGCAGGTTACAATGTTCTCATCCCGATCCTTCCGCTCTATGTAACTTCGCTGGGCGCTTCTAAGCTCGAACTTGGCTTCATAATGGCGACACTTCCAGCCATAAGCATCATCGCTAGGTTGCCGTTCGGCATACTGTCAAGTCGGGTGGGAAGGTGGCCGGTCGCGATCCTGGCTCTCGTGTTCCAGCTGCTGGCTTACCTTTCCTTCTACCTCGCTCCTTCAGCAGTCTGGCTCTACCCGGTCGCTGCGTTATATGGTCTTGCAGTGTCCTCCTTCGGTCCGAGTGCGATCGCGATAGCGCTGGATTCAGCGCCCCTAGGAAAGAAGGGAATTGTGATGGGCCGATTCTACGCCGCTATAGGGGCGGCCATGATAGTAGGTCCTTTCTTGACGAGCCTTCTGACCTTCTACTTTGCATACTCGTCTGTCTTTCTATTCGTCTTGGCTCTGCCGACAGTTGGTCTGTCGGCATTCCTTCTGTTTGGGGGGCTGCCGCTGCTCAGAAGATCGTCGTCCGCAAGTCTCGTAACTGACAAAAGAATCAACTCGGTCTTCTCTTCACTGAAAAGGATACTGCTGCAGAGGAACATAGTCATGCTATCCGCCTCAAGTGTCACTTTCTTTGTTGCCCTAGGCGCCTTCGAGACCATGTTTCCGGTCTATGCAAAGGAAGACCTAGAACTCAAGAGCTTTCAGGTGAGCCTGCTCTTTGCTGCAAGAGGGATTCCTAATGCTCTTTCAAGGATCCCGTCAGGAGCATGGTCAGACAAGGTCGGCCGCCGGATTCCACTGCTATTCTCTTACTCATTGACTTGCCTGGCGCTCTTCCTGATCTCAATGGTAAGCAATGTCTACATCCTGATGCTTCTGATAGGACTATACGGCCTGGCTTGGGGAGCTAGAACCGCTCCCTCAGCAGCGCTCTACAGCGACAATGTCTTGCCTGTTGACACTGGTGTAGTCTCAACATTGATCTGGCTGACATCAGACATAGCTATGGCTGTGGGTTCAGGCCTAGCTGGAGCCCTAAGCCTGATACTGCCCACGCCCATGATACTGAGAGTGACCGCTGTTCTTGTATTACCTGGGCTGCTCGGAATACTGATGATAAGCGAGTCGATAAGGCCGAGAAGCTCTTCCTCCAAGTTAGAAGGACCTAGTGCCTGAGCCTATTCTCATATATTGATCTTAAATAATTGGAGAATCGATTTCTTCACTCGTTCAGGGTAAGCGAGATGAGATTAGTCGTCAAGATAGGGGGCTATCTCTTCCCATCCGGACTTGATATAGAGAGGATCAAGAGTTTCGTCTCTGTCTTGAAGAAGCTTCGCAGCCGCGACCACAGCATGGTCATTGTGACTGGTGGAGGAGTAAATGCGCGAACATATATCAAGGCCGCGAGGGAGCTGGGTGGTGATGAGTCATTCTGTGATGAAGTTGGAATTCGGTTCGCCAGGCTCAATGCTCTTCTGCTCATATCTGCTCTCGGCGAGGATGCCTATCCGGAGGTGCCTGAAAACGTCGGGGCGCTCAAGAACTACTGTCAATCGGGCAAGATCGTTGTGATGGGTGGGCTTCAGCCCGGCCAATCCACAAACGCTGTTGCTGCTGTCGCAGCAGAAGTTTCTGGGGCTCAGATGTTGATAAACGCAACAGATGTTGATGGCGTCTATGTCAGCGATCCCAAGACTCACCCAGAAGCCAGGAGGCTGGAGGAGGTCTCTGTGAAGCAGCTGCTTGAGATGGTCGTGAACGAGGAAGCTTCAGCAGGTGGTTACAAGCTGCTTGATCCCATGGCTGTCAAGATAATTGCACGTTCAAGAATTCCAACAGTCATCCTGAACGCAGAGGATCCTGAGAACATATTTCGTGCGGTGGAAGGAAAAAGGATCGGCACCAGAGTAACCTTCTAGTCAGGTCTTGAGGAATCCACTTGGCGAAACTGACGGATATCTTTCAGTCGAAAGCCACAGTGAAGCTTCTTGAGCACATGCTTGAGAACAGAGGCAAGATATTCAATCAATCCCTGCTTGCCAATATCCTGGGCCTCTCGCCATCAACCATAGCAAGGGTTATCGAGCCTCTGATAAAGGAGCAGATAGTCCTATTCGATAGGTTCGATCAAGGAATGAAGTTGATCAGTCTGAATGAGATGTCTGAGCGGACCAAGACCCTAATCGAGTTCTACGAGAAGATCAAGCAGCTCTAGTGCTGCCCTTAGTCCAAGCTAATCCTGTGCGGCGCTATCCTGCTTCTCCGCAATGCGTTTGAATTCGTCAGCAAGGGACTCGCAGATCAGGGAGCAGACACGCCACTGCCTCATAGTATAGCTTATCCTCAGCTGCTCCATCGCTTCCGTGATCTTGTCCTCTTGATCAGGGTTCATTATGATTCACTGAATGAACCTCCATACGCAATGTTCTAGGTATAAAAGCCGATTCCTCTGATCTGAGACAGGACGAAACCACCTCAGGGGCACGGTTCATCTTTGAAAGTCCTTCTTGAAGATCTGAAACACCAGACCGTCAAGGTTGCTGTTGACAATCTTGACGATCTCTGGGTACTGTACAATGTGATCAAGAAGAATGATACAGTCTTCTCCAGAACCACACGTGAAGTGAAGACTGAAGGGGTCGGAAGACCCTCCAGCAGACGCGTTCCAGCCATTCTCGGCTTGAGGGTCGAGAAGGTCTACTTCGACAAAGACCTTGTTAGGTTAAGGATCCATGGCGTGGTAGTTGATGCGCCTGACGATCTGAGCATCCTGGGTTCACATCACACTATCAGCCTTTCCGAGGTAGGCGTGGTAAAGATCATCAAGCAGAGCTGGGCGAAACATGAGGTTGCGAGCCTGCACAAGGCCGCTACCGCAGAGCCTCCAGTGATAATAGTGGCGATAGACAATGATGAATGCGCAATAGGAGTCTCCCGGCCACTCGGCGTCGAGATAAAGATTGAATTGAAGTCCAGAATGCCTGGCAAGCGTGAGTCAGAGAAGCGAGAGCAAGCCATGGCCAAGTATCTCTCCGAGGTCTCGGAAGCCCTGGCCAGAGTTAAGGAGAGCGTACAGGGCAGTATTGTGATAGTCGGCCCAGCCTTTGCCAAAGAGCACATTGCAAGATGCCTGAAGAATAATCTCCCAGACTTGGCCGAGCATATTGCTGCAGTCAAGAGCGTCAGCACCGGCGGATCGGCAGGCGTCTATGAGGCCATAAGAGTAGGTCTCATCAGTAAGGTTCTGCGCGGTGCGCGGACCATGCAGGAGCTGGCGCTGGTTGAGGAGGTGCTTGCCAGACTGGGTGCCTCCTCGGGCGATGTGTCCTATGGTATTGATGAGGTCTTGGAGGATGCTGCCGCGAGCGCTGTCGAGACGATACTTGTCTGTGATGAGACTCTGAGAGGGAGCGAGGAGGAGGACAGGAGGAGATTAGAGGAGAGCTTGAGGCTTGTTGAGGGTAAAGGCGGAAAGGTTGTGGTGGTGAGCGCAGGGCATGAGGGTGGCCGGAAGCTTGAGTCTCTGGGCGGAGTAGCAGCTCTGTTGAGATATGCTAGACATCGAGCAGACCAGACCATCTCATGACACCGATTCTGCGAAGAGGGCTACTTGACTGTTGAAACTTCCCGCAACCTTAATAGAAGACCCGTCAAGCAGATGCTAAGAGTCCCATGAGCAAAAGGCATCTTTCACGATGTTCTGTCTGTTGTTTTGAAATCTTGCGATAATGGTGTAGCATCTTGCCTGATATCATCCTCTCCGTCTTGATGTACGCGGCTGCTTGGGCCGTGCTCTACATACTGTCGAGGGTCTTCTTCTGGGAGAGGAGAGGGATCACTGTCGAGCCCTTCTTTGTTATGCTGAAGACTTCTTACCTCAATCAGAGGCTGAACTTCATATCCAGAAAGAAGGAACGTCTCTGGAGGATAATATGGAATATTGGTGTGGTCCTCGCTTTCGGCCAGATGGCATTCGTCATCTATTTCCTTTCGAACAATCTGTTGGAGCTGGCTTACAGGACTCCGCAGGCAACAGGCATGATCGTTCTTCTGCCTGGTGTCACCGTCGGCTTGGATACGCTACCCTACATCATCATCGCTTTAGTATTGGTTCTCTTAACACATGAGTTCGCCCACGCGATCGCGAGCCTGACAGATGGGATTCCGCTTAAGTCCTCTGGTCTGTTCTTTGCCCTTCTGTTTCCCGGAGCGTTCGTTGAGCTTGACGAGGAGAAGCTTGAGAAGTCGGCTCTACCCACAAAACTCAGGGTTTTCGCGTCTGGCTCCTCAGCAAATATCGCCGCTTGGGTGCTTGTCTCGCTGCTTCTTGTCAACTTCTCCATAAGCATCAGCCCACTGTATCATGAGTCTCCAGGGATTTTTGTCTCAGGAGTTGTCGATGGTGGTGGTCCCTCAAGATCTGAATTGAGGAAGTGGGATGTCATATGTGCAATCGAGGATCATCCGATCAATGACGTTAATGAACTATCAAGATTCATGAGTGGGATAAGATCTGGAACAGTAGTGTCTGTAAAGACCGACAGAGGCTACATCGATGTCAAGACCCGGCCTCACCCTCAGAACTCTTCCAGGGCTTTGCTTGGCATATACCCTTTCAACTACTACAAACCCACTCTGAGCTTTCTTCCCAAGGAGCTGCCTTACCATCTGTACTGGACCGAGTACTGGTCCTCTGCACTGCTGCTCTGGATAGCCATCTTCAACACACTGCCCATGTACCCGCTCGATGGAGGCAAGATAGTGGAATCTATTGTCAGCTCAAGATCCAAGTCAGCTGCCAAGATAATCAAGATCGCATTGAGCTCGGTATTCATAGGCATCGTCGGGTTGAATATGGCCTTGTCCGTCTTGAATTTCGGTTTCATAAGGATCTAGGTGGGTCCTTTGAAGTGCAGCTTCTGCAGATCCTCAGCATTCTATCTCAGGAGACATGAAGGCGTCAGTCTCTGCACGAAGTGCTTCAAGAGAAGCATCGAGGACAAGGTCCGAGCTACAATATCCAAGTACAAGATGTTCAGGCCCAGAGACCATATCGCTATAGCTGTATCAGGAGGCAAGGACAGCCTCACTCTCCTCTCTATCATGAGCAAACTCAAGGCGAGGTTCCCACTATCCAAGCTCACAGCCGTAACGATAGATGAGGGGATCAGGCAGTACCGAGAAGAGGCAATCTCCCTCGCTGAAGGCTTGGCCGAGTCTCTAGGGATAGAACACAGAGTCTACTCATTCAAGGATCTCTTCCAAGTCTCACTCGACGAGATCGTCCAGAGACAGAAGAAGCTGGCGCCTTGCTCCTACTGCGGTGTCCTGCGTAGGCGAGCCCTAGAGAAGTCAGCCAGGATGGTAGGTGCTGACAAGATCGCCACCGGACATAATCTTGATGATGAGGTTCAGACCGCCCTGCTGAATATTCTTCACGGCGGGGTTGAGAGGCTGATGAGGACCAGCCCCGTGCTTGTGGATCCAGATCAGAGGTTCACTGCCAGGGTCAAACCCCTCTGCGAAGTGTATGAGCGCGAGGTCACACTCTACGCCTATGTCACTGGTCTGGAGTTTCAGCAGATCCCCTGCCCCTATCGTAACAGGGCGCTGAGAGGTGAGATCAGGGAGATTCTTAACGAGCTGGAGGAGAAGCATCCAGGACTGAAACATACTGCTTACTCTTCAAAGATGAAGCTGAGCGGCATGCTCACCGGCAGGAAGGTTGAGTTGAGATCCTGCAGAGTATGCGGTGAGTTGACTGGCAACAATCTCTGTGAAGCTTGCAGGATCCTCATGAGGAACCGTGAGATCGAGTGTCTTCTGCGGGAAGCTTAATTTGGAGCATAGGCAGGTTGATAGTTGGCGGTGGTAGGGGATCGGGGAGCCAGCCGTTCCTTGTCACCCGAAATCGGCTATACGCGGGGATCCGTTAACTTAGAGGCGAGGTGCTACTGACCAACTGTAGGGCCCGGTTGCTGACGATGAAACTCTGCCCTGCTGGGCTGACGGAGGAGAGGGTGCTTCTGAAGGGAGGTCGCCTATCTCTTTGCCGCCGAACCCGGTGAGGCTCGGAAGAGAGCAATCGTAAGGTGGACGGTTTGGCGCTGGCAGGAAAAACAGGGTCCAGGAAGCTGCTGGGATTCCGCTGTTGTGAGGTGTACCAATCCTCTGGGGATGCTGCCACCGCCTCCCCTGATCATTAGATCAAATAATCTAAATCCTTATTATCAGGTCTTCAGGTCTTGGATAGAAGCTTAGCAAGGTTCGGTGCTACAACCGTTTGAGCAAGGAAGAGAAGGCGCGTCCTGACTTCAAGCTCTTCGACAAGTGGAGCTTCGAAGGAATAGAGGTCAAGGATCCAGGGCTTAGACGCTACATCAGTCTGAAACATACACAGGCCCCCCATAGCGGAGGCAGACATGAACACCAGAGGTTCATGAAGTCGAACGTGAATATCGTTGAGCGCCTCGTTAACAATATGATGCGCCATGGGAGAGTTGGGGGGAAGAAAGCTAAGGCCACAGGAATAGTAAGGAACGCCTTCGAGATAGTTCATCTTAGAACTGGAAGAAACCCGATCGAGGTTCTTGTTGCTGCTGTCACAAAGACATCGCCTTGTGAAGATATCACGCGAGTGGCTTACGGTGGTGTAGTCTACCCAGTATCTGTGGATATTGCGCCTCAACGCAGAATTGATCTTGCTCTGCGCCACTTGACTGACGGTGCAAGACAGGTTTCTTACAGCAACCCC
The DNA here is from genome assembly GCA_964598945.1 of uncultured Candidatus Bathyarchaeia archaeon. GTDB lineage: Archaea > Thermoproteota > Bathyarchaeia > 40CM-2-53-6 > RBG-13-38-9 > JAGTQV01. The sequence goes on from CAZRDQ010000010.1 coordinate 41,779, forward strand.
AAGACTGTTGATGAGGCTCTTGCCGACGAGATAATCCACGCGGCGTCGCGAGACAGCAAGAGTTTTGCGATAAAGAAGCGCGATGAGATGGAGAGAGTCGCGCTAGCATCACGATAGAAGAGTCTAATCCTTAAATATCTGCTGTCCACCTAGAAATACGAATCGCTAAGAAGAGGTAAGAATCTTGAGTGCAAAGCCCCATCTGAACCTGATAGTCGTTGGCCATGTCGACCATGGGAAGAGCACGATGACTGGAAACCTGCTCTACCAGACTGGCTACATCGACGCAAAGAAGATCGAGGATTATGCTAAGGAGTCTGAGAAGACCGGGGCTGGAGATACTTTCAAGTTTGCTTGGGTTCTTGACAGCCTCAAAGAGGAGCGTGAACGTGGGGTCACAATAGATCTTAGCTTCCAGAAGTTCGAGACCTCGAAGCTCTTCTACACTATAATCGATGCTCCTGGGCACCGAGACTTTATCAAGAACATGATCACAGGCACAAGTCAGGCTGACTGCGCCATCCTCACGATCTCCGCGAAGAAGGGTGAGTTCGAGGTCGGAGTAGGTCCTGGCGGCCAGGCCAGAGAGCATGCATACCTCGCAAGGACCTTGGGTGTCAATCAGCTAGTTGTGGCCATCACGAAGATGGATGATGCCACGGTCAACTGGGCCCAGGCTCGATATGAGGAGTGCAAGAAGGAGATAGAGGGGCTGCTGAAGGTTGTCGGCTACGACACCTCCAAGATAGCCTTTATACCTGTCTCAGGATGGACAGGAGACAACCTGGCCAAGCCGAGCGAGAAGATGGCTTGGTACAAGGGTCCAACACTGCTTCAGGTTCTGGACTCGTTCACGCAGCCGCCTAAGCCTCTCGACAAACCGCTGCGAGTCCCGATACAGGATGTCTACTCCATAACAGGTGTCGGGACAGTCCCGGTTGGAAGGGTTGAGACCGGCATCCTGAAAGAGGGTGACAAGGTCGTCTTCATGCCCAGCAATGTGCCTGGTGAATGCAAGTCCATAGAGACCCACCATACGAAGATCCCCAAGGCTGAGCCTGGAGACAACATAGGATTCAACGTCAGAGGCGTCGAGAAGGGCGCTATCCACCGTGGGGACGTGATGGGTCACCCGGACAATCCTCCAACAGTCGCTAAGGAGTTCGTAGGCCAGATAATCATCATCTCACACCCAACCGCGATAGCCCAAGGATACACGCCCGTGCTTCATGCACACACGGCTACGATGGCAGCTACGTTTACTGAGCTGATCGCAAAGATCGACCCCAGGACTGGACAGACGATTCAGGAGAAGCCTGACTTCCTCAAGTCCGGTGATGGTGCTCTGGTGAAGTTGAGGCCGCTCAGCCCGATGGTCATCGAGGCCTACAGCCAGATCCCGCAGCTTGGTAGGTTTGCTGTAAGGGATATGGGCGCGACGATCGGAGTTGGGGTTGTCAAGGAAGTTACTGAGAAAGGCTAGTCCTCAGGAAACATCCCACACTCCACCTAAACCTTTTTAACATCTGTTCTGTTCCTAGTGTGTACCCTGTTGCAGGATAGGTTGGGATATAGACCGCAATGCCGGGCAAAGCACGCATACGACTCTCGAGCACTGAGCCAGAGCATCTCACATCGATCTGTGATGAGATACAGAAGATAGCGGAGCGCACAGCGGTCAAGCTGCGCGGCCCGATACCTCTTCCGACAAAGAAGCTGGTCGTCCCGACCAGAAAGACGCCTTGCGGTCAGGGAACCCACACCTGGGACAAGTGGGAGAT
>CAZRDQ010000011.1:0-42760 GCA_964598945.1 uncultured Candidatus Bathyarchaeia archaeon
TGTCTGGCCTGCGAACTCCATCCCCTTGTATATGGCGCCGCCCTCACCAATGTCTCCGATTATCCTCAGTATCAGATCCTTTGGCGTCACGTACCTGCGGAAGCCTCCGGTGGCATGGATCTTCATGGCTCTGGGTACTTTGAACCACATCTTCCCTGTGGTGAATACCGCCGCCATCTCGGTTGAACCTATCCCAGTAGCAAAAGCACCCAGTGCGCCGTAGGTGCATGTGTGGGAATCCGCGCCGACGATAAGCTCGCCTGGCCTCGCGTAGCCTTTCTCGTGAAAGACCTGGTGGCAGATGCCGCCCTGCCCAATATCGTAGAGGCTCTGGATGCCCTGTTCCTTAACGAACTCTCTCAGTCCTTTCTGCAGTGTCGCTGCTCTGATGGTGCTCGGCGGGACCAGGTGATCGAAGATGACTACTATCCTCTTTGGGTCCCACACCTTTTCTGTACCGATCTTGCGGAAGGAATCTACTGTGAGGGGGCCTGTGAGGTCATGGATCATGGCCATGTCTATGTTTGCTTCGATGATCTCTCCGGGGATCACTTCTTGCCTTCCGGATGCCCTTGCTAGTATCTTCTCAAATATGTTCAAGGTTCATAACCTTCGGGTGATCGGGCGGGTTAGACATATCGTACTCATATTAAAGATTTATGCAAAAAGGTAGGGATAAAATTACGTATTCTGCAAAAGAAATACGATTGGCAGGGATTCTAGTAAGCCGTCGCCCCCCTCTCTGTCCCAGCCATCTGTCTGATGACTTTGCCGACCTTCTCTATCGGATGCTCCTCAAGCTCCTTCATCAGCTTATTCAGCCTCTCCATACTCTTCTTGGGGTCGCCGCTCCATTCCCTCGCGAACTCTCCGCTCTGAACGAACTTGACGACCTTGCGCATGTTCTCCTTCACGTGGTCGTCTATCACTCTCGGCCCGACTGTCATGCTGCCGTACTGTGCTGTGTGGGAGATCATCTTCATCATCCTGGTCAGTCCGCCTTCGTAGAGCAGGTCGACCATGAGCTTAAGTTCGCTAGCGACCTCGAAGTAGGCCAGCTCAGGCTGGTAACCTGCCTCAACCAGCACCTCGAAACCTCGCTTTATCAGCTCCATAGAACCTCCTCCCAAGACTATCTGTTCACCGATTATGTCGGTCTCAGCCTCTTCTTTGAATGTGGTCTCTATGACCCCTGCCTTTGTTGTACCTAGGGCCTTGGCCATCGCCAGGATCGTCTCCTTTGCCTTTCCTGAGGCATTCTGGTAGACGGCTATCAACGCTGGGACACCGAAGCCTTCCTTGTAGATCTCTCGGAGTCTTGAGCCGGGGCTCTTAGGTGCGACCATGATGACATCAACGTTCTTGGGCGGGACTATCTGTTTGAAGTGGATGTTGTAGGCGTGTGAGCAGCTGAGTGCCTTGCCTGGTTTGAGGTTCGGCTCTATGTACTGTTTGTACACGCCGGGCTGTTCGAGGTCTGGGAAGAGCATGTGTATGATGTCTGCTTTCTTGGCTGCCTCCTCAACTGTCAGGGGCGTGAACCCTTCTTGTTCAGCGAGCCGCCAAGACTTTCCTCCCTTCTTCAGGCCGACTACAACATTGATCCCAGAGTCTCTGAAGGTCAGGGCCTGGGCGTGCCCTTGGTTTCCATACCCTATGACGGCTATGGTCTTTCCTTCAAGATGTTTCAGGTCCGCGTCTTCGTCATGGTATACTTTCGCCATTTCAATCACCTTACTCGTCTATTCTTACAGATTCTGGTCCTCTTATAAGTGCAGTCTCGCCTGTCCTTGCAACTTCCACAAGACCGAAGTTCCTTGTCAGGTTGATGAAGGCGTCGATCTTGTCTTTGGTTCCAACTATCTCGACCGTGGCGGTCTCCGGAGAGACGTCGACTATTCTTCCTCTGAACACGTCCACGTAGTGAAAGATGTCTGAACGGATCTTTGGATCTGCAGCGTTCAGTTTTATCAGTGCCAGCTCTCTTATGACTGCTTTCTCAGGGTCGAGCCTTGCGGCTTTGATGACATCTATCAGCTTCTCAAGATTGCCGACAAGCTGCACGGCGTCTTTTTCCTCTCCCTTGATGGTGATGGTCATCCTTGCCATTTCCGGCTGCTCCGCGGCCCCTATGGCCACGCTCTCGATGTTGAAGCCGCGACGCCAGAACATGTTAGATACTCTGTAAAGGACACCGGGCTTGTGAGCAACCAGGGCCGATATGACGAATCTCTTTGTCAAATCCTTCACCCTATTACTTCCTTTAAGCTGTAGCCTGACGGCACCATAGGCAACACGTTCTCTTCAGGATCTATGGGAACATCTATCACGGTTGTAACCTCACTCTTGAGCGATCTCTTTATCGTGTCAGATAGTTCACTGAGTGAGCCGACACGCAGTCCCTCAGCGCCGTATGCTTCTGCTAACTTAACAAAGTCCGGAACGTCACCCAGCTTGACGGCGGAGTACCTTCTATTGTAGAAAAGCCTCTGCCATTGGGCCACCATCCCGAGCATCCTATTATTCAGTATCAGGACTGTGACCGGGATCTTCTCAAGCACTGACGTTGCCAGGGAGTTCTCGGTCATTATGAAGCTCCCGTCACCGGCTATGTCTATGACTGGTACATCCGGCCTTGCGACCTTTGCACCTATTGAGGCTGGGAAACCATACCCCATGCATCCAAACCCTCCAGAGGTTATGAACGTCCGTGGCCTGAGCGCCTTGAAGTACAGCGATGCCCACATCTGGTTCTGCCCAACCTCAGTCGTGACGATCGCCTGAGCTGGCAAAAGCTTTCGGAGTTCCTTCAGAATCTTCGGCGGAGTCAGCTCCTTTCCGGAATTCTCGATCTTGTTGGCGAAGGTGTCCTTGACTTCCTTGATCTTCCTAGACCATTGAGTGGCCTTTCTCGTCTTGAGAAGCTTGGTCAGAGACCTATAGAGCGCGTTGAGAGCCGTGCGTGCGTCACTGACTATCGCAAGATCGATGCAGAGGTTCTTTCCTATCTCTGTGGCGTCTATGTCTATGTGTATCACGTGTGATGTTGAACAGAACTCATCCAGTTTTCCTGTGGTCCTGTCACTGAATCGACAGCCAACTGCAAGCAGCACGTCAGCCTCATAGATCAGCTGGTTCGCCTCTCTTGAACCGTGCATTCCAAGGGTACCCATCGAGAGCGGATGATCTTCAGGGAAACTGCCTTTTCCCATCAGGGATGTTGCGACAGGCGCCAGCAGCAGCTCGGCTATCTTCTGTAGTTCATTTGAGGCATTTGACAGAGTTGTGCCTCCGCCAGCTAGTATGAATGGCCGCTCAGCCTCTGCAAGCATCTTCGCTGCCTTTTCGATCTGGCTCCGGTCTGGAGCGAAGACGGTCTGGTATCCTTTGATCTCAACCTTGCTGGGAAAATCGACCTCAGCAGTGTCGACTTGAACATCCTTTGGAACATCGATCAATACCGGTCCAGGCCTGCCTGTTGAGGCTATGTGGAAAGCCATCTTGACCGTCGCGGGGATGTCCTGGACCTTGCGCGGCTGGAAGCTGTACTTGGTGATAGGCCCTGATATGCCGATTATGTCAGCCTCCTGAAAGGCGTCCAGACCTATCTGCGGGATCGAGACCTGACCCGTCACAGCCACTATCGGTGATGAGTCAAGGTGCGCTGTATCGAGTCCGGTTACCAAGTTTGTTGCCCCGGGGCCTGAGGTTGCCATGCAGACACCAGTTCTTCCGCCGGCTCTGGCATAACCGTCTGCCATATGTGCTGCAGACTGCTCATGCCTAACGAGTACGTGTCTTATCTTAGAGTCCAGAAGCGCATCGTATACCGGCATGATCGCTCCGCCAGGCAGACCGAATATTGTCTCAACTCTTTCTCTCTCTAGGGATTCGATCAATGTCTTTGCGCCAGACATCTTCACCATTTTTCACTATCATCTCTACTATTGTTATATCACAGCCATCGCAGCGGCAACGTTGAGTTCGCTGCTTAGGCTACACTAGGAGTACTACGACGATGAGCAGGACTACCAGTTGTTGGCTGAGAAGCAGTTTTGAACAACGGACTGGGAACATCTCGGCTTCACTCATCGTCAAGTTTTCACGTAAAGTCCATGCTGCTGCCTATAAGGTTATTGGTGAGTCTCGACCTCGAACTTCTTCAGGACCAGCTCGGTCTCTGTTGCCTTTACACCTTCAATCTCTCTGATTTTCTCCAGGCTCTCGTTCAGATCAGCGGTGGAGTCCGCTGTGATGGCAACCTCAATATCATAGTCGCCGGTCACCTCATACACCTTGGTGATTTTCTTCAGTGCTTTAAGCCGTCTCGCAATAGCCGTTGTGTAGACGTTCGATTCGCACTTGACTCTCAGGATGGCCTCGACCTTGGTCGGCACATCAGCCTTGAGGTTCTTGCCTGTCAGCTGCTCAGCCAGCTCTATGAGGTCTGCGTCCCTGAATCTTGTTATGGTAGGCCTCTCTTTGATCGCTTGGACGATGCCAGTGATCTGAGACTCATTCAGGCTGACCCCCATCCTCTCGAGCCTCGATCTAACTGCGTGAACTCCAGTGTACTTGTCGATGATTATGTCCCTCTGTCGACCTATCAGGTCTGGCGGGAACCCTTCGTAAGTCGCTGGATTGGCCAAGACGCCGGCAACATGGATCCCAGCCTTGTGTGTGAACGCGTTCTCTCCAACGATAGGCGCGTTCGGGGCCGGCACGACGCCGCTGAACCTTTCACACAGTAAGGATAATGCCGGAAGCTGCTCAAGCTTGACCGTCTCGATCCCATATGCCACTTTCAGTGCGACCGCCACCTCGCTGAGCGGCGCTATGCCGCTTCTCTCACCAAGACCATTGATCGTGACATGGGCTGCTGTAGCTCCTCCCTCAAGCCCTGCCAGAGTGTTGGCTGTTGCCATACCGAGATCGTTATGGCAATGTGTATCCAGTTCTACTTTGAGTTTCTCACTGAGATTGCTGAACAGAGTCCTGACATTGTTCGGTGTCATCACGCCGACTGTGTCAGGTATGCTTATCCTGTCTGCGCCTGCCTCTTCTGCCCTCTTGCAGATCTCCAGGAGGAAATCATAGTCTGTCCGGGAGGCGTCTTCAGCTGTGAACCTGACTTTCAATCCTTGGTTCCTGGCGTATTCTATTGCTTCTGACACAAGATCTATCGCTTTGCCTTCGTCTTTTCTTAGCTTGTAGTGGAGATGGGGTTTTGATGTCCCGAGGAATATGGCGACTCTGTCAACCTCACATGAGGCTGCATTCTCAACATCTGGAATCAGGGCTCTGCAGTGGGCGAGTATCTCAGCTTTTAACCCTTCCTTGGCGATCCTTCGAACTGCTTCTTTGACGTCCTTTGAGACATTGGGGTCTCCCGCCTCGATCATGTCAACTCCGATCTCGTCGAGCCTTCTGACTATCTTGAGCTTCTCCTCTATTGTGAAGGTAACTCCGGGAGTCTGCTCGCCTTCTCTTAGTGTTGTATCCAGGATGAGCACATCATGGTCTATCCTTCTGCTCATTACAGTCACCTTGATCCTCGTGAATCATGCAATTTGAAGAGTCTGGGTATCGCTTCCTCGTAGACTCTGACAGCTGAGAGGTACTCGGATACTGAGACATGTTCTTGGTTTGTGTGGTCCAGGTGAGAGTCACCTGGTCCATACGAGACCATCGGTATCTTCATCGCTGAGCCGAGCTCGTTCATATCGCCGGTCCCGGTCTTCCGCAAAAGGGTCGGGGTCTGTCCGCATGCCTTCCTTATGGCGTACGTCATGGCCTTAACGAGCAGAGATCTCATCTCAGACTCGTAGGCTGGGACAGTTCCGATAGACTTTAGGATAATCTTGGCATCCGGGCTGGTTCTGTTATGTTCCTCGGCCAGTCTCTTGAGCCTTTCAAAGACAAGCTCTGGCGGGAGTTGTGGAGGTGTTCGGATATCGATCTCTGCTTGGCACCGTGAGGGGATCATGCTTGAAGAGCCGCCGCCGTTTATTCGGGTCAGGCATGAAGTCACTGAGTAGAATCGGCTCTCGCTACGCTCCTCCTCGAAGCGGTGCTTCTTGATCAGCTCCCAGAACCCGCAGGTTCTCTCTATGGCATTTTCAGAGAGCCAGGGCGCTGATGAGTGGCCTGTCGAGGTTGTGCACTCAAGCATCAAGTGCAGACTGCCTTTGTAACCGATCGTTACGTTCCAGGATCTGCTCGGTTCCCCGAATATCGCATAGTCCGCTTGAATGCGGTCATTGATCAGTTGCCTTACACCTTTTCCGTTGCCTTCCTCGTCCACCACGCACGCCATGACTATCTTGCCCTTAGGCTCTGGGATCCTGGACGCACCCACTATCATGCTTGCAAGCGGGGCCTTGGCATCCACCGCGCCTCTGCCGTAGAGAAGATCTCCTTCCAGCCGAACATCAAGCTCGCCTGGGACAGTATCCATGTGGCCGCATAGCAGTAGGGTTGGTGTGCCTCTGCCGCGAGTGCCGATCACGTTTCCCGCTGCATCAAGGTGTACTTCGAAGTTGTTTCTTTCAAGTTCTTTCTGCAGATACTCGGCTAGGGCCCTCTCTCCTCCGCTTGGGCTGTGATGTCGGAGCATCTCAGTCAGTAGCCGAACCTCGTAGGCGCTCATCTTCCTCCTCCGTCAAGACTTTGTCCAATGAATTAGCTACTGTGTCGAGTTGCTCTCTGGATATGACCAGCGGGGGTAGAAAACGGACTATGTTCCTTCCTGCGTCAAGCGCTATGACTCCACCAGCCATCAGCTTCTGCAGGATGTTAAGTACATCGAATCTGGTCTCGACACCTATCATCAACCCGACTCCTCTGACCTCGCGAACGATACTGTGTTCTGCCTGCAGCTTCTGCAGCCTCATTATGAAGTGAGCTCCAAGTTCGGATGCCTTCTCTGCAAGTCTTTCAGTGATGAGCACGTCGATTGCGGCTGAGGCTGCGGCGCAGACCAGTGGGTTGCCGCCGAAGGTTGTTGAGTGCTCTCCCAGCTTCAGTGAGGACATCACATCTTGCTTGGCGATGGTGATGCCGAGAGGAAGCCCTCCGCCAACGGCCTTTGCGAGACACATGATGTCAGGTATCACTTTTGAGTGCTCGCACGCGAAGACTCTTCCCGTCCGTCCGAAGCCCGTCTGGACTTCGTCAGCTATCATGAGGACTCCTTTCTCATCACAGATCTCCCTGACCTCATTCAGGTAACCTTGTGGTGGGACTCTGACACCACCCTCCCCTTGGATGGGCTCAACTAATACCGCTGCAGTGTCTGCTGTCACTGCGTCCCTGAGCTTCTCAGGGTTTCCGTAAGGCACGTGCTTGAAGCCTGGAACCAGAGGCAGGAATGGGTCTCTGTATTTCTTATCCCATGTGGCCGATAGAGCGCCCATGGTCTTTCCGTGGTAGGCGCCCATCATCGCTATCACTTCTTTCTTTCCGGACTGTTTTCTAGCTAGCTTTATCGCGCACTCGACGGCTTCGGCGCCGCTGTTCGAGAGGAATGCTTTGTCTAGGCCGCTTGGCATTATCTGAACCAGTTTCTCAAGCAGTCTGGATCTGGAGTCGTTGTACATCGACCCGTGGCATGAGATCAGATTCTTGGATTGCTGCTTGATAGCCTCGACGACCTTTGGGTGGCAGTGTCCAACTATCGCTACGCCGTAGCTGCCCATGCAGTCTATGTATTCTCGACCATTTATGTCCCAGAGCGTGGCTCCCCTACCCTTGGTGATGACTAGGTTCTTCTTAGCGTACACATTCGCCATATGGGTCTGTTCGATCTGGATTACTTCTTTTTCGTTCATCTCTCTATCACAGTGCCACATCTATCTTCGATAGATAGTGAGATTGGGGAGGGTTCGAGTCCCGGTGCTATTGTGACTTTCTTCACTCCCTGGTCTATGGCCTCGATTGCGGCGTAGATCTTTGTTATCATCCCGTGGCCTATTCTTAGTAGTGCGTCCTTTGCTTCTAGGACCTTCATCCTTGGCACAAGCTTGTTGTCCAGCTCAACCCCCTTGACATCCGTCAGGAGGATTAGCAGGTCGGCCTTGAGGGCGCCTGCTATGCTTGCTGCCATCCGGTCGCCGTCGGTATTCAACGGCTCAGACTCTAAGCCAATCGCAATCGGTGCAATGACAGGCGTGTACCTGTTGTCAACCAGAAGATTGAGCAGCGAGGTGTTGATCTTGGTGATCTTGCCCGTGTAGCCTCCTTCAATGATCCGTTTTCTTCCCCTCTCATCTATTATCATGAGCTGTTTTTTTCTCTCAGCTATTGCTAAAGAACCGTCCAGACCAGAGAGCCCGACAGCTTTCACGCCCACACGCTGGAGGGCCATGACTATGTCCTTGTTTGTCTTTCCAGCCATGACCATAGTATAGATCTCAGCAGTCTCGCGGTCGGTGTATCGACTTCTGAAGCCTTCGGGCGACACGATGAACTTCTGCTCTTTGCCCAGTTTCGTCGCGATCTCTGTTACTCTGGCGCCGCCGCCGTGAACTATGACTAGCTTGTGTTCTGCTGCGACCTGCTTTACGTCTTGCACGAACTCTTCTGAGACACCCTCTTCAAGTGTGCTGCCCCCAAGCTTCACCACTATCAGCATCAGCATCACACCGGGTAGATAGTTGGAGTAGAGATTCCGGTCCTCTCATCGATGCCGAGCATTATGTTAAGGCACTGCACTGCTTGACCTGAGGCGCCTTTCACCAGATTGTCTATCGCGCTCAGGATCACAAGCCTGTTAACGTGCGGGTCGAGTTCAAAGCCGATGTCGCAGAAGTTTGATCCTGTTGTCACTTTGGGGTCGGGAAGCTGATGGAGGCCCTTCCTGTCCTTTACAAGCCTGATGAAGGGCTCCTTGCTATACATCGTCCTGTATGTCTTCCATAGGTCAGGAAGCGCCAGCTGCCTAGTTGGGAAAGTATGGATGGTTGCCAGTATGCCTCTGATCATCGGGACAGCGTGAGGAGAGAAAGATATCCTGGGTCTTGCCTCGGTCAGGAGTGAGAGCTCCTGCTCCATCTCGGCTATGTGTCTGTGGCCGACCGTCTTGTAGGGTCTGACACCGGTTGCACGTTCAGGATGGTGGGACGCTTTTGTCGGGGTATTCCCAGCTCCTGAGGAACCGATCTTGGCATCGACAACTATTCTCTCAGGCTCGATCAGCCCATCCTTGATTGGTGGAGCGAGAGCTAGAATAGTTGTTGTGGCCATGCATCCAGGGCAGGCCACGAGTTTGGCATCTCTGATCTCTTCTCGATGGAGCTCGGGAAGCCCGAAAACAGCCTCCTTTAGTAAATTTGGATGTTGGTGCGTCCATCCATACCACTTGGGGTAGTCCGCCGGATTCTTCAGCCTAAAGTCTGCGCCCAGGTCGATCACTCTTATGCCGGTCTGTACCAGTTTTGGAACTATCTCTACTGAGGTTCCGTGCGGGATCGCTGTGAAGACGAGATCTGAGTTTGAGGTTATGGTCTCAAGATTCAGGGGGGAGAACTTTAGCTCTGTATATCCGCGCAGGTTTGGGTGGATGCGAAACACGTATTCGTCTATGTGACTTCTGGATACTACTGTCGTCATCTCGACTTTTGGATGGAAGAGCAGTTCTCGGATCAGCTCTCCACCTGCGTAGCCCGATCCGCCTATTATTGAGACTCTCACCTATCTTCTCACCTTGTCAACTGCGAAGTCAATGATCATTCCCGGAATGTCTACACCTGTTGCTGGTACGCTGTTTCTAAACTCTGTGGTATGATTGACCTCATGTACGGTTAGACCTTTGTCGCTCTCCATCATGTCGACTCCGTAAACTCCATCTCCAAAGATCCCTGCCGCCCTTAGAGCCAGCTCTTCCATCTGTGGAATGATCTTGCAGGCCTCTACACGTCCTCCTCGTGCAGTATTGGTTCGCCACTCGTCCTTTGGCGCGTATCTGTATATGGCCGCTACAACCGAGTTGCCCACCACAAAGCACCGTATGTCTCTTGGCGGTCTCTTGACCATCTCCTGTATGTAGTAGACTTGGTAGAGTGGAAACATGTTCTCTCGATCCTCAAGTATTGCTTTCGCTGATTCCGCATCTTTCAGGATGGCCACGAGCCTTCCCCAGCTTCCTATGATTGGTTTGAGTACTGCTGGATACCTTATTTGGTCAAGGGCTTTGAGTGCAGACTCGATGCTGAAAGCGACTGCTGTGGTTGGGGTGGGGATTCCTGCTTTTGCAAGCTCGACTGTTGCCAGCAGCTTGTTTCCGCAGACTGAGGCGATCCTTGAGGAGTTTATGACCCTGACTCCTCGACTCTCCAGCAGTGCTGAGAGGTTTACGCTGCGGAAGTAGCTGACACATCTTTGCAGGACCACATCTTCGAAGGGTTCTCTGCGACTGACCTCGGTTGCGTTCAGATGGAGTTCTTCAGAGTTGTGGAGTTGGATCTTCACGGATTTTCTTCTGGCCGCATCTATTAGAAGACGCTCCTCGGGCCTTATCTGGTCGTAGAGCATCCCGACGGAGCTACTCAACTATTCACCCCAGTCTTCTCTCTCTCTTGTCACCTGGGCTAGCTCAACGTTTCCTGTTGGGTCCTTCTTGACCTGCAGTTCCAATCCGCAGTCTGGGCAGGCTACGATCTCGCCATCTAGGGCGTCTTCTGGAACCTTGACCTCGCCAGAGCAGTCTGGACATGTCTGAACCTTCAAAGCTAATGCACCTAACGTCCTCTAGTAGAATATCGTACTAGTATTAAAGATTTCGGTGAAATACTTAAGTAACCAGTACAGAATCGATATAAAAAGTACGATAAATGCACTTTCCAGCCTCAGCCAGTGAAGCTCGCGATCCAATTGATACTTGAGAGAGTTACCGCGAACCGCTCCAAGAACCGTTAAATTGGCACAGCCTTCCTATCAGGTTATCGTCGATGCAGATTGGATGAAATAGACCAGCAGATAATAGCGATACTCAAAGAGAACGGAAGAGCAGCCTACGTCGACATAGGAAAGAAGACAGGCCTATCAGAAGGTGCGGTTCGAAAGAGGATCACAGCTCTCATAAAGTCCGGCGACATCAAGAAGTTCACCATCGAGGCCGGATTCAAGACCGGTGCCAAAGCGATAACCTTACTCTCAGTCAACCCCGCCTATCCAACGTCGAAGATCTCACAAGAACTCATCAAACTCCCCAATGTTGAGACAGTCCATGAAGTCACAGGCCAATACGATATAGCAGTAGTGATCTCGGCCTCAAGCGTCACAGAAGTGAATCAATGCGTAGAACAGGTAAGAGGAGTGGAAGGAGTCACAAACACAAACACAATGATCATTCTGCGTCAATACTGAATCTTTCGAAAGAAAACTCGCAAAAGAAAATCTTTTAAGCGTACTGCCATGTACGCATTCAGGATTCAAACTAAAATTCTGCAAGCTGAGAGCTAAGAACGTAATGAAGTGCAAATGCTCTGAATGTGACGGCGAGATTGCCATACCAAAGGATGCCGTCAACGGCGAAATAGTCGCCTGCCCTGACTGCGGCCTCGAATTCGAGTTAACCATCGATCAGAACGGCAAGTGCAGCCTTAAAGTGGCCGAACTCACCGGAGAAGACTGGGGAGAGTAAGAGGCTTCCTTTGCGAAGAGTTCTCTCGATCATCTTTGACCGGACACGCTGGGAAGAGAAAGCACTAATCAAAGCAGCCAGACGCAAACGAATACAGATAAATCTGATCGATGCAAAGAACACAAGCTTTGACATCAATGCCGTATGCGACGCAGAATCCTATGGCCACATCATACTTCAGCGATGCATAAGTTACTTCAGAGGTCTGCACATAACTGCCATCTTGGAAATGTGCGGCCTGCCGGTCGTGAACTCCTTCAACACGTCATTGGTCTGCGGAAACAAGCTCTTAACGTCATTAGCACTCGCCAAGGCCAAGATCCCGACCCCCGCAACCTACGTAACATTCACACCTGAGGCTGCGTTGGAGACAATCGAGAAGATCGGTTACCCAGCTGTGATAAAGCCCGTAATCGGAAGCTGGGGAAGATTAGTCGCGCCAATAAACAACCGCGCCACGGCTGAGGCGATACTGGAACACAGGGAACAGATGAACAGCTCACTTCTGCAGATCCACTACATACAAGAGATGGTGAACCGGCCTCCCAGAGATATAAGAACAATAGTTGTGGGTGAAGAGGTTACAGCAGCCGTCTACCGAAGCGCCCCAGCAGGCACCTGGAGAACCAACGTGGCACTCGGCGCAACAACAGAGCCGTGCCCCGTCACCAGTGAACTGGAGGACATCGCTCTTAGAGCCGCCAAAGCTGTAGGCGGTGGCGTTCTGGCCGTAGACTCGATGGAGAGCCCTGATGGAATCGTCGTACACGAGGTCAACTCCACCATAGAATTTCGAGGAGCCGCAGCAGCAACAGGCACCAATATCGCCTCGAAGATCATAGAATACCTTGTCAGGGCCTCGAAGAAGTAGATCTACACAAAGCAGAAGTAAACTCCGAAGATAACGATCAACCTAGAAAACTTATCATGTGGGCTCGAACAATAGTCCCAGCCTACTCAAGAAGGTTTGCGAATGAAGGACAAGGTTGTCCTAGCGTATTCCGGAGGCCTCGATACCTCAGTCGCTATCAGATGGATTATGGAGAAATACAATTCTGACGTGATCACAGTCACAGTCGATGTTGGGCACGGCGAAGACCTGAAATCTGTTCGCGATACTGCGGAAAAGATCGGAGCCATCAAACATTACTCGATAGATGCCAGAGACGAGTTTGTCAGAGACTACGTATATCCTGCAGTCAAAGCTAACGCCCTATATCAAGGGAAGTACCCTATCTCAACAGCCCTTTCTAGGCCTCTTATAGCGTCTAAACTTGTAGAAGTCGCCAAGAAAGAAGGCGCTCGCGCAGTCGCACACGGATGTACTGGGAAAGGAAACGACCAAGTAAGATTTGACGTGACTATAGCATCGCTGGCCCCCGAGCTGAAGATAATAGCTCCAATAAGGGAATGGGGACTCTCAAGAGAGGAAGAGATCAAGTACGCAAGGGATCACAATATACCCATTCCGATCAAGCCGGAAAGCCCCTACAGCATCGACCGAAACCTCTACGGACGATCAATCGAGTGCGGAGTTCTTGAAGACCCACTGGTCGAGCCTCCCGAAGAAGTCTTTGAACTAACAGTGTCTCCAGAGAAGAGTCCGAATAAACCTGAGTACGTAAGCCTAGAATTCGAGAAGGGCCTACCCAAGTCACTAGACGGCTCCAAAGAGGCCCCCGTGACCATGCTCAACAAGTTAAGCGGTATGGCAGGAAGAAACGGCGTCGGACGAATCGATCACATCGAAGACCGCTTGGTAGGAATAAAGTCCCGCGAAGTCTATGAGTGTCCCGCAGCAACTGTCCTCGTTGAAGCACACAGAGATCTGGAGAAGTGCGTCCTGACAAGACATGAACTCACCTTCAAGCAGCTTGTAGACTTACAGTGGACCTTCGCGGCATATTCAGGACTCTGGACGGACCCATTGCTGGAAGACCTGGGAGCATTCATCGACAAGACTCAGCAGAAAGTCAATGGCATAGTCAAATTAAAACTCTACAAGGGAAGCTGCCAAGTGGTCGGCAGATCCTCACCAATGTCCTTGTACAATCGTGACCTGGCAACCTACGAGGTTGGAACAACTTTCGACCAGACGATGGCCACCGGGTTCATAGAGCTCTGGGGTCTGCAGACCAAGATAGCGAACATCATCAAGAGGAGAATGCGGTAGAATCACGACCGCTTAGACAGAACTGACATAGCCCTAGAGGACGACGGGAGAAGACACAGGAGATCAGGAGCCTCTCAACAGCAAGATCTCTCAACGAAAGGTTGATAAAACAGCCACTGTGGCTACTGTACCTAAACGTGGCAGATGAGGTCGAAGCGGATGCCAAAACAGTTCTACGTGAAGTTCGAGACTCCAAAGGAGTTAGCTGAGAAAGCATTCCAAGCCGTACAGGTTGCCAAGGACACGGGCAAGATCAGAAAAGGAACTAACGAGACCACCAAGGCAGTCGAAAGAGGCATAGCCAAACTTGTACTGATAGCCGAAGACGTTGAACCACCACAGGTAGTAGCCCACCTACCGATGTTATGTGAAGAGAGGAAGATCCCTTACATCTTTGTCCCCACGAAGCTCGAGTTGGGCAGATCAGCAGGGATCGAGGTCGGCTCAGCAGCCATCTCAATAGTGGAGCCCGGTGAAGCGTCTGAAGCGGTAAAGGGGCTCGTGAACGCAATAGAGAAGTTGCTCAAGGGCGGTGCAGCAAGCACTTGAGCGCTCCCACGGCAAAGTCTTCCAGGGAAGAAGTCGAAGAAGCCTTAACCCCTGCCGAAGTCACACAGATCGTGGGCCGAACAGGCGTAACCGGGGAAGTCATACAGGTCAGAGTAAGGATTCTTGAGGGCAGGGACAGAGGCAGGATCATCACCAGGAACATTAAGGGTCCAATAAGACTCGGAGACACATTGATGCTCAGAGAGACCGAGAGAGAAGCAAAGAAGATCCGTTGAAGAGGCAGTTATCAGGTGCCCCGCACAAAGTGCTCCTTCTGTGGGAGAGACTACCCTCCGGCGTCAGGAATGGCCCACATAAGGAACGACGGAGTCATCCTCTACTTCTGCTCAACGAAATGCAGAAAAAGCCTGCTAGAACTTAGGAGAGACCCTAGAAAGCTCAAATGGACCCAGCATCACATACGCAAAGTAAAGTAGAGTAGGGACAGCCCCTCGATGGAAAGAACATTTCTCCTTGTCAAACCTGACGGGGTGATGCGGGGGCTGATCGGAGAGGTCGCGTCAAGGCTTGAGAGGAAAGGTCTCAACATAGCTGCACTGAAGATCCTGATGATATCCAAGAGCCAGAGTGAAGCTCTCTACTCAATGCACAAGGAGAAAGGATTCTACCCGCGACTTATTCGTCACATCACCTCGGCTCCGGTTGCCGTCATGGTGATAGAGGGGCCTAACTGCATACAAGCGGTCAGGAGAATGGTGGGCGCCACCAACCCTCAAGAAGCAGCACCGGGCAGCATCAGAGCTGACTTCGCTTTGAACACAACACAGAATACTGTCCACGCAGCAGACAGCATGGAGAACGCGGAACGCGAAATCAAGATCTTCTTCAAACCCGATGAGATACTCAGCTTCAGCAAACCTACAGAGACAAAGTTTCTCCACGGTACATCGACTTAGTGATTCTCGATCTTAGCATGCTCAGCAACAGATAATGATCCTCTCCCCTGCAGTATAATACTTAAGCGAGACGGCCCCTCAAAGGACTGCAGAGGTTGCCTCAGTTGCCGATGCGCCAGCCAATTGTCGTGGTTCTAGGTCACACGTCGCAGGAATCCTAGTTCCGTCGTGACGGGCCACGTAGACCACGGCAAGACAACGCTTCTGGACCGAATCAGAGGAACCTCCGTTGCCAAGAGGGAACCAGGACAGATAACTCAGTGGATCGGCGCAAGCCTTCTGCCAGCAGAGACACTCAAAGAGACCTATGGAGATGCGCATGAGCAACTCAAGGCACAGGTTAAGATACCCGGCCTGCTGTTCATTGACACACCGGGCCACGAAAGCTTCTCCAATCTTCGCCGTCGAGGCGGATCAGCGGCTGACATCGCAATCCTGGTCATCGACTTGACC
This sequence comes from uncultured Candidatus Bathyarchaeia archaeon, assembly GCA_964598945.1. Classification (GTDB taxonomy): domain Archaea; phylum Thermoproteota; class Bathyarchaeia; order 40CM-2-53-6; family RBG-13-38-9; genus JAGTQV01. The sequence goes on from CAZRDQ010000011.1 coordinate 15,734, forward strand.
AAGGGTGTCGAACCTCAGACAGAGGAATCGATAGAGATACTTAAAGCACGAAAGACCCCCTTCGTCATCGCAGCCAACAAGTTAGATCTAGTTCCCGGCTGGAGAAAGACCGACTTGAAATCGTTGAGCAGCGCGATATCCCAGCAGCCGCCAGAGATCCAAAGGGAGATCGATAACCGAATCTACACGATCATGGGTTCAGTATCGAAACTCGGCTTGAATGCGGACAGATTCGACAGGATCAAGGACTTCACTAAGACCGTCGCTATCGTACCCACAAGCGCAAAAACCGGCGACGGCATCCGGGAACTTCTCGCAGTAATTGTCGGACTGACGCAGTCCTACATGAAAGAGGAACTGTTGATTGCGAGCGGCCCGGCAAAGGGAACCGTTCTTGAGGTCAAGGAAGAGATCGGCCTAGGAACCACGGTAAACGCGATCATCTATGACGGCGTCCTTAATGTTGGGGACGAAATAGCTCTAGGGGGCAAAGAGGGACCAATAGTAACCAGCGTTCGGGCGATTCTCGTACCCAAACCTTTGGATGAGATACGTGATCCAAGAGACAAGTTCTCGAGTGTACGTGAAGTGGAAGCTGCTGCAGGCGTAAAGATCGCAGCCCCCGGTCTAGAGAAAGCGCTGGCAGGCTCATCATTATATGTGATTCCAAAAGGTGAATCCTCAGAAGCTGCTGCCAGGATCGTCAAAGAAGAATTCGAAAGGCTGAGGATCGAGACAGACAGGAACGGCGTCGTCCTGAAGACTGATACGCTCGGCGCCCTAGAAGCCATAACAGCATCACTGAATCAATCAGGAACACCCATAAGACTGGCCGATGTGGGCGACATATCCAAACGCGATATCATTGAGGCAGACGTGGTGAGAGAGAAAGACCGCCTGCTCGGAGTTGTTCTAGGCTTCAACATCAAGGTGCTTCCCGACGCTGAGGAGGAGGCGATAAAGAGAGGCACCAAGATTCTGCGGGCGGACGTGATATATGACCTCCTTGAAAGCTACTCAAGATGGGTCGATGCAGAAAGAGCCGCCAGCCTCAAGGCCGAGTTGGATAGACACGTAAGACCCGGGAAGATGCATGTCCTGCCCGGATACGTATTCAGACATAGCAAACCGGCAATATTTGGAGTAGAGATACTGGCCGGCACTATAAAACAGAAGTACCCACTGATAAACCGAGACGGGAAGCGGATCGGCACCATCATGAGACTTCAGGACAAGGGGAAAGACATCGATGAGGCAATAACCGGAATGCAGATAGCCATATCGGTGGACAAAGCGATCATGAACAGGAATGTCTTTGAAAACGACACACTCTACGTAGCAGTCCCAGAGACTTCAGCCAGAGAGTTCTCCACAAGACTCAGCGAACAACTGAGTCCCGAAGAAAAGGGAGTTCTCGACGAACTCACCGCAATAATGAGGAGAGAGAACCCGCTCTGGAACATATAGAGCCTCAGAACTTGCAGACAGAGACCTCGACAGATTAATATGTTTGTCATCGGGCGTAGTAGAGTACCTGATCTGACGAGTCGGTGCAATTGGCGAAGTTCAAGGTTTCGATCTCCGATCCTGAAACGGGAAAAGCCTCAGTGGTGGAGCTAGAAGGGGCGAAGGCCAAACCCCTCCTTGGAAGGGGGCTGGGAGACGTACTAGATGGTGCTCCGATCGGAGTCTCCGGAAAGAAACTCAGGATAACGGGTGGAAGCGACAAGGACGGAATACCGCTGAGGCCAGATGTTCACGGTGGAGGCAAGAAGCACCTTATACTGACCAAGGGTGTGGGGTTCAGGGGAAAGAGCGGCAGTAGAGAGAGGAAGCTGGTGCGAGGTCGCATGATAACTGATGAGACCTACCAGGTAAATCTGGCGATAGTGAAGCCGGATGCAGAAAAGAAGGTGACGCCGGAAGACTCAAAGAAGTGATAGGAAGGCGTACAAGGCATATGAAAGCCAAAGTCATAGAGGAAAACCGCAATCCTGTATTCAAACGTAAGGAGATGCTGGTCGAGATAGCGCATGACGAGAATGGAACCCCAGATAGAATAGCTATCAAGAAGCTCCTAGCCTCGCAGCTTGACGAGAAACCTGAGAACCTATATGTTGTCAAAGTCGAAGGCAAGACAGGAACAGATCACTCACTCTGCCAAATCCAGATCTACGAGTTAAAGGAACTCGCTGTCCAGACTCTTCCCAAATACATAATCACCAGGAACTTGCCACCAGAAGAACGAGAAGCCAAGAAGGCTGAAGCAAAGCCTCAGGAACCTAAGAAAGCCAAAGCGGCGGAGAAGCCCCGGGAGACCAAGCCTCAGGAAGCGAAGAAGGAGAAGGCAACTGAGAAAGCTCCAAGCCAAGAGACTCCGAAACCCAAGAAATGAGAAGAGTGAGTTATCTTGAGCCAAGAGAAAGAGAAGACACCGACGAAGAAGAGGAGACGAGGCCTCGGTACCCTGTATGAGTACAGCTACGAGAAGAAGACTATCAAACTCAAGAATAGAAAATGCCCCCGATGTGGGAGCATAATGGCTCATCACAAGAGCCCGACACAGCGATGGACCTGCGGATCCTGTAGCTACACAGATTACGTTAAGGCTCAGCCCTAGTCCTAATCACAGACCTTGCGTCAACAATGGCCTTTGCAAGGCTCTTCTTGTCCCTGTTGACCTTCACCACGGTCACCCCTGCTTGAGGTGGCAGGCCGTAAGCGACAATCGAGTTCTCCGAAGCCTCAATGATCGCTGGTAGCACAAGCAGATCCTCCTCGCCCCTAACGATCACCAGAGAACTTTCATGTTTGATCGCTTCAGCAACCGCCTCCCAGGCCAGATAATTTATCGTTCCCTGTTCGTTAACGACAAGGAACACCCTCCTGCCTCGAAATTCCTGCAGCCCCGTCTCTCTGCGCATTTCCCTTCCATCAACAATCTTGATCCAAGATGTCTCTCCAGCATCCATAGCATTCCTAGACACCCTGTCTCCGACACAGATGACTCTTGGAGGTTTCTGCTTGGCGACGATACTCCTGAGTCTCTTCATAGTCTCCGTCTCGTTTCCGGTCAAGACTTCGCCGAGTGGTAGCTTGAGTAAGGATCTAAGCTCACGCGTTAGGAGAAGTCTGACCAAATGTCGAGCAGCCCCTCTTTGTGGAGGAGATAGGCCGTCAGAGCTTCAGCGTACACGGATCGCGTACTTGCCGGGGCTCTTGGCACTGATCTTCTTGGCGATCTCGGATTTCTCAAGATTGACTACTACTACTAGGCCTGACCAGTCCTCACTGAGGTTGGATGACTTGCAGTTAGGGCAGATGTTTCCCATGCTTATGAAATGGCAGCTCTTGCACGCTTTCTCTTTTGCCAGCTCAACCCCTCCCCTCTTCCTTCTCCTTCTTGATCTCGGCTTCTATCCAGTCAAGCCGGCCCAGGAATGGCTGACGCATGGTCAAACCGATCTTCCCACCGACTCCACCCTTTGGAAAACCAACAGCTATTATTCTGGCCCTTACACGGTCGCCTTTGCCAAGGGTGCGATGTGTCTCCTTCCCTGACAGGACTCCATGCTTCTCATCGTAGGTTATGAAATCGTCAATTATCTGTGAAACGTGTACCAGGGCATCCTCAGGCCCGATTCTCACAAACGCGCCGAAGTCTGTGATCTCCACCACCTCGCCCTCGACAATTTCCTGCAGCTCAGGATAGAAGGTGAGAAGTTGGAACTTGACTTTATGATAGGTCGAGCCGTCTCCCGGCAGAATCCTACCCACAGGTTCTACATCGACATCGACGACGTAGACGACGTATCCTAGCTCTTCATCTATCGTGTTTTCGTACTTGAGCCTGACCTGTTCCTTCGCAACCTTCTTTATGGCTCCGCCAAATTTCTCTGGCGGTATCCTAACAATGTCCTCCATCGTCAGTAATCTGAACATTAAGTCGACTCAAACCTCGATACCAGTATCGACCTGAACATCATTCTTCTCTTACGGGAAAGCCTTCAAGTTCAAGTCGAGAGCGGCTCCTTAGATAGATTACGGGCACGTTTATATCTCTTAGTTTCTTTCTGAGCTCCGTGTCAGCGGTCGCAACTACGACCTTATGCTTCTTTGCGTAACTGATCAGTGCATCATCAACAGTTCTGGATGGATCGATTTCGGCGTTGACCTGTTTGCACTTTTCCAAGAGTCTCAATGCAAACTTTGCCTTTCTGCCTAGCTGAGAGCTTCTACGTGAGAGCCGTTCAACCTCCTCTCTGATCGGTCTGATTACTATGAATTGAGCTCGCCCAGGCAGTAGCTTCTCAGCCTCTGCGAATATGTCCAGTCTGTGGGTTAGATGTAAGAAGAGAAAATTTGAATCCAGAACCACCTTGTATGGCAACGGAATCACTTAAAGGTCCCATAGCCGATCAGACGCCAACTGTCTCCTATCCTTCTGCTAAGAGAGGCCTTGAAGCTTGAGCCTGCACAGATTGGACGTTTCAATGAGACATCGATTATGTTCTCCCGTGCTGAGGTGACGATTCCAGAGGTTACAGCTGTGGCGACGTTGAGAACAAGCGGCTCGTTGGTTCTTATCCTCTCAACTGTGACAAGCTCCTCCGTGCCCACAGCTCTCTCGAACAGCTGGACATCCAGCGTGACTTTGTCAAGCACCGGCGGGAGACTCCCTTCTTTCCCAACTATGCTACCGACGAGGCTGTCAGCCTTCGTAACAGAGGGACAGAGTGATGAACCTAACCCTACCAATCCGCCTGGTCCAGCCTCCTTGACTTCACCGCTACTGACGCGAATGGATCTGATCTTTGTGAAGAGAGGCTGATAGACAGTCTTGCCTCCACTCTCGCTCCTTAGGCCCGGTTTGATCTCCATTTCATCATCGACACGGAAGAGTCCTTGGACTACTGAGCCGCCCACCACCCCTCCACGTAACTGCTCGACTCTGGTGCCGGGCTTATTAACATCGAAGGATCTCAGTACATACATCTGCGGGGGTGCTGCAGGATCCCTCTTCGGTGTAGGGATCTCTTTCTCAATGGCCTCAATCAGCAGATCTATGTTGACGCCATGTTGGGCCGAGACGGGGATTATGGGTGCTTTCTCCACCGGCCTATCCTTAACGAACTTCTGGATCTCATTCATATTCTCAATAGCCCGATCACGGTCAACGATGTCTATCTTGTTCTGAACAATTATCAGCTTCTTGATCCCAGACATCTCGGCTGCTAGTAGGTGCTCGCGATCCTGGGCTTGAGGAAACTTCGCATCAGCCGCCACGACAAAGAGCGCTCCATCCATCAGCGCGGCTCCCGAGATCATCGTCACCATAAGGCTGTGGTGTCCAGGACAATCAATGAAGCTTACAGCTCTCAGAAACTTTGTCTCTGAACCGCAGATCGGGCAGGTCTTCTTTGTACTGTACGCGGCAGCACCTCTGTGTGAGGGGCACTTATAGAAGTAGGCGTCAGCATAACCTATTCGAATGGTTATGCCTCTCCTGAGTTCCTCTGAATGCTTCGCCGTCCATACGTCTGTCAGAGCCTGCACTAGAGTACTCTTGCCATTGTCGACGTGACCTAGGGTGCCGATGTTGACTTCAGGTTGAATCGGTGGAGAACCCAAGTTCTTCATCTCAGAATCTGAGTGGCTACCTTATTGAAAACAGCGTTTACTTTAATCTTTCCAGAATAGCATTGCAATGGATTTATTGAACCAACCCTATAAGAAAAGCAGAGAGATCTGATGACAAAGCTTCTCTGTCTAGGGATTGAATCTACCGCACACACGTTCGGAGCCTCTATTGCATCAAGCGATGGAGCAATCTGCTCCGATGTGAGGGACATGTATGTACCAGCGATCGGAAGAGGTATACATCCAACCGAAGCTGCACAACATCACAATAGTGTTGCTGATAGAGTAATAGTCGAAGCTTTTCAGAAGGCTGGCCTAAGACCGAAGAAGATCGATGCGGTAGCATTCTCATGCGGACCTGGTCTCGGGCCTTGCCTTCGAGTAGGCGCCACAGTTGCGAGGGCCCTCTCTATCTATCTTCAAAAGCCACTGGTGCCCGTTAACCACGCACTGGCACACATCGAGATAGCGTCACTAACTACAGGGGCAAGAGACCCGTTGGTGGTCCTTGTCTCAGGAGGGCACACGGCCATAGCTACCTATGCTGGCGGCAGGTGGCGGATCTGCGGTGAGACTGAAGACATCACTCTTGGGAACCTCCTTGACATGTTTGCCAGAGCCACAGGCTTGGCTGCACCTGGAGGGCCAGAAGTTGAGATGATGGCCGAGAAAGGGAGAGAAATGATCGATCTCCCTTACACCGTCAAGGGTAACGATGTTGCTTACTCTGGCCTCTTGTCTGCGGCGCTACGCGAGCATAAGAAAGGCGCGCAGATGGTTGACCTCTGTTTCTCACTCCAAGAAGTCGCCTTCTCGATGTTAGCTGAGGCAACCGAGCGCTCCCTTGCTCACACAGAGAAGAAAGAACTGCTCCTCACTGGGGGGGTTGCGGCAAACAAGAGATTTCAGTCAATGCTGGAATCTATTGTGAAGGAGCATAACGCAGAGTTCTACGTCGTGGATAAGAGGTTCAGCGGAGACTCAGGTGCCCAGATCGCATGGAACGGCATCCTGGCATTCAAGGCCGGTCTCACAGTTGAAGTTAAGGAGAGTCATGTAAGACCTAGATGGCGCCTTGATCAAGTGGATGTACCTTGGAGAGCATAGAGAATGAAACTGATCAGAAAAGGCGCTGAAGCAGACCTATATCTCGGCAACTGGCATGGGAGAGAAGTCATAGTTAAGAAGCGAATTCAAAAATCCTACAGGAATCCCCGCTTAGACTACAGACTGAGGGTCGTGCGTTCCGTACGCGAAGCTGAGAATCTGCATGAAGCCAAGAAGGCCGCTGTTCCAACGCCTATTGTCTACCTTGTGGACAAGGAGAATACAACCATAGTGATGGAGCATATACGAGGCCTGAGGATCAAAGAGATCTTAGGTTCGCTGAACAGAGAGAAACGTGAGAGCGTTTGCACACAGATTGGAAGGATGATAGGTCAACTTCACAGCATCTCCCTGATACATGGGGATCTTACAACATCCAACATGATTCTTCCCGACGATGAGAAGATCTTCCTGATAGACTTCGGCCTAAGCTTCCACTCACAAGACCAAGAGGATAAGGGGGTTGACCTTCACCTTCTGAAGAGAGCGCTTAATAGTACACATCATGAATATGCCAGCGACTCCATGAGATCAGTCTTCCAAGGCTACGAGGAGATTGTAGGAGCAGAGGTTGCCTCAAAAATATTGAAGAAGGTCAAGGAGATCCAGTACAGAGGACGATACTTCAATGAGAGAACCTAGCCCCTTCTGCAACGTTCCATGATCCATGTTGCGAACTTCTCAAGGGCTATGCTTCTGTGAGATACTTTCTGCTTCGCCTCGACACCCATCTCAGCATAGGTTTGGTTGGCTCCATGAGGAATGAAGATCGGGTCGAATCCCCACCGTAGTCCCCTTATCTCCGTTGAGATGGTCCCGTCAGCGGCCCCTATGAAGAGATGAGTCTTGCCAGCCGATTCGACATATGCCACGACGGACTCGAATCGCGAGGACCTCTCTTGAATTCCCTCCATCAGCTTGAGTATCCCTTGATTCCCAATCGTCTCTTGAACGTACGAGGAGTATGGCCCAGGGAACCCTCTCAGTGCCTCGATGAATAGACCTGAGTCTTCAATGAAGAGTGGCCGCTGCAATCTTCGATGGAGATCTCTAGCACTGGACGAGGCGATCTTCCGGAGGGAAATATCCTGGATCTCAGGATATCTTAAGCTCAGATGCCTAAACGTTAGGCCACGCCCCCCTAAGATTCGTCGTGCTTCCATGACCTTGTTTCGATTGCTAGTAACGAAGACCAAGTTCAATGAGGAACGATGGTGTCCAGTCACAAACCTCACGTTACAAGCAATCTCACCTGCTATCGACAGATATGGGTTGCTGCGGGTTGATGTATGTTTCACACTCTCTCGGCTTGCCAGGTTGCCTGTTTGTATTGGCGTGGGAGTGGCTAGTTTACTTAGGAAAGTGATTTTAGTGGCTTCAGGCAACGATACAGGGTGGTGAGAGGATGATCTCGGCATGTGTCCTGATACGGACTGAACGGGGAAGGTTCGATGAGGTCGTGGAGCGTATGAAGCAATTCAAGGAGACCAGGAATGTGATAGCGGTCCTGGGTCGATATGATGTGGTAGTGGATGTCGAAGTTCCTGACTATGATAGTCTTGGAAAGACTGTAATGAGGATGGGGAACATCGGGGGTGTCGTGTTTACTGAGACGCTGCCCGAGATGAGGATGGCGGGTGAGTGAGGATGTTGAATGCTTGTGTTCTGATAAAGACCATCCCTACGCGTATTGCTGCTACGCTCGCTGAAGTCAAGAAGTTCAAGCAGGTTAGGAAAGTATACGCCGTTTATGGAAGATGGGATATCGTCGCGTTCATGGATGTCTCAGAGTACAGAGAACTCAAGGAGATCACTGCCCAGATAAATGCCATGAAAGGTGTTAGAAGCACTGAGACATTAGCCGGGCTCTAGACAGGTAGGCCTCAGAGAAGAGCACACCCTCACGATATTACTCCGGTCTTCCTTGCAAGCCTCTCGGCTTGACGTTTCGAGATTCCATCTTCACCGAATACGGTGTATCTCTCGGGTCTCACTCTGTGGATCATTGTCAACGCCTCTGTTATGTACCTGTCTTCGATTCCTAGCTCGGCGGAGTTCGTGGGAGCCCCAATCTTGCTTAACACATTTCTGAGAAGTCTCCAGTTTGCTTTCTGAAGACAGGCGCTCATTATGGCGCCAACACCACACTGTTCGCCATGAAGGGCTGGCTCCGGTGCTATCATTGTCAGGGCGTGGCTGAACATGTGCTCTGATCCGCTGCATGGTCTACTGCTTCCAGCTATGCTGATGGCTACTCCACAGCTTATCAGCGCCTCAACGACAGTTCTCACCGAACTCTCGCTGAGGCCTCTTATCGCCCCCGCGTTTCGCATGACCAGTCGGGCGCTCATGAGTGCCAGTTCGGCGGCGTAGTCACCATAATACTCGCCCTTGACCTTGTGTCCCAGCCTCCAGTCTCTGACCGCGGTGTACTTGGCTACTATGTCTCCGCAACCGCTTGCGATCAGTCTATAGGGTGAACTTGAGATCACCGAGATGTCGGCGAGGATCGCCAGCGGCGCCTGGCCCCTGAGAGAGTACGGTTTATCGAGACCTTTGATGGAAGCGTGGGAACTCGCGATCCCATCATGGGATGCTGTTGTCGGCACACTTATGAAAGGCACCTGCCTATTAGCCGAGGACAGCTTGGCAACATCGATGTCCTTTCCGCCCCCCAACCCTATTACAACTGACGGTTTATCCTGATCTATCTTCTCCTCAGCCTGAATAACGGTCTTCATGGTTGAGTCTTCAACTGTCAGATAGGTTACAGAGAAGGAGGCTTCTTGGAGTGAGCGTGATACGTTGCTCTGGGCCAGCGTTCTCATCTTTGGGCCAGTAACTATCAAGGCACTATCTGAGAATCCGAGTTTCTTGCAGACTTCGCCCAGGCTCGCTATTATGTCAGTGCCTACTATCACCTCGCGAGGAAGCTGCATGTAGTGAAGACGCAATTGACAGCCCTCTCAGCCGAGCATAATGAGTCCTATCAGATTCGAGCTTAGAAAGATTGCAAGCATATAGGCTGCAACGAGTTTGGCGATACCGTACATGAAGGATACAAGATTCTCTAGCGATTCTGATCCCAGACTCTTGACCTTGACACTTCCCGAGGATGAGGATACGGTGACCTCTTCGAGGTCTTCTCTGGCTCGCTCAACAGTACTCAAGAACGATTTCACTATGGTATCCTGGTCTATGGCTTCTCCAAGAGGATAGTAACCGAGCCTTGCAGGGACAAGCCCATTGACGGCATGAGTGTCGGTAGTCATCACCTCGCCGCCTTTGATGCCTGCGCTCTCCAAGCAGAAGAGGGCCTTTTCTCTAAGGCCGGGAGCCATATTGTTTGCATCCGCTACAACATAGGCGACGATCTGGTCAGAGGCTCTGAATACGAAGACGCTTGTTCCTCCGGGCCCATTCCCCTCTTCAGGACCGAATCCTTCAAGCGTGCTGCACGCTGCACCCATTTCAAGATTCGCGGTTCTCGCCTGACTGCGGGACTCGATGGCTTTTGACGCGGCTGATCTTAAGTCACTGATCTCTTTTTCAGTGAATATTCTTGTGTTAGCTATGCAATTGTGCGAATCAACTATCGCCACATGCTTGAACCTTCTCTTTGCCAGATTCGAGAGTTCCTTCCCCAACTGAGAGGGGATATCTTCCATATCATTCGGTGACTGAGTCAGCGTCAGTAATAGGCATTCTCCAAGGATCTGAGCGCCCACCTTGGCTGATCCCACCTCGAATCTCTCAAAAGTTGATCCTGTCTCAACTAGATTGGATTGTTCAAATAGTGATCTTACCATGGAAATGACTTTGGCATTCTGATATTGAGAGACCAGGTTGTGTTCATGCCCGGATACTCCATGGGGGACAGCGACAACAAGATCATCTCCTTCGTAAGTCCTTTGGATCAGGAACGGAAGTATGCTACTTCCGACATTGAGGAAAGGGCCCGGGTGAAAGTCTGAAACTACAAGCAGACCTTTGGGTTTTCCTGTCTTCCTGCTACAGAACTTGATTACAGTAAGATCGATGTCGTCCTCAGCTCCGATTTCTTCAAGGAACTCCTCGAACATCTCATTCTTTTTATTCAGCCAGTCAAGAAGGAACGCCCTGAAGACGCGAAGTGGCGATGCCTTAACGACGCTCTTTCCCTTTGATTCTATGAAGTTCAGAAGCACCACTAATGGTGCAAGCGAGATTAGGACTGCGCCAGCGAGAGAGACTGCGAGATACAGCAGATCCAGACCTAGGAATGCGAAGGATGATGACACTGATGCTGCAGGCGCAAGAAATGAGAAGATGATCTTGTTCAGTGTCTTCTTGGCAGACATGGAGAAAACGGCGAGAGCCCGCATCGGCAGGACTGTGAACAGCGCCAGGTAGAATGGTTGCCTTGGGAAATCCAAATTCAAGTTGTTACTTGCTATCCCACCGAGAACCAAGAATAGAATCCAGATCGTGCATGAAAACAAAGACAGTGCAAGACATCGACGGAGATAGAAGAGTGGGTCATCTTTGAGAATCAGCTTCGAAGAGAAGATGTCGATGAGAATTGCCGGAAAGAAGAATACAGCTAGTCCGAATACTAGGCCCTGTACAGCAGACCCCAAAATGGGATTCGAGAAGGCGAAGGCGAGCATGCAGCCAGCCAAGGCAACCGTGAAGAGTAGAACTAGAATCCTGGACATTGAAGGGAAGGCTAGAGTTCGGACAAGCTTGTAGTAGGGTAGCATCTTGCCTGCGAAGAAGATGCTGCGATGACGCACCTGAAGAATACCCCTTGATCAGTCAGGACGCTTACGTAGACCCGCAATCAGTCTCTCGGTATTCTCGATAGAAGATGTCTCGATGATGTTGCCCGTGACGATCGCGTCTGCGCCAGCTTCTGCAATCTCAGAAGCTTGCGCAGGCGTTCTTATCCCGCCGCCTACTATCAGTCTCACTTTGATAGTCCTCCTTACGTGTCTGATGATGTCCAGGGGGACTGGCCTCTCTGACCCTGATCCGGCCTCAAGATAGACGAAGCGCATACCGAGATACTCAGCTGCCAGAGCATACATTGCCGCCAGTTCAGGTTGGTCAGGAGGTATGGGTACGGCTTGGCCTACAAACCCAGCTGCTCCCGGACTTGAGCCAACTATAAGGTATCCCATCGGCAGGGTTTCTAGTCCGTAGCGCTTGATCAGAGGAGCGCCCAATGCCTGGCAGCCAGTGATGTAGTATGGATTGGAGGAATTCATCAAGGTGGAAAAGAAGATGGCATCGGCATACTCGCTGATCCCTGCGATGCCGTTTGGAAACAGAATTGTTGGGATACTGGTATTCTTCCTAATCTCTTTCACAACCTCATCTAGTTCACGTTGAGAGACCACAGTGCTTCCTCCAATCATGATCGCGGATGAACCCATGCTGTAGAGTTTTCGCGCGAGATCACCCACCGCGTCAGGCTTGACGTTCTGAGGATCGACTAATGAGAGATGAATTGTTCCGTCACGATCAATGGCATCACTGAGATACTTCTCAACCTTGCCAATCATAATTGCTCCACACCATAGTGCTGGCCTTGTTCATACTAGACTTCCAGACATTAATACAAGATGCGCCATCTTATCGACTTGGGATCCGCACCTCGTCTAAGTCCATTCACTTATCTACCAATCCTACATAAGTTAAGGTTGTTATGGCGCCTCTGGGAGCCGTCTTTATGGTGATGCATCGGCCTCATAGAGCCATCATTCTTCAGTCGGTGTGCAAGCTTGCATAAAGGCTTTGAGCAGGTTATCAACGAGCGGGGGTTACGGTAGATGTTGCTCACCAAGTTGAACGCGTTTCTCAGGATGATAAGGCCGACAAACTGCTTGATGATTGGATTCGCGGTTATTATCGGGGAGTTTATTGCGATTGGTAGGTTGCCTCAAGCTCGCGAGGCGATACTTGGGTCTCTGTCTGCTGCTCTCCTGATGGCCGGGACCATGGCGATAAATGATTACTATGATCTTGAGATCGACAGGATCAATAGGCCAGACAGACCATTGCCCTCCGGCGCCATTACACCACATCAGGCTATCAGTGTTGGATTGGGGAGTTCGGCGGTCGGGCTGGCGGTTGCGGCTCTGCTAAATATAGGTAGCTTAGCAATAGCGGCTTTTGCTCTTTCACTGACGGTCTACTACAACACCAGAGGCAAGAAGAGCGGCCTCTACGGGAATGTCTTGGTGAGTATATGTATTGCTCTCCCCTTCATCTTCGGTGGTGTGGCCGTTCAGAGGGTAACCCTCGTCCTGCTCTTTTTCTCAGTAATGTCCTTCACAGCCAACCTTGGCAGAGAGGTGACCAAAGGCATAATGGATGTGGAAGGCGATCGGTTGAGGATGATCAGAACAGTTGCCCTGGTTCGTGGCTCAAAGGAGGCTTCGAGGCTAGCGGCTGCCCTCTATCTGATGGCGGTGGGGCTGAGCGTTGCCCCGCCAGTGCTGCAGATGGTGAACATGAGCTACCTCCCGATCGTTCTTGTATCAGATGCGGGATTCGTCAGCTCAAGTGTCTCTTTGCTGAGACAACATGACAAAGAGAATGCAGGACGGATCAAGAATAGGGTCATGATCTGGATGTTCATAGGGCTCCTTGCGTTCATCACCGGAAGCGTCAACATGCAGGCTGTCGCCTGAACTAGCTTGGTGACTTTCTTGAGAGTTCCTCAACGAGCTCCTTGGCCCTATCCATTCTGACCCTTCGTTCCTTGACCATGATGTCCGCGACCTTATCTACCATCGCGGCTGTTGCCCCGGCCATGGACGCGATGTTTCTGGCGTGAAGCGTCATGTGGCCTCTCTGTATGCCCTCGGTTGCTAGAGCCCTCAGGGCTGCCAGGTTCTGCGCCAGACCGACTGAAGCGATAACCTCAGCGAGTTCCGTCGCAGATCTCACGCCTAGGATCTTGATAGCGATCTTCGCTATTGGATGGGTAGCGGTGGCACCGCCGATGAGTCCGACGGCAAGGGGGATCTCGATCGTACCCACAAGATCTCCCTCGCGGCTCTTCTCCCATGTTGTCAGCGGCCTGTAGCCTCCGCGGAATGCAGCATAGCTGTGCGCCCCAGCCTCAACAGCCCTTGTATCGTTCCCAGTCGCCAATACTACCGCTGAGATGCCGTTCATGATCCCTTTGTTATGTGTTGTGCAGCGATACTGGTCTGCCAGAGCGAATGCGTACGCGCTTACCACCCCGTCCACAACCTGTTCCCCGCCCAAGGCGGACTTGGAGAATATTGCCTTGGCGCGCACGAGCCTCTCGGTCGCCAAGTTTGAGATTATTCTAAGAGATACCCTTCCTCCGGAGACTTCCTCAAGAAGCGGGGCCACGGCTTCCGCCATCGTGTTCACAGCATTGGCGCCCATCGCGTCTCTGCAGTCCACGAGAAGCTCTACGATGACCATCCTTCCAGCGGTCGTGTCAAGAACCTTGCACCGGAGATCTTTTGCGCCTCCCCCTTTTGAGACCAAGATAGGATCCTGCTCATTCGCTTTTCTCAGAATATCCTCTTTAGCGGAGAGCAGGGACATTCTCGCACCATGAGGATCCGGCACGCCTAGCAGTTGAACCTGACCTATCATTACCGGTTGTGTGCTGCTGGCGGTGAAGCCGCCCTTGGGTCTTGCCATCTTCGCAGCATTGCTTGCCGCGGCCACCACGGATGGCTCCTCTATCGCCATGGGAATGAGGTAGTCTCTTCCGTTTATGAGAAAGCTGGTGGCTATCCCAAGAGTCACAGGCATGACCCCGACCACGTTCTCTACCATGCGATTCGCGAGTTTGATATCTAATGAGCCTGTCATCTGGAGAGCTTGCGTTTCCTCGTCACTTAGAGAAGCGAACTCCTTGAGGACTTTCAGCCTCTCGGCAGGGGACAAATTATAGAAGCCTGCCAGCTGCGAGCTTCTTGACAATGCGGTTGCCACCTGAAGCAGTCTAAGATGAGGCTCTGATTAATAAAAGAGACAGGGTCATCCTTGCAGGATCCAGCAAGCCTATGTGAGAGCGGCTCTTCGTCGGGCGTACTCAGAGGTGTTGTAGCCTCGCTCATTCAACCATTCAGATGTTCGACCCCTCAGGACGACCGGCGCTTTTCTTAGTTCATCAATACTTCTTGCCCCAACCAGGAACATTGACGTTCGGACCTCCTCAATGAAGGTCTCCACTGTCTGGTTGAGGTATCTCTGTCCACGTGTTGCTGCTTTGAGAAAGGGCAGTGCTGCCCCCCCAGCAACAGCTCCTAGGGCTATTGACTTGGCAATATCAAGTCCGCTTCTTATGCCTCCTGACGATATGACCATCAAGCTCGTCGACCTCGATGTCTCTACTATGCTTGCACAAGTTGGTATGCCCCAATCTCGAAGGGTTCTTCCGAGGGACTGCTGGAGTCTGTTACGGCCTCTGACTGCTCTGAAGTATTCAACGGCTGCCCAGCTTGTTCCGCCTGCTCCAGCGACGTCAATCCCCTTGGCGCCGGCTTTCTCAATTTGAGAGGCAACCTCACCCGAAATGCCTGATCCGGTCTCTTTGACAACTACCGGGACGCTCAGAGCTGAGGCAACCTCCCTTATCTTGGCAAGGACGCCCGCGAAGCTTGGTTCTCCCTCCAGCTGGATCGACTCTTGAAGTGGATTAGCATGTATCATGAGGGCGTCTGCCTTGACCATCTCGACAGATGCTCTAGCCTCTTCAACGCCGTATCCGGCTGCGAATTGTGGACAGCCCAAGTTCGCGAAGACCAGAGCATCGGGTGCCCTGTCCCTGACCACACTGTAGGTCTCTGCCAGATTGGGGTTCTCTATCGCTGCTCTCTGACTCCCTACGCCTATTGCCAATCCGTACTCTTGGGCGACCTCTGCCAAGAGTCTATTTATCCTGGTTGCTTCAGCGACACCTCCCGTGATCGATTCTAGTATCAATGGAGCTTCTAGGTTGCGACCAAATAGTTGTACTGAAGTGTTAACCTCGGACCTTGAGATCTCGGGAAGGGCATTGTGGACCAGGGTCACGTCTTCAAATCCAGCGTTGATACCTGCCTCCACATTCTCTTTGATCGATATCTCCAGGTGGCCGCTCTTTCTCTTCTCGATCTTCGTTGGCATTCTCGACACTACCCTACGATAGGATGCTCCTGTGGTTTCGATCCGCCAGGATTCCCCACTCATCTTTGATAATTGTGTACTTGGTATACTAATCGATTCTTACCCCTAACCTGTCTATTGCCAGTATATAGGAGCGGCCTCCAGCCGCATCTATGGCCCTGGAAACGCGCTTATCATCCACAGGTCTGGAGAGAGCTATCATGCAGCCGCCACCGCCCGCCCCCGTCAGCTTTGCGCCCAAGGCTCCAGCATCTCTCGCGGCCTCGACGAGTCGGTCAAGTTGAGGCGTCGAGACACCTATCTGTCTGAGCAGCCCGTGGTTCTCATCCATGAGTCGGCCTAGTTGCCGGAAATCCTTGTTCTTGTAGGCGTTGACCGCCTGCAGCGTGAGTTGGCCGGCAGAGTCACTGATTCTTGCGAGATCTCTGTCTCCCAACTGGACACGTTGACTCACTTTAGAGACGAGATCACCAGTAGATCTTGCGGTTCCTGTGTTGCCTATTATGATTCTGACCTCCTCTGCTGGTTGAAGATGAACGGGCGACTGGCCGATCTTGAAGAGAACTACGCCTCCATAAGTCGTTATCATAGCGTCTATTCCTGAAGGTTTCTTGTGAATGGACTGTTCCTGAACTGAGGCAAGCTCACATATCAGGCCCCTGTCTGGCTGTAGGCCCAGAAAATGTGCAACGGCCGCAGCGGTTGAGACAGCTGTAGACGCTGATGAGCCGAGGCCTACGCCCACTGGAATCTGAGATTTGATTTGGAGTCTTAGTCCCCGCCCCTTGCTTCCAGCCCTCTCCAATGTCCTCTCTACAACGAGCATCAGCGGTTCAAGGATCGATCTCTCAGAACTCTCGAGATCCTTCTCGTCAAGTGCTCCAGTCTGGAAGCGTGCGTCGATTCCCAGTTCTGAGGAAGATATCTCGACGAGGCCGGGCGACCCCCCCTCCGCAGATACTGTGGAGTAGAGATCGACTGCAGCGGCCAGTGCGGGTTGTCCATGGACGACAAAGTGTTCACCTGTAATTATCACCTTGGCGGGGGCATGCGCAACCGTCATCACTGAGTGTCCTGCCTTAGGTTGGCGAGATTAGACTGGGAAGGAGATCGCGGCGTAGCCGACGACAGATGAATAGTCGCCGGATACATCTCCACTGGTTCTGTACGACAGGAGTCTGGCTGACTTGGAACCACGTTTCTTCGCATAGGTCATAGCCGCTATCACAGGTCCTACACCGCAGATCGAGATCGATTCAGATGTCACAGCCTCATCCAGCATCAGCTCATCCAACTTCTCAATCGCCTTGATGGCCTTCATGTCCTTCTTGCTTGCGATCTCGTGAGGCTCATAGTGAGTCATATCAGATGACGCTATGACGAGACTTCCCGACTCGGCTGCGACCTTTGCTATGGCCTCACCGACTTCTCTGCCTGTCTGCATATCTTGGATCATCATGCAGATCGGAACGAAGGTGAAGGTGTCTCCGTATAGATACTGGAGGAATGGCAGCTGCACCTCGATGGAGTGTTCATAGAGATGGGCCTTTTCGTCCAGATCGATGATCGGAGCGTTCTCAAGGATCGAACTTGCCATCGCTGAGTCGATCTGTACCTCACCGAGAGGGGTGGCCCATCTTCCTTCACTCATCAACGAGACCCCACTCCCCATTCCGGTGTGGTTCGGTCCAATGATGACTATCCTGTCTGGTCTGCCGTGCCCTGCCAGCTCTGAATATGCTGTTGCGGCCACAGGGCCTGAGTACATGTAGCCAGCATGTGGACACACCAGCGCCACTATTCCAGCCAGAGCATCCTGTCTTGTCTGAGGCAGTCTGCCCGGTCCAAGCTTATGTTTGAAGCATTCCTCGATCTCCTTCTTCAGTGAGGAGGCTGCTCCTGAATAGAAGGCGCCAGCCTGTGCTGGCTTGCGTATCTTCAATCCTCAGCGCCGTACTTTGGAGTTATGGCGGTAAGTTTGGTCTCAAAGTCGTCGACTGTGAGAGGAATACCTCCATCCGGGGGCATCTCGCCTCTCTCACGCAGGACCTGTCTTGCGAGCAGCCAGAAGACCATGGCGAGGGCCTTCCTTCCTTTATTATTCACGGGGATTGCCAGGTCGACGCCACTCAGGACATTGTCTGTGTCAGAGAGGGCAATCACTGGCACGCCTGCTATCGAGGCTTCTTTTATTGCTTGAAAATCAGCCCTGGGATCTGTGACCATCACAAGCTGCGGTTCAGCATGTCTCGGTTGGAGCGGGTTCGAGATCAGCCCTGGCATGAATCGGCCCACGATGGGGATTGCCCTTGTAAGTTCGCAGAACTTCTCCACGGGGGTCCTGCCGTATAGTCTCTGGGAGACTACGATCACACGTGAGGGTTCGAATCTGCTGATGAACTTGGCAGCCAGCTTTATCCTTTCATCAGTCTTGCCTATGTTGAGTATGAACAGGCCGTCTGGCCTCACGCGGTAGATGTGCTTCTCCATGTCCCCTGTCTTTACCCTCGTGCCTATGTGTAGGCCCGCTGCCAGAAGCTCCTCCAGAGGTTGCAGGAGGTTCTCCGCCTTCGGGACATCCTCTCTCTCTGTTGCGCTCATCTTGACACCTATGCTCTGATCTTGGCCATCTTGGCCTTTTCACCAAGAGACTCTTCTATCCTTATTAACTCATTTATCTTGGCAGTCCTTTCCCCTCCGACTACGCCGAGCTTTATTATTGGGGCTTGGAGTGCGACCGCCAGGTGTGAGATCTCAGGTCCGCAGGTCTCACCTGATCTGTGGGAGACAACGGGGACGTAGTCTGCCTGCTTGGCGAAGTTGGCGGCCGCAATAGCGTCGGTGAGGGTGCCGACCTGATTGGGTTTTATTATCACGGCGTTGGCGGCTTTCGCTCTTATGCCTCTCTCAAGACGCTCGACATTAGTTGTGAAGAGGTCATCCCCACAGACGAGTGTGTCATGGGCCTTTGATGTCAGCTCTGCGAATGAATCGAATGAATCCTCGTCGAAAGGATCTTCAACGTATGCCAGCTTGTATTTCTTGATGAGTTCGAGCACAAACTCGAGCTGTTCACCGTCATCAAGTCTCTTGTTGTCCCGGCGATAGATGTACGCATTGTTCTTCCCGTCCCAGAGGGTTGAGGCTGCCATGTCGATGCCTGCTCTGAGCTTGACTCCAGTCTGGCCGGAGACTTCGCCACACGCTTTTGAGAGTATCTCCAGTGACTGTTCACTCTCAAGCGGGACGACCCATGCGCCTTCATCTCCTCTCCCAGAAAGCTTCAACCCCCTATCCTCGATGAGACGAGCGACCTCTTTGTGGACTCTGATGTTAGCTGCGGCGGCCTCTGCAAAGCTCCTTGAGCTCGTAGGTAGGACAAGGAACTCCTGTATGTCCGTTCGCTCGCCCTTCGCATGCAAGCCCCCTCCTATCACGTTCCCGAGAGGATACGGAAGTTCAGCGTTCCTCCGTTCAGAGAGGTATTGGAAGAGAGGGATCCCTTTCGAGGATGCACCGGCTATCGCTGAGGCTACGGAGATCGCGTAGGCCGTATTCCCGCCGATGGTGATGAAGTCCCTTGTTGAGTCTATCTTATGGAGCACGGCATCTATTGGCTTTAGGCTGTCAACCTTCATTCCAGCCAACCTGGGGCCAACAAGACGCTGTACAGCTTCGAGCGCCTGGTCTATGCCGCCATCAGGGTAGGATTTCACCTCCCATCTTCCTTTACTTGCTCCTGAAGGGGCAGAGGATCTTCCGAGAGCTCCTTCTGTTACGATATCGATCTCTATTGCTTCGCTGCCCCTGCTGTCAAAGATCTTCCTAGATCTGACTTCTCTTATCACAGATGGGACGCTCATGCTGAGACCTCAGACGGGCTGGGATTTCTTCGAGGTGGCTTCAGAATACTTCAGAATGTCATCGATGATGTCCACGTGCGAGATGAACATTCTTCTACAGCAGTATCGAGAGATGCCGAGTTCATCGAGGACTTTCTTTGCCTCTTCCCCAGTCTTTACCCTGCTTGAGAACTCCTCCCACTTATCTGCAACTACCTTACCGCAAGTGAAACATCGAATAGGCATTATCATAATGGGACCTCGGTACTGTCTCCACAAGAATTAGTCTTAGGTAAACTTACCTGTACGATTTCTGCTTCCTTCTCCTTGCTCCTGGTCCGCCGAACTTCTTCGATTCTGAGCGTCTTGGGTCGCCGGCCAACATGGTTCTATCTTGATTCCGCAGAGTGCGTCTTATTTGGGCGCTCTTTGTCCATCTGAGGACTGCTCGAGCAATCGCCATCCTAGCGGCTTCAGCTTGACCCATCACGCCTCCCCCTTGAGACTGGACACTAATATCCATGCTTTTCGCTTTCTCCCCGGCTATCACCAAGGGTTCCATCATCTTGATTCGCGCGGTCTCAGGCGTGACTAGGCTCAGAGGATGGTTGTTGAATGTGACTCTGCCGGTTCCGCTTCTCACAACCGCCTTGGCTATCGCGGTCTTTCTCTTTCCGCTGACGACAAGGGCTCTTCTCTTCTCACTCACGCTAGGCGCCTCCTATCTCTCTTGAGAACTCCTCCACCAACATATATGGGCATCTTAGCTTTGACGCCTCTGCTCCTGGAACCTGCTCGCGAGGTATCTGCAGGTAATCATTCGGCATGTCAGCGTAGACTCTCACTCTCCTGTATGCTCTCTTTCCCAGTGGTTTCTTGAAGGGCAGCATGCCCCTCAGTGCCCGTCTGACATATGTCTCGGGCCTGCGTGGATGTCTTGGTCCCTTATCTTGTGATGCTAAGGTTCGGGTCTTAAGCCGAGTCCTCGCTCTTTGGACTATGCTTCGCTTTTCGCCCGAGATCACGGCCTTTGAGACATTCAGCAGGACCACTTCTTGTCCCTCCAGGGCCTTCTTGGCTGCATAACTCAACATTCTTCCAAGTACAAGGTTCGTCGCATCGATGACTACTGGTTTGCTGGACATGACCGGCCTACCTCATGATCCTGACTTCGGTCCCTTTAGGGTTCTTCTCCAGCAGTTGGTTGAGCGTGATGCATGTGCCACCTGCGAGTTGTATCTTCTCTCTGGCACTTGCTGAAAACGCCAGTGCAGCAATAGTCACTTTGTGGTCAACATTGCCTGCTCCCAATACTTTTCCTGGCACGGCCACGGTCTCACCGTTGTTTGTCAGTCTTGAGATTCGACTCAGGTTGATCTGCGCCATGTTCTTCCTTGGCTTCTTCAGGGCACGTGAGACTGCAAGCCAGATTGGTGCCTTGTTCTCTGCGGAGGCCTTGCGCAGGGATCTCACGAGATCTACTGTTTGTGGATTGGTTTTGTTCTCATTCATGGTCTTCACTCCATCTTCTTGATTAGCTGGGCCATCTCAGAAGCTTTCTCACCGATACGTTTGGCTGCTTGCTCCACTATCTTTGTCGGCGGCAGAGCACCTGTGGATTCTATGTAGAATATGAAGTCTTTTTCACTCCAGCCCACGTCTATCGGGCAGGCTTTCTTCGCGCAATGCTTGATACATTCTGAACATAGAGTGCACTCCTTCACATCCTTGACTACAAGCTTGTTGTTCTTCATCTCAAGTATGCATCGTGGACAATACTTGATGCAGTCGCCGCAGCCGTCACACTTGTTCATGTCTATCGAGATAATTGGCAGAAACTTGTAGGTGCATGCAGAGACAGGTTGCCACTTGGCATGTTCCTGCCCTCGTCCAAGTCTCGCGTATGCCTCCAGCTTCAGCTTCTGTGTGGGCGCAAGCTTGGCGATAGGTATCTTGTCATTCACAGGCCTTATGGCAGGGTTCTCAGGCTTCAGGTCGCCGGAGTAGACGGTAGTAGTTCCATCAACGGCTTCAACCTCAACTGTGAATGAAGTCCTGCATCTGTTGCAGCCCAGTTCGCTCTTACAATCGCACTCCTCAGGCAGGATGTAGGCATCAAGATCGGTGGTCAAGGGGATAAGGCCGAGCCGATGTGCCAGAAACTCATCGAAGACCACTGAGTTGTTCTCTATGATTATCACATCGTCGATAGCCATGGTCGGGACCTCGGCGATCATGGTCCTTCGCAGCGCATTAGCAAAAGCCGGGGTGATGCTGCTTATAATGAACCTCAGCGCGTTTTCTTCTTGTTTGATCATTGAGAGATCCAAAAATGCGTCTACCCCAGCGTCTATGGAGAGCAAGATTCTGAGTTCATCCTTCGATCAACGCCAACGAGGTGAATCACAAAGCTAAACTTGGCTTTTCAGCGGATTCGGAGTAGCGTATAGATGCAACCCTTCTTTATATGTTTATTTGGAGGGTATTAATGGAAAATGGCGTGCTCCTGAAGAAAACCGGCGAAAACGTTCTCACTCCTCTGAATAGTAGCCCCAATCTTTTCGAGTGGCGCAAGTACTCTAATTGTCCGGATCATTTTTTGGTAGATGCAAGTTCTCAGATACTCATTTATCTTCACTGTTGTTCTAAGATCGTTGGGATCAGAAGATGGGAGAGAAGAGTTCGATCTACAAAAGTTCCTTGAAGCTGACTCTTGAAGGTGCAAAACTCATGTTGATTGCTGCTGAGCAGAAGGCGATGCAGATAGGTGTACCAATGGACATAGCTATTGCAGATGAGGGAGGCAATCTTCTCCTATTCGAGAGGATGGATGGCGCTAAGATCACAGGTATCGATATCACAATAAACAAGGCCTTTACAGCAGCGTGCAGCAGGAGGGGAACACATGAATATGCTGAAATGGCATCACCGGGGAAACCTGCCTTCGGAATCCACGTCAGTAATCAAGGTCGATTCATTATCTTCGGCGGCGGTCTTCCTATAACCATCAACGGACAGGTTGTTGGAGGGATCGGCTGCAGTTCAGGTACTGCGGAGCAAGACCAGCAGGTCGCCCAAGCAGGAATAGACTCCCTCCAAACCAAATGATGTATGTCAGAGAGTGACAGCGGCACATAGCTCAGAACGTGGGTGTGCCACCTTAGAGAGTACTGATGGATTCAGATAGACCTGAGGCTTCGCGGGGTCAAATCCACGCCTTCAAGTGATCTGAGTCTTCTCGCTGTGCGAGTCTCTACTGCAGTGACTGTCAAGATGTAGATCACAATCCAGATAGTGAACAGAACCTCCCCAATCGATTCATGAAACATCCTCAAATTGACATCTATGAATGCGCCATAGTAGATGATCAGAAAGATCCTTACTATGTTCACGAAAAAGGTTCCCACAGCCCCCAATGCGGCGTAGACCAGCTTTCTCCTGACCGAGGTCTGGAGTTTCACCATCAGTATGACGATCACCAGAAGGTATATTGTCATACTCAGTATTCCTGCACATTGCCAGTACATGTTAATGAAAAGGAACCCTTTCTGCCCCCAGACCGCAAGGTTTTCAGAACCAACCAAGTCTACCTTGACACCAACAGCCCTGAGCATTAAAATGGTAACGGCCAGGATTGGCTGCATCAGAATCTGGAGTGATTGCATGGACCCGTATGGGAAGGTTGCGTCCAAGAGGAGTATGAAAGCCATGCCGAGCAGGAACACGATCGGAGTGGGGAAGTCCCTGAGCCTACTAATGCCAAGTGAGAGAGCGATCACTGTCAAGATGTAGAGCGTATACAGTATATAGTCCCACGTTCTCATCCAGCTCAGAGTCTGCGGCGTGCTGACGTAACCTAATTGGGCCCCAACACGGGTGACGAAGCCGCTCTGACCGAGAGCATAGACCGCCACAAAATAGGTCACAATCATTGCTGCTGAAGCCGCTAGCCCGACTAACCTCTTTCGTGTTATCTTTAGCCGGAGCAGTCTTCTCACATCATACCATTCCAGCGTCAGAAAGATGAAGGCAAAAAGAAAACCGCCCCCAGCCCCTTCGTTCCAGCCTAGTATGAAGTGATTCGGATCTATCAGAAGGAGCGCAAACAGTGGAATAACAAATGGGGCTAGAAACAGATCGGCGGACCGTAGCTTCTGCCCAAGAGAAGCCTTCAAGCGCATACTGAACAGCTCATGCTCATTATCTGGATCGAAATGTCCCAGTCTAGGATGCTCACAAACTCCCTACGGCTAGGTGCGGTCCAAGCTAGGTGATCTCAACAGTTACTGCTTTGTAACAAGGGGACCTCCATTACCAAATATAAGTATTCTCGAAGGTTGGGGTCATTGTTATCAAGCTGCGGCAAGGAATGATCAGTTTGGGGATGCCCAAGCTGTCACAGAACCCACTAAGGGACATAGTTGGAACTTCAGGCAAAGAGCTGACCAACGTGAAGATAACGCTCTGCATCACAGGGAGCGTCGCTGCAGTACAAGCACCGGAGATCGCTCGTGAGCTTATGAGAAAGGGTGCAGATGTGTTCCCGGTACTCTCAAAATCGGCGTGCGAACTCATCAGCCCAAAGCTCATGGAGTGGGCCACTGGCAACAAAGCTGTCACAAAGCTTACGGGACGGACTGAGCACATTCAGCTTGCAGGTGAATGGTCTGGAAGATCAGATCTTGTTCTGATAGCCCCAGCAACGGCTAACACCATAGGTAAGATCGCCTCTGGAATCGATGACACGACTGTGACGACAGTTGCTACCACCGCATTGGGATCGGGGATACCGATCATATTAGCTCCTGCCATGCACTACTCAATGTATAAACATCCAATAGTCCTTGAGAATATCAAGAAGCTGAGGACTCTTGGGATGGAATTCCTAGACCCGCAGATTGTTGAGGGCAAAGCCAAGGTAGTCCAGACATCAGCAATAGTCGAAGCAGTGGTGAAGAGGCTCCACCGAAAAGACCTCAGAGGTATAAGTTTTCTTGTCACTGCCGGACCCACTCTGGAGTACATAGACCCCATCCGCATAATCACGAACAGAAGCTCAGGCAAGATGGGAATTGCGATCGCGAGAGAAGCTGCCAGGCGAGGCGCGAAATCAAGCCTCATACTAGGGCCTGTTGAGGCGGAGCCGCCTCTGGATGTTAAGACGATCAGGGTTGAGACTTCAGAACAGATGCTTGAGACAGTAAGGAGGGAGCTCGAAAGCCGCAAATATAATGTGTTTGTTGGCAGTGCTGCCGTAGCCGACTATAAACCCTCTACTCTTCACAAAGCCAAGATTCGAACAAGGGAGACTCCGAAGATAGAGATAGAATTTCAGACCACACAGAAGATCATAGATCTGGTGAAGAGGGTCAGTCCCGCAACCCATCTTGTTGCGTTTAAGGCCGAGTATGGCTTATCAGATGGTGAGTTGATTGAAAGGGCCCGCGAGGTTCTGACTTCCTCAGGCGCCGACCTTGTTGTTGCGAACCATGTCGGCGTCGAGGGCATCGGCTTTGGTTCAGAAGAGAACGAGGTCTTCCTGATAGACCGCAACGACAATGTCACTCATATAGAGAGATCACGCAAGGAAGATGTGGCAAGCCACCTTCTCAACTACCTGGTCGACCGACTTGGGATTAAGGGGTCGTGAACTCACTGAGGGTGGCAGCCGTACAGATTGGACTGGAGCAGATAGACAACTATCGATATGAGGATACTGTTGACGAGCTAGTTGAAGAGGCTGTTGCCGGCGGAGCTGAGTTTCTCTGCTTTCCGGAGCACTGGCCTAGCGAGGAGACACGAGACTCTGTCTCGAACATAATTGAATTGATGAAAGCGGTGGCAAGCAGATACAGAGTCACCGTGATCACGGGCGGCTTCTTTGAGGAACTTCCTGAAGGGACTTACGTAACCGCGCCGGTTGTGGACCCCCACGGTCACATTCTGGGCAGACAAAAGAAGATACACCTCTTCGCCGCTGAGCGATCTCGAGCCAGACCCGGCTCCGACTATGAGATATTCGAGGCAAACCATGTGAATTTTGGAGTCATGATCTGTTATGACGCGGCCTTTCCAGAGGTTGCCAGAACCCTTGCCCTGAAAGGCGCCGATGTAGTATTTGTCCCATCAAGAATCTTAGCAGCAGGAATCCAGCCATGGCACTTGTACCTCTCGGCACGCTGCCTTGAGAACCGACTGCCTGTAGTTGCGCCGAACCTTGTGTTGCCTCCGAGATACTTGGGCCACAGCATCATCTTGGATCTGAAGCGCGACCCTGAATCGACAGTCGTCTATCCGAATTCGCTCGCAATCGGAAGCGAGTCTGCTGAGGTCTTGGTTTCAGAGGTGGATCTTGAGTTCGCCAAGGAACTCAGGAAATCAAGACTGGGAGAGAGGAGACCGGAGACTTACGGGTTACTCATGAAACCCTCGGATCTTGGAGAGGTTTCCAAAGGTATGATGAATTAACAGGAAAGAAGTGAGAGGAGGGAGGAGCTCCAGAAGACTTCTGGAAGCTGAGAGTCTTCTACTTTACCTTGACAAGACGGCCTTTGATCGGGTTCTTAAGGGGAGCTGTGACCTTAAGAAGGCCTTCCTCAAAGACGGCCTCTGTCTTGCCCGGATCTATGGCATGAGCTGTTGTGTAGCAGGCATTGTACACGATGTCTTCTCTAGGGGCTCTCACGCAGAATGATTGCTCGCCAACCTCTAGTTCGATCTTATCTTTCTCGACGCCCGGCAACTCGACCTCAATGTGATACTTTTCCCGGTCGTGATCTACACAGACAGAAGGGAGTATCTCAGGCTTCTCTTTCGTCGACAAAATTATGACACCGTTATGAAACCGGTTGCGCCAACGATATAAGCATATCCGCTCCTGCAAACAACCCCGCTGCCGACAGAACATTGCCTGACTATCATCGTAGCCCTCTATCAGCAATCCGCTGATCTTGTTGATGAAAAAAGAATCACAAAGATGATCTAGAGAACGATGGCTGACTGCACCGAAACAGGCACCATTGTTCAACGCTGTAAAGTTTCAGTTCTTCAATAGTAGCTGAATCGCATTATGGCGAGTACTAGCTTCTTTGGAAAACGTCATTCAAAAACCATATAAACTGTTTTGCGCCGTATTCCCAGCACGAGGAATCTTTAATGGTTGAAGTAAAGGGCGTCGCGGACGGCGGTCTTAACCTAATGAAAGACAAAGAGGTTAACAGAGACCAATGGTTAAGGGACGTTTTTCCAGAGTGGGGCACCGTACTCAACAAGGAGATAGAGTCAACCAATCCAG
>CAZRDQ010000012.1:0-42319 GCA_964598945.1 uncultured Candidatus Bathyarchaeia archaeon
CCTTCAGTCCTTATGTCGCCAGCTGGCTCGCGAGTACCCCGCCAGCAAGAGAGGTTGCCAAGGTATTTCTAGCCCCGCTGCTTGCGATTCTGCATCTGTCAGAGATCTCTTACACAGCTCTTGCCTTCACGCCTGAGGTTGCAGTCACGCTCGCAGGGGTAGTGGCTAGTTCACTGATTGGTGTGATCTACTTTGGCTTTGTTCTGGCGATAGCTCTCAGAAGACGTGCTCTGCAGCCTTGGAGGAGGGTACTGATGTTTATCGCTCTGGCTTGGTGCCTCTCCCTATTGCTATTGACTCTAGGGCTCATCGCTAGCATCTCGCCGGTGGTCATGGCGGCAACATCGCTTCTGGTCCTGTCAACCATTACCTTGGGAGCATGTTCTGTACCAATCACTGTCTCAAGACTGAAACCCTTATTCTGGAAACCCGTCTAGGCAAAGAGCTTTCAGAGGCGCGGTGCCTAGAAAGCTTTACAAGCTTCTAGTGAAAACGATGCTCCACATCCAAGACGGTGTTCTAGGTGTCAAGCATGAAACTTCAGGGTAAAGTCGCGATCGTCACCGGCGCTGGCCGGGGAATAGGTTGCGCCATAGCCAAACGCTTCGCACAGGAAGGAGCAAAAGTCGTGATCAACTTCAGCAGGTCAGAGAAAGAGGCCTCAAGCCTAGCAGAGGAGATCAAGAAGCAAGGTGGAGAGGCTCTTCTTATGAAGGCAGACGTCTCCAAGGCACCGGAAGTGAAGGAGATGGTCAAGAAGACCCTTGATAGGTTCGGCAGAGTAGACATCCTAGTGAACAACGCGGGCACACTGATCCCCGCTGCATTTCTGGACTCAACAGAGGAGATGTGGGACAAGACCATGGATGTCAACCTGAAGGGAACCTACCTCTGCTGCAAAGAGGTCGCACCATTGATGCTGAACCAGAAGAGAGGAAAGATAGTCAACATCGCATCGGTCTGCGGACTGGCCCAGAAGACAGCGCTGGGCAACACCCCCTACGTGGTCTCGAAAACTGGGGTCATAGGGTTGACACGTTCCCTAGCAGTGAATCTGGGCCCCACAATAAATGTCAACGCCATCGCTCCAGGCGTCATAGATACAGACATGGTCGCTTTCTTCACGCCTGAGAGAAAGAACATGATAATCGAGGAGACCCCGCTGAAGAGAATAGGCAGACCTGACGAGATAGCAAGCGCAGCACTCTTCCTAGCGTCTGACGAATCAGACTACGTGACCGGTGAAGTGATAACCGTCTCCGGCGGCAGAGGAATGAGGTAGAATAGCGCGATCACAACTAACGGTCTCTGTTGAGATCTGAATTACGCGAATAGAAGAATAACCTTAAATAAAGTCACAATGCGAATCAGCACGTTGTACTGCCAGATAAGAAGAAAGTAGCCCCTTCCGAGATGATCATAACAGATGCAGAAGTTCGGCAAGAGCCTCCGGCTGGACAAACTCAGAAAAGAGTTTGGTAGTCTTGTAGCTGTAAATGATCTAACACTGGAGGTCAAGAGTGGCGAGTTCGTGAGCCTGCTTGGGCCCTCAGGATGCGGCAAGTCAACAACCCTGAACATGGTCGCTGGTCTACTCGCACCTACCAGCGGCAGGATCTACGTTGGAGACGCAGACATAACAGATCTCTCCCCTATACAGAGAAATGTTGGGCTGGTCTTCCAGAACTATGCTGTATTCAGCAGCATGACCGTGTACGAGAATCTTGCTTTCGGCCTTAAGGTCAGGAAGGTCCCGCCAGAAGAGATAAGGTCTGAGGTCCTCAAGGTTGCAGAGACGCTTGAACTGTCTGATATTCTTGGAATGAAGGCGGGCAAGCTAAGGCTTGATGAGATGCAGAGAACCGCTCTGGGCCGTTCGATGATCACCAAGCCAGCCTTCTTCCTGCTTGATGAGCCGCTAAGCAACCTCGACGCCGGTCTGAGGTCGCTCATGAGGGTTGAGCTGAAGAGAATACAGAGGGAGCTTGAACAGACGATCCTCTACGTCACACATGATCAGGTCGAGGCGATGTCTATGGCGGATAGGATAGCGGTTATGGATCACGGTTTACTGCAGCAATATGGTTCAAGGGACGAGCTCTACAGCCACCCTGCGAATAGGTTTGTCGCTAACTTCATCGGTAGCCCCTCGATGAACTTCGTAGACTGTACACTCATTGAGAAGGGAGATCGAACTTACCTGGATGCCTCAGACTTTAGGATCGATGTGTCAAGGTTCGCTGATAACCTCAAGAAGGGAGCTGTCAGTTCAGAACTCATAATGGGAATCAGGCCAGAGAACGTCATGCTCCAAGCTAAGGCGAGGTCAGAGAACTCTGTAGAGTCCGAGGTGTTCATGACAGAGCCTGTAGGTTCCAAGACCATAGTCACGCTCAAGATTGGAGAGGGCCTGATCAAGTCGATAACGCCGGGGACATTCCGAGCAAAGATAGGGAGCAGACTATGGATGGACCTCGACATGGACAAGCTACATGTATTCGATAAGAAGACTGAGGAGGCGCTCCTGTAGGCAGAAGTGATGAGGCATGGTCGCTGTTAAGGTCGAGAATCTGACCAAGAGATTCAACGGGCAGACCGCGTTGGACAAGGTGAACTTCGAGGTCGGTGATGGAGAGTTCTTCGTCCTGCTAGGCCGCCCTGGAGCTGGCAAGACAACCACGCTAAGAACGATCGCAGGTCTGGAGAAGCCCGACGAAGGCAACGTCTACATCAAAGACAAGCTGGTCAATGACATCCTGCCAAGCGAGAGAGACATAGCAATGATCTTCCAGAACCTCGCGCTCTATCCTAGTTGGACAGTATTTGACAATATGGCCTTCACTCTCAAGATACATAAGGTTCCCAAGGAGGAGATAACAAAACGGGTCCATGAGGTTGCCAAGACTCTGAGGATAGATTACCTCCTTGACAGAACTCCTGCGACGCTGAGCGGTGGCGAGAGGCAACGCGTCGCCATTGGGAGGGCGCTCGTCAGACGTCCGAGCGTCTTTTTGATGGACGAACCTCTAGGCCCTCTGGATGCCCTACTGAGGCTTAACATGAGAACCGAACTGAAACGGCTCAAGGCAGAGCTCGGCCAAGCCATAGTATACACAACACCCGACCAGCTTGAAGCGATGAGCATGGGCGACCACGTAGCGGTGATACACCAAGGGATCATTCAACAGATAGACGATCCCGAGACCCTATACAACAAGCCCGCCAGTCGCTTCGTTGCAGGCATGATCGGCAGCCCATCGATGAACTTCATCGAGGGAACCTATGAGACCGCCGGTTCAGAGACCTTTCTGAACTGTGGCACTTTCAAGGTGAACCTGACCAAGTTCAAGTCTGCTATAGAGAAGGGATCTTCAAGCTCAGAACTCACCTTCGGGATAAGGCCTGAATACATCAAGGTTGACCACAAGAAGATCTCACCTAGCTCAGTCGAGGCAACAGTCGTCATGGAGGAGCCGCTTGGATCCGAGACGATCCTGCATGTGAACGTTAATGAAGACCTGATAAAGGCGATAGTTCCGCCAACCTTCTCAACCATATATGGAGAGAAGGTCTGGCTGGAATTCGACATGGGCCGCATGCATATACTTGACGCCAAGACCGAGAAGGTCATAGTTTAGAAACGATGAATGACTGCCACAATACGGATCCGGAAAGATACTTTCGGATTACTCTGGCCCTTATATCCAGCTCGGACAGTCTGAGGATAGATGAAGAGCTGGCCTCCAAACCCAAAATAGAAGCTCACGAGTATGTTCTCGGGATGAATATCTGATGCCTGCGCGAAAGAGTACGAGCGAAACCGCTGAAGAGACCAAGAAGCTAGAGTCGATCGAGGATCTCGGCGGGGTCGGGCCTGCCACGGCTGAGAAGCTCAGAGAGCTGGGCTACCACACAGTAGAGTCCTTGGCAACAGCCGCCGTAAAAGAGCTGGTTCCAGCAGGAATAAGCGAGAAGCAGGCAGCCAAGATAATCGCCCAGGCACGGGATAGCATCTCAATAGCCTTCATCCCTGCAGACGAACTCATAAAGATGAGACAGAACGTCCTAAGGCTCAGTACAGGAAGCAAGACTATCAACGAGCTTCTTGGCGGCGGGCTGGAGACCCAGACGATAACCGAGTTCTATGGACAGTATGGCGTCGGCAAATCGATACTATGCCACCAGCTCTGCGTGAATGTCCAGAGGCCAATAGACCAAGGGGGACTGGATGGAGGAGCACTCTACCTAGATACAGAGCAGACCTTCAGGCCCGAATGGATCGTCAGAATGTCCAACCACCTCGGCATGGATCCGAATGCCGCAGCCCGCAACATAATCTACTCTGAGGCATACAACAGCGACCACCAGATCCTTCTTCTTGAGAAGGCTGACCAGATAATAAAGGAGAACAAGATCCGTCTCATCATAGTAGACTCCCTGACCGCCCACTTTCGAAGCGAGTACCTGGGAAGAGAGATGCTGGCCGAGAGGCAGCAGAAGATCAACAAGCACATGCACAGACTCACTAGGCTCGCCAGAGCATTCAACACTGTGGCCGTGGTAACAAACCAGGTGATGGCAAGACCAGATGCCTTCTTCGCCATGGCCGTCGAAGCCGCAGGGGGCCATATAGTTGCACACACGTGCCTCCATCCCGATACACTAGTCCAGCTGGCAGATGGATCGATCACGAAGATCAGTGCAGTCCACAACCCTCTGCCGCTCGTAACTTTAGATCTCAGAAGAGATCTGCGAGCTGCCACAGGCACGTGTACAGGGGCTTGGAAGATCGAATTGCCTGAAATCCTCCACATCAGGGCCGGTTTCGAGATCAAGGCTTCCCCTAATCACAGATTCTTCAAGCTCCAGGGGCTTGAGGTCACCGAGGTCCAAGCCAAGTATCTACGCGTCGGAGACTACCTGGCCTACCCACGAAAATTCGAGGTAAGGGGCACGCCTCAGGCGGTCTCCATGACCAGTCCCAAGAGATTCTACAGGCTCACCAAGAAAGGAGCCGAGCATCTCAAGTCAACCCTTAGAACACATCACGTGACCCGAGCTCGCCTCGAAGAAGCCACAGGGCTCACAAAGAGAACGCTGCGCCGAGTCCTAAACCAAGGCTTCCCGGCTGAGCGGAAGACGTTCGAGACTTTGGCTGAACTAACGGGTCTTGGAAATCTTCTGCAGGAGTGCGTGCCTTACTATTCCCACAAGCACCGCGAGGTTCGCATTCCCAAAGAACTAAGCCCTGACTTGGCCCAAGCATTAGGTTACGTGCTCGGTGATGGAAATCTAGGTGATAGAAGTATTCGCTTGAGAGATCAACGGTTAGCAGTTCTAAGATCATACAAGAAGATCTTCGCAAAGACCTTTGGTGTGAAGGGCAGCATAAGGCGCATTCGAGGAAGGCACTGCTACCAGCTAGCGATCAGTTCCTTAGAGATTACGGATCTCTTCAGGCGCCTCGTGCGTGACTGGAAGGAGGTCGTGCCGAAGTCGACTCAAGAATGCGTAGCCTCATTCATAAGAGGCTTCGCCGACGCCGAAGGATCCGTGTCGAAACACGTATCCATCGCACAGAAGGACAGCTCTATTCTTGAGATTCTTCAACTCTTGCTGCTCAGGTTCGGAGTCAAGTCCACCATCCGCCAAGCAGCAGGTTCGTGGCTGATGCGCATAGCCGAAGGTTCATCCCTTCGAAACTTCCAGAGAGAGATTGGGCTAACAGCCCCTGACAAGGCAAGAAGACTGGCTAAAGCCGTGGCTGCGAGTTCACGCATAGATGGCGACCTCATTCCCATAGACCGCCAGATCATCTGGGATGTAGCCAAGTCAGTTGGCGTGAGACCATCAAGGTTGATCAAACATAGGGAAGCACGTGCAATCACAAGATCATTGCTCGCCAAGTTTGCAGAGGCGGTCAAGAGAAGCGCAGGCTACAAAGACGCCCGCCAAGACATTGTGAAAAAAATAGAGAAACTTGAGATGCTAGTAAGTTCACCCCTTGGATGGGAAAGAATAAGATCTATCAGTCACACAGAGGCTGACACACCAGTATATGACATCACTGTCTCGCCACACGCCAACTTCATAGCGAACGGGTTGCTGGTACATAACAGCCACACAAGAGTCTTTGTAAGGAGGACGGCCAGCGGCCCTGTCCGAATAGCAAGGCTCGTGTCCAGCCCATACTTGCCGGAGGGTGAGAGGCTCTTCAAGATCACAGAGAACGGCATAGAGGATGTTGAGGAAGAGGACACTGACAAGAAATGAAGCAGCCAAACTTGCAGTTGGCCTCAGCATACCTGCGAGCAGTTGCCGAACGCAGACTCAAGGACGGCGAGAAAGAGTTCGAGCAAGTGAGAGGCGCACTGACGAACTCCGAGTGGAATAGGGGCTACCTCAAAGCGCTGGAAGGTCTGCTTCTGACCTTGAGATCCAATGATAACAGGTATCTCTACCTGCAGAGAGTGAAGCTAGAGGACAGGACAGTGAAGAAACTCAAGGAGGAGTTCAAGAGACACTCCTCAAGCGAGCTCCACGCTGAGTATGATCGAGGCTACTTCGCGGCCCTAACGGACTATGCGTCCACACTCGAAACGGTAAGACCATGGACCAGTCTCAACGAAGATGAGCAGAGAGAAGATGTTGCTGAAGCAGAGGCTGAAACAGCAAAGAGCTAGTACGGCCTGATCGTATAGAGAAAGATCCAGATAGTAGCCCAGGTGAAGATGTAGGTTCCCAGGCCCAGTATCACTGTCTTATGTCCTGTCTGAAGCTCCTTCGCGCCGTAGTAGAGACGCCTCACCACGATCAAAGTGAGAAGATAGAGGAATGCCGCCAGCGAGATGCCGGTCGAGCCCTTCAATTGCAAGCCGTAACAGAGCAACGCAGCAAGAACACCCAAGCCGAACCTTGACCAGTAGACAAATGTTGAAGCCGTATAATGTTTAGCCTTAGCATGCGCTCCCCCAGATGACTGAGAAATGAAAGATGTAATGTCGAGTGTTGACATCGCGGCTGTCACTCTTGAACTGGCAGACACAATAGTCGGACAACGTATAGATAACATTTACCACATCATCCCGAAAACCTTCCTTATTCGACTTCGCCCAAGAGATCTGAGGCTTCTGATCGAGGTAGAGAAGAGGATTCATCTTACACGATTCAACTATCCCGCGCCTGCAAAGCCCACCAACTTCTGCATGTCGCTCAGGAAGTATCTGAACGGCGGAACTGTAGAGTCGGTCGAGCAGTATGAGTTTGAGAGGATAGTCAACCTGAGGGTGTCGACTCGGGAAGGCGAGTATCTGCTTGTTGCAGAGAGCTTCAGGCGCGGGAACCTAATCCTTGTAGATCCACACGGGAAGGTGCGGCTGAGCCTCAGATACGCCAGAATGCGTGACCGAGACGTCATCAGAAACGAGCCTTACAGACCAGCTCCTCAGAGTGGACTGAACCCCCTACGAATAGACCCCCAGAAGCTCCAAGAGATAAGGAGCGCTGGCGACACAGGACTACTGAAGGCCCTCACATCCATGATCTCTCTTGGGCCTCTCTACTGCAGAGAGGTCGTGATCCTTTCCGGCCTAGACAACGAGAAACCAACCAAGGATCTTACTCAGACAGAGATCGAGGAGATGGCTAACGTAGTATCCAGACTCAGAGATAGACTGCTCAAAAGGGATCTCAAACCAGTCATCATGCATGATGAGCGTGGCTTGTCCCTGGATGTCACGCCATTCCCTCTGAAGATGTATGAAGGTAAGCCCATCACAGAATTCAAGACGTACAACGAAGCCGCTGACGAGTTCTTCTCTACACGAACAGCCGGCCTGGAACTGGAGAAAGCTAAGGCAGCCCAAGAGGAAGAGAAGGCCCGACTGCAACGAATACTCAAAGAACAGACAGAACAGAAGGGGCTCTTGGAAGAGGCCGTACGGGCAAATAGGCACAATGGGGATCAGATCTTCCTCAACCTCAACTCCATATCTGGACTCTTGGAAGTAGCTCAGACCGCGAGGAGAGCCGGATCCAGCCTGGAAGAGATCCAACGAATGGTTAACCTGAGATCTGCTGAGGTCAAGTCCGGAATGAACATCGAGGTTCTGCCAGAGGAAGTGAAGATAA
Source organism: uncultured Candidatus Bathyarchaeia archaeon (assembly GCA_964598945.1). GTDB lineage: Archaea > Thermoproteota > Bathyarchaeia > 40CM-2-53-6 > RBG-13-38-9 > JAGTQV01. The sequence goes on from CAZRDQ010000012.1 coordinate 8,131, forward strand.
ACACAGGCGGTCAGACGATCAAGATACGGCGTGACCAGACTCCGCAGAAGGCAGCCGAGGAGTACTATGCCGCCGCCAAGAAGGCAGCACAGAAACTCAAAGGGCTGGAGGAGTCGATACGAGATATGGAATCCAGGCTGCTAAGTCTGGAAACTAAGGCATCACTCGCGAGAGCGGAGATCAAGATCCCAACCAGAATGCGAGAGAAGTCTTGGTACGAGAGGTTTCATTGGTTCAGAAGCTCTGACGGTTTTCTTGTACTGTCGGGGAAGGACGCTCAAACAAATGAAGTGTTGATAAAACGATACCTTGACAAGCAAGATCTCGTGTTCCATGCGGAGATCCACGGCGCGCCCTTCACAGTGATCAAGACCGAAGGTAAGGCTGTGCCTGAGTCAACCCTATCTGAGGCTGCCCAAGCCGCTGCCTCACGGAGCAAAGCATGGTCTCTGGATCTAGCATCACTTGACGTATACTGGGTTAAAGCGGAACAGGTGGGAATGAAGGCTCCGACTGGAGAGTACCTAGGAAGAGGAGAATTCATGATCATTGGGAAGAGAAACTACGTTCGAGGAGTCGAGCTGAAGATAGCTATCGGGATGGTTGAGGAAGACGGGCAAGTGAGATTCATCGCCGGTCCACCTTCCGCCATAATCAGTCAGACCCAAGCTTACGTAGAGGTGGTTCCTGGAAGAAACCCTTCAGGGAAGCTTGCCAAGAGGGTGATCGAGATCCTGAAGGCCGCAAGTCCTCAACACATAAGAGACAGATTCGGTGCAGTCCGCTTGGACGAGGTCGCCAGACTGATTCCAGCAGGAAGAGGCGACATAATCGTCAAAGGCAAGATCATTCCACAAACACTATAAACAAACATCGAGTCAATTCCCAAAGTGAGAGTGGTCGACGATGGCAATAGGCCAAGACGAGGCGGTCGTTACCGCAAAGGATGTCATGTCAAAGCCTGTAGTTACTGTGAAAGAGACTGAGAGCGCGGTACGGGCCGCACAACTCATGGATAAACACAAAGTGGGTGGAGTCGTAGTCGTCAATGAGAAAGGCAGACCACTTGGCATTATCACTGAGAGAGACCTGTCAACGAGAGTAGTCGCCAAGAATCTTCAGCCGGAAAAGGTCACAGTCTCCAAGATAATGAGCAGGCCCATCGCCGCTATAGACGGCGAGACCAGCATCAGAGAGGTCGCCAAGAGAATGAGCAGACTTGAGATCAGGCGACTTGCCGTCGTCAGCAAAAAGGGCGAACTTCAAGGGATAGTGACCAGCAAGGACATCCTCAGAATAACGCCGGCTCTGCTTGATGTGCTGACAGAGAAGTCAAGACTATCGACTCTAGAACCGTCAAGGGAGCCGACACGATTGGCAGGGTACTGTGACAGGTGTGGTGACTGGTCTGATACGCTAGCCCAGCGTGACGGACAGTTCTACTGTGACGACTGCCTCTCCGACATTGATGAGGAGACAAGAGCGCACTAGCTGTGCCGTCAACGCAGTGGATCTCCTGGCCCATTCCGAATCTCTGCGGTCCTGTTCAAGGTTAAAATCGAAGCTGCCAGCAGATTCTCTAAGGGATACTCGTCGAGGCTATCCTGATGCTGGAAGCTGACACAAACATAACTGGCGCCAGGCTTCTGGTCGGTAATGACCTTACTGAGGGCGGTATCAGCGTAGAGGATGGGAAGATAGTTAAGGTCGGAAAGAGGTCAAACCTGCCTAAGGCTGGGCAGAGTTACGATGTGAAAGGTCTCGTGGCTGTTCCTGGACTCATCGATTCTCATGTTCATCTGCGAGATCTGCAGCTCTCCTACAAAGAGGACTTTTACACGGGCACATCTGCAGCCGCTGCAGGCGGATTCACGACCGTACTCGACATGCCGAACAACGTTCCTCCAACCAACTCTGTCGCAAACCTACGTCTCATACGTGATGCAGCAGTCAGCAAGATAGTCGTGAACGTTGGATTTCATGCAGGGTTGGTGAATGATGAGGCTGAGCTGAGAGGGATGCGGTCCTTAGGCGCCTTCTCTTTCAAACTCTACATGAACAAACCTGAACCCTCGATAAATGTCGATAGCGAAACAGAACTGACAAATATACTCTCGACCTGTGCCCTGCTGAAGACGCCTGCGACGATCCATGCTGAAGACAGAGAGACTATCGAGACGAGACTGAGAGAGTATCACGGCAAACCGCTGGGGATAGAAGACTATATGTACGTCCATGGCCCAGAGGCAGAATCGATAGCTGTCAGTAGGGCACTTGAAGTCGCTGGTGCGTCAGGTGCGACCATACATTTGTGTCACATTACTCTGGCATCAAGCGTCGCCGCGATCAAAGAGGCACGGGAGCGGGGAATAGCTGTCTCATGTGAATTCACTCCACATCACTTGTTTCTGTTCCGGAAGGCTATTGAACAGTTTGGAGGCTGGGCATTGACAGATCCGCCGCTGAGAGACCCCCAGAACGCAAGAGCGCTGCTGAAGGAACTCTCAAACACGCCTTTTGCGATAGTGGCCAGCGACCACGCGCCCCACAGCCTGGCAGAGAAGAGCTCTCAAGACGCCCGAGAGATCAAAACTGGAATTCCGGGGCTGGAGACCACACTGCCCCTGATGCTCAATCACGTGAACAAAGGATATCTCTCTCTGTCGACGCTTGTGGAGATCTTGGCCAAGCGACCGGCGAGGATCTTCAAGCTTCAGGGAAAAGGAGAGTTGACCGAGGGTTCTGACGCTGACATCACATTACTAGACCTCAAGGGTGAACATGTGATAGATCCAGAGAAGTTCCACAGTAAATCAAGGTACTCGCCTTTCGCAGGGACAAAATGCAAAGGTAGGGTATCAAAGGTCTTCGTTGGCGGGAAACTGGTACTCGAAGGCGAGGAGATCGCAGCACCAGCGGGGACTGGCAGAATCGTAGAGGCAGCATCCCAGTGAAATTCCTCACAGACGGGATGCTTGGAAATATCACAAGATGGCTTAGGCTCCTAGGCTACGACGTCGCGTATGAGCCGGTAAACGATGACCGAGCACTTCTTCTCAGATCAAAGGCCGAAGGCAGGATCCTGCTGACATCTGATATCGAGCTTTTCAGGATAGCCAAACGCAGGGGTCTGGAGGCGGTGCTCATAAAAGGGACCTCAACAGCTGAAACGCTATCAAGACTATCGAGAAAGCTCAAGCTCCCGCTGAGCTTCGACGAGTTGAGGTCTCGGTGTCCAACATGTGGATCGCCGATAACTCGCGTAACAAAGGGCTCTGTTCAAGAGAAGGTTCCGAAGAGGACCTACGAAACATACAATAGATTCTGGGCATGCACAAACCCTTCATGCTCGAAGGTCTACTGGAGGGGGAGCCACTGGAAGAAGATACGAAAGACCCTAGTCAAGGCGAGGCAGGGAAAGCGAGGTGTCGAAGAGACTGAACCCTGACGTTGATGATGCTGTCAGCCTGGATGAGGGGCGAATCCTCGTAAGGCTCGCAAGGGAGGCGATCTCGAGGTATCTGGCAGAGAGGAAGGTCATTCAGCCACCGGCTGACACGCCGGCGAACCTGCTGAAGAAGCGCGGGGTCTTCGTCACGCTCACAAATCACGCTTCGGGTGAGCTCAGGGGCTGCATAGGCTTTCCCGAGCCCGTAGAGAAGCTGGCGAGTGCTACGATCACATCAGCGATAGAGGCTGCCACCGAGGATCCCCGATTCCCAGCGGTCTCGCCGGAGGAGCTGGATGAAGACATGATTGTAGAGGTAAGCGTCCTGACTGCGCCTAAAGAGATCGAAGCTCCGCGAAAGGAGATTCCTGAGCACATATGCATAGGTGCGGATGGGCTCATAGTCGGCAGAGGCCTCCAGCGTGGTCTGCTGCTTCCGCAGGTAGCTGTAGAGTGGGGATGGGACAGGGAGGAGTTCCTGGCCCACTGCTGTCTGAAGGCTGGATTGCCGCCTGATGAGTGGCTGCTTGAGGGCACCAAGGTTCACAAGTTTCAAGCCGTCATCTTCAAGGAGGTCGCCCCTAAGGGCCCGGTTCAAAGAGTACATCACGAGACGCACAGTTCATGAGAGTTTATGTTTCACCCTGCGGCGTCGGTCTAGGCCACATCGCCAGAACCGTCCCGATAGTTGAGGAACTGCGTTCCAGAGGTGTCGAGGTCGTATTCTCCACCTATCTTGACGGTCTAGAATACGCAGAGGCGAGAGGCTACAGACTTGTCCGAACCGTTCCGATCAGCTTCAAGGTCAAAGCTGATGGAACCGTAGACTTCAAGCAAACGGCTGCTAGAAGCGGATTATCACTAGGTATTAGGAGATTCCTCAAGCAAGTAACAGCCGAGATTAGAAACATGAAGAGGTTCAAGCCAAGCGTGGTCTTCTCTGACTCGCGTGCCTCATCCATCATTGCCGCAAGGCTACTGGGAATCCCAGTAGTCTTGATGCTCAATCAGTTCAAAGTGGAGATAGTACGTAGACCAAGCACTGGAAAGCTAAGCCTGATGGATAGGCTGTTCTTCCTGGTGGCAAACATCTTCTGGATCTTCGTTAGAACGCTTATAGGTGGAGTCTGGGCGCAGAGCAAAATTATCCTTATTCCTGATTTCCCACGTCCGTACACCATCTCTGTGACGAATCTGGCGATACCGAGAAGATACGAGAGTAAAATCAGACTAGTCGGCCCCATCGTCGGCCTCTCGCCAAAAGATCTCCCAGATGAAGAGACTATAGCCAAGGAGCTGAGGCTCTCTGCGGAGAAGCCCACAGTCTACGTAGCGATCAGTGGCCCAAAAGTTGAGAGGACGCACCTGACAAATCTTCTTCTCGGTGTACTTCAGGCAACATGTTCAGACTGCTCCTTTGTTGTATCATGTGGAATCCCCGGTGGGAAGACGGCACCGACAATGTCAGATGGCCTGCTAAACTACGAATGGATGGATGATGAGACGCAGTTCAAAGTCCTCAAGGTCTCAGATGCTGTAGTGAGCAGATCAGGACACGGCATGATTATGAAGGCACTATCGTTTGGCAAGCCCCTTGTTCTCATCCCGACACCAGACCACACGGAACAACACGGGAACGCCAAGAGAGCAGTCGAACTGGGAGCCGCTCTCATGCTAAGGCAGAATGTGATCGGAGAGAACTTTCCCCGAGCTCTTAGTACTATCGTTTCCTCATCAAAACTTAGAGCCAAGGCTGAAGAAATAGGCGAAACCATGTTGAAACTCAACCCCGTAGCCACCGTTGCGGACCTGATAATGAGGGCAGCAAGAGACAATTCGACTGCAGACTAGTCAGATGCGATCCGGATGTCTCAGTTTGAAGATCTGTATCCGGAGAAGTAATTCACATTGGCCAGTGCGAAAAGGATTACCAGATGCCCGAGAGTGATGTTCTTCGACCTCGATGGAACACTGGTGGAATTCTGCATTGACTACTTGGCGGCAAGGCGTGAGGCGTTGCGCCTGCTGGAATATAGAGGGTACTTACCTGAACTGAAGTTGACTGTCAAAGACAGCATCTTCTTCATGGACAGAGAGATCAAGCAACTTCTCAAGTCAAAGGGTGAGCCAGCGAACAAGTACGATGAGATACACTCAGCGTTGATGGCGATCGTGGAGAAATATGAATCGCAAGCCGCAGACAGGACCAAGCTTCTCCCACTTGCAAAAGAGACGCTTGAAGAACTGAAGAGAATGGGTCTGAAGCTGGTGCTCTTCACCGCGGATGGTGACAAAGCCATGAATACGATCGTGGGGAAGACCGCCATCGGCCAGCTCTTTGATACATTGGTGTCACGAGGATCCTCGATTGAAGTTAAGCCGCACCCCCAGCATGTCACCTCGGCGGTAGCAAGTTCGAATGCACCGCCTGAAGAGACTATGGTTGTCGGTGACAGTGTCGTAGACATACTCTCTGGCAAACATATCAACGCGATAACGGTCGGCGTCACCACGGGGCTCAGCAGCAAGCAAGAACTCGCTGAAGCAGGCGCAGACTACCTAATAGATTCAATAACCGAGCTGCCTCCTCTAATAAGGAAGCTCCGGAGTGAGCACAATTGTCAATCAACGACGCACTAGTGATAGGCCTCCTGCAAGGGTTCCTTGAGTGGCTTCCGGTAAGCAGCAAGAGCATGGTCATGCTGTACCTGGTGAATGTGGCGGCCTCCAGAGGAGAGACCGCATACCTGACAGCCCTGATTCTCCATGTATCAACAGCAACAGCAGCCCTAGTTATGTTCAGATCAAACTACCGGCAGATCTTGAGGTATCTATTCAGAAGGCCAAAGGTCGATGATGGCGAAGCGGCTGCACTGCTCAGAGGCTTGATCGGAGCAACAGGTATCTCAGCTGCTCTAGGTCTTCCACTCTACTATCTTGCAGGAGAACATGTCCTGGAATTCGGAGGGTTGATGCTTACCGCGATCATAGGCCTGTTGCTCACCGTGACTGGTTTCGCCCTCAGGTTCTCAAGTAGGCTGAGTGGCTTTAGGAACGTTGGAGATCTCAGGTTGGGAGATATTCTCCTTGCGGGCGTCGCTCAAGGCCTCTCGGCACTGCCCGGTCTGAGTCGATCCGGCCTTGTCGCCTCCTCTCTGCTCCTTAGGGACTTTGACAGGAGAGCCGCGCTAAGATTCACGTTCATAATCTCTGTACCAGCCATCTATGGATTGGCCGCCGCAGATCTGTTGGTAGGGCTCGGTCTCTTTCGTTCGAGCTTAGCTGATCTCGGCCTCGTGAATTTGTTCTCAGCGTCAGCCATGTCATTTGCTGTGTCTCTGCTGTCACTTAGGATGATGCTTGGGTGGGCGGCCAAGCTTAACTTCTCAAGTTTCCTGCTGAGCTTCGGAGGTTTGACCTTCTGCCTAGCTGCAGTCTTCTCCTTCCTCAGCTAGAATAGCGACTGGCGGAGAACAATTGCGAACAGCAAGTTCAACTGCCGATGCTTTTCTCATACATTCTTCGGAAAGTCCAGCGAATAGCATTCTTGAGCTCCAGAAGTCTCTTCTCGTCACCAAAATTATGCACGATCAACGCCCTTAGGCTTCCACTCTCTTGATCCAAATGGTATGTGAATGCCTCGGATTGTCTCTTCTTCTTCTCCTCACTCAACTCCGCGTCTCTAGTCTTCATGGGCTCAAGAACCTTCGCCACCAAGAACGCTCTCATGGGCGGGGAGTCCACATTGAACCTGATGGCCTCATTCGGGATCACGGTCAAGCTGTTGCCCTCAACAAGTATCTCGCCCAACTTAATCCCTCCAACAGTCAGGATCGGTTCCTCTGTTGGAAATATGGTCTGTTGCTCCGGGTGAGGACGCTGCAGAGGCTCAATCTTTTCTGTGGGGAGCTCTATCCGTCTGAAACTCTTCTCAGCCAGCATGGTGTCTATCACTTCGAGGAAGGAGCTTAAAGCGGCACTCTCCCTGTTGAGCTCTGCAACTCTCTTCTCGAGGTAGCTTTTCATATCGGCAAGCTTCCTTCTAGCGTTCTCTTGACTCAAGCTGCGGCTTCAACCCTCCTCCAGCCCAACGGCCAAAGATGAGATACAAGACAGAGTGGGTGGATTGTCCTCGACACATCGCACAGAGACCACGGCGAACTCCGGAGTTCTTCCCAGAAGCAGTGAGTCGGCTGAACCGTTGTTCAGCCTAGTCACGAGAGCTCTTCCCCAGAAAACCCCTACCGGAGTGTGTAGGCCCAGGCTTGCGTTACTCCTCTCGTTAAGCCTTATCTCGACAGCGTCGTTCCTAGACTTGTTGATACTGTCAGTGTGATCAACGACGAGGATCCTTATGCTCTCCTGCTTGTTAAGATGAATCGGTCTGTCGGGAACAATGATCAGTCTCATCGGTTCTGTAGGCGTGGGCTGCGGCGGCTGTTGGGCGTCCTGATATAACGGCACAGCGAAGACAGACAGGACTAGTGCAGCTGCGAGGATTGCTTTCGCCAGCTCCTCGACATCCGGCTTCGACACAGTTAATCCAACTTCTTTTCTGTGCGCAGGTAATTATCTTTTCGCATGATTCGCTTCAGCTTTTATCCCTTTTTCACTGTGTGGTGCTCGGAGAAGTTAGGCCTTCAGCTTGCCAAACGGGTTCTCAGAATCAAGTGGGTCCCGTGTTAACACAGACTCATTCCAGTTCGTTTCGCTAAGCATTATATATGGTATTCTGACTGCTGAGATATGATGAACGATGAGAGTAGGACGCGGAGTGGCGGTACTGGGTAATGCTACTATCTGGTGTGTTGCGATTCTATTCGTTGCCATACTGCTGCAAGGGACACTCTACTTCCTTCCAGTTGTGGGCTCACTAAGTATCACCGGTCTGGTCAGCATAGTGCTCGTTTCCAGGGTGGACGGCTCCGGCAAGAGCAAAGAGTGGTATGAGGAAGGCTAGGAACGCGACATCGATGAGCGTCGATACCTGATATCAACTGGTCTGCTTTTCTAGGCGTTCCTTAGCCACTATCGCTGCGCCGAGTGCGCCGACGAGCTGGGGATCTGCTCTGCTTGGGGGGTTGACGCCAACGCCTAGTTCCTTAGCCAACGTGGCTCTAAGACCCACATTCTTAGCCACTCCCCCTGTCAGCATCACAGTAGGCCGTACGCCAACTTTCCTCACCATGGCCGCAACCCGCTGAGAGATCGCGCTGTGGAGGCCTGCGACTATGTTCTCTTTGCTATTTCCTTCGGCAAGTAGGGAGACTATCTCAGTCAAGGCAAAGACCGTACATGTACTGGAGATTTTTGCCGGCATGGTAGCCTTGGTTGAGAGTGCCCCCAAGTCTTCGAGCTGAACCTCAAGGACGAGCCTTGACGCGAATTCCAGGAATCGACCTGTCCCAGCCGCGCACTTGTCGTTAAGGACGAAATCAGCGACCCTCCCATTTTCGCTCAGTGCAATTGCTTTCGAGTCTTGGCCTCCAATGTCAATCACAGTCCGAGTACTAGGTTCAAGATAGTGCGCTCCACGGCCGTGGCAGGATATCTCTGTAACAGTCTCGTTGGCAAAGGGGGCTGTCACTCTTCCGTAGCCTGTTGCAACAACATATTTCTTGTCAACTGAAGAGTTCAGCTTCAGCAGTGCCTGTTGGAGAGCCTGCTCGCCAGCCTTGGTTGGGTTGGCTCCTGTAGGCAGAATAGGACCGAACAGGACGGCGCCATCGACAATTAGCGCACACTTGGCTGTCGTACTTCCGATATCCACGCCTGCAGCAACTGATCCCATGTTTCAACTGACCTGGACTCTTGAAACTGACGTTGAATATCTCCGTTACTGTGACAGTTCAGACTCGCAGAAAGTATGGAACAAGCTGGATTAGAGCGAAGACAAACCAGACATACCAAGCGGCTGTGGTGCCTAGGGCCAGGGGAACGAACCACGATCTGCATTTGATGCTTGTCCCTCTCAGGTATACATCAATGCATTCTTTGGGGCAGACTTCAATACATCTACCACACTTGATGCAGTCTAGGACCGGTTTCCCCTTCTCCTCAATCGCTTTGGGAGTCATAGCATACATAGGGCATGCTCTCATACAGTCGTAGCATTTGTCGCACTTGTCCATGTCTATCTTGACTCTGAACGGGCTTAGGCTTTCAACCAGGCCGATCATGGCGCCGACCGGGCAGAGAATGCAGAACCATCGCTTCTTTGTCATGAACGGTATCACTATGGCGAATAGGACTGCGGCAGCGATGAAGAGTGCGCCTATCCACAGGTACTGTATGAGAAAGGTCCAGCACACGATGCATATTATTGGAACTGCGGCGCCCAAGCCAACCAAGAGCAGAGCCAGAGCAGTCCCATACTTGATGTCCTTGACCTCCTCCTTGAGTCCGCCAAGGAAGCTTACTTCACCCTCGGGCGGGTGGAAGTTCACTCGCCATCTTCTGAGCGTCCACCGTCTCTTGGTTCCGCTCATGAAAGCCTCCACGGTTCCTCCAAAGAAACACATCCAACCGCACCAACCTCTGCCAAAGACCACTGCTGTGGCCACAAACGGGATCATGACCATGATGAGCATAACAAGAGAGGAAGGCCATTTCAGGAGCACTCCTGGCTGCGCCTGCTGGCCGTACATCGCTATCCCAAGAGTGACCTCTGGGAGAGCACGCGTGCAAGGGATGATTGTTGTGCCGTACATCGGCATACCTTGGAAGTAGTAGACTCGAAGATGATCGCCTACCCACTTCACAAGCGAGCCGGGCCCAATCCATGCCAGAATCGCAAGCGTGCCAGCCCAAACTATTACGGCGAAAGTGATCAGGACTGTTCTTCTGACATGCTGAACCTCTCTTGCTCGGAGCGTCCAGAAGGTCGCGGCTCCCATCGAGATCGCAGCGAGAAACCCAAGAATCAGATAGGGTCTGAAGAACAAATAGAAGCAGAACGCTCCGACCGCGGCAGCTGCAATGATGGCGTTTCGAGGACTGGTGGCTGGCTCCATTCGAGGTCGGGTATTGTCAAACGTCCAGATGGATATAACTGTTGTCATATTCGCGTTGGGCTGAAGGGCCGCTTGTTTGAACAAGTCGAGATAGGAATCTTTTTCACTCGGCTCAAGATTCTCTTCTTGCATAAACATACGACAGGTGTTGTCTGGGAATTTCGAAGGCCTGTCATGCGAATAGCCAGGAGGTTCTGTTATCAATGAATCGGGAAAGCACTTTGATGCGAGCGATAGAGAAACTTGCAAAGTTACGGTTGAGTGAGTTCGCTGTCAGCAGGCTGGAGAGAATGGCTGCAAAAATGGGGATAGACGAAAACAGAGTCCTTGAACTCTATGTCGCCGCAAAGAACAATGTTGGCAGAGAACGTTTCAACAAGCTTCCTTACTCGGAAAGAATTTTGCTGCTGCCGCAATGCTTGCGCTCAAGGGAATGCCCTGCTAAACCTGACGAGTACGGCTACAAGTGCATCGACTGTGGAAGATGCAAGCTCGGTCACTTGATTGGTGATGTCGAGGCTCTTGGCTACGGAAAAGCCATGATAATCTCTGGGGGAAGTATAGTTCCCAAGGCCTTCACAAAACTCAAGCCAAAAGGATGCCTAGGTGTTGGCTGCCTCAAAGAGCTCGTTATGGGCAGTTACGTCTGCGAAAAGTTCGGTGTGGCAGGCCAAGGCCTGCCTCTGCTCAAGGATGGCTGTCTTGAGACTGATCTTGACTGGGGCATGCTGAAGAGCATGCTTCACAAGTACAGTGGCATCGCAATATCCTGATCAGACTACCTCCTCTTCTCTGAACCGCTGTATCTGTTCCGGGGTATATCCTAATTCATGGAGTACTGATTCTGTATGCTGACCGAGCGAAGGTGGAGGAGTTCTCATCTCTGGCTGTGTCTCGCTGAGCTTTATGGGGAAACCCAGCTGCTTAACCAATCCTGATGCGGGGCAGTCCATGTCGAACACAAGCCCGCGATACAGAACGTGCGGATCCGAGAAAACCTCATCAAGAGTCTTGACAGGGGTAAGGCATGCATCCTTGCTCATTAGAAGACTGAACCATTCATCTCTTGTTCTGGTCTTGAAGATCTCAGCGAGCCTAGCGTGTGCCTCAGGAGATCTCTGGCCAATCGCGACTCTGTGCTCCATGAGTTCAGGAGCTCCAATGTTCTGGCAGAGGGTCTTCCAGAATTTCTGCTCAGCAGCACCGATGGCGATATGCCTGCCATCCTTTGTTCCGAAAACATCATAGAACGCTTCTCCGCCAGCAGGCCAGGTCTCCCTCTTAGGCGGTTTCCCCTCGGCGAAGTATCTTGCAGCCTGTATTGTTAACCAAGATACCACGCCGTCGAACATCGAGACATCTATGAATTGACCTTCTCCAGTCTTCTCTCGTGAGACTACTGCCAAGAGTATCCCGATGGCCGCAAACATACTGCCCGCTATGTCCGCGATTGTTATTCCAGGAACTATGGGAGGGCCGTCTCTTTTCCCAGTTAGACTAAGCACGCCGGAGAGTGCTAGGTAGTTTATGTCATGTCCAACGAGGTCTCTGTAGGGGCCATCTTGGCCATAGCCTGTGATCGAGCAATAGATCAGTCTTGGATGCTTTTTCTTTAGAGTCTCATAGTCGACACCTAACCTCTTGGTGACGCCAGGCCTGAAACTCTCGACTAGGACATCAAACCTGTCCAACAATCTGTCAAGGATCGCTTTGCCTTTCTCAGTCTTGAGATTCAGGGTCAGGCTCCTCTTGTTTCTGTTGAGAGTAAGAAACATGGCGCTTTGGCTGCCGATCATCGGTGGAGTGTTCCTCATGTAATCGCCGACATCCGGCTGTTCTATCTTGAGTACATCAGCACCCGTGTCCGCGAGGAGCATTGTACAGTAGCCACCTGGGTTAAGGCGTGATAGATCAAGGATGCCGACTCCCTCAAGAGGTCTAGTCAAGATATCATCATCTCCATGTTGTTTGGTCAGTAGTTTTTCCGAGGCAGGAATCTGCTGTAGTATCTGCTGAGAGCATTCAGGGCACGAATGTTACGCAGGAGAGATGGGTACGCTGGAATTCCTAGCCGCTCAAGCTTCTCCTTGTACTCGTCCATGACCTCTCGCGAGGCGAGGTTTGTTACCACAAGCGGCTTGTCAGGGAATCTCTTCTTCATATCTGTGAAGACATTGTCGATGTCTACATCCCATATCTTGCTTTCTTTGGTCAGGCCGACAAGGACAAGTGAGACCATATCCACGTTTGGATCTGCAAGATAAGACTCAAGAGATAGCACAAGTGAGGCTTCAGAGCCTCCGATGCCTTGGCGGACCAGTTCGGCATCGAGTGGGTTCGAGAGGATGCCGAAACCCGGTGCGTAGCGGGTAAGCTTCTCCGTGGTCTGCTTGGAGAGTGTGGCAAGGCGCAGTCCATACTTCTCTATGGCGTCTGCGCTCATAACGCAGCCGGCACCGGTATAGGCTATTACGCCAACCCTGTCCCCTCTAGGCTGGGGAAGGAATGCGAAAGCCTTGACAAGATCTATCAGCTCCTCGATATCCTCAACCCTGATGAGGCCGGCTGTTTTGCAGGCAGCATCAAAGATCTCGTCCTTTACCATGAGCGAGCCCGTGTGAGTGAGGGCGGCTCTTCCTCCAGAACCCGACCTCGCTGACTTTAGAATAATGATCGGCTTCTTCCTTGAAACCCTTCTCGATACCTGAAGGAATCTTCTTCCATCCCTTATGCCTTCAGCATATATTGCTATGACTCTGGTGTTCGGATCATCTTCGTAGTACTCCAAAATGTCAGCGTCATCCACATCCACCTTGTTTCCAAGTCCTGCAACCTTGCTCAGACCGAAGGACTGGGTTGATAGGATGTGTTCCAGAAGAACGGATGCGAACATGCCTGTCTGCGATATTATCGACACGTTGCCGCGTTTCGGCTTTGAGATCTTCACGAACGCTGATGTGAATCCATTGTAGACGTTAAGTAGTCCTGTCGTATTGGGTCCTGCGATCCTGACTCCGCCTAACCTAGCTATCTGAAGCATCTGTTGTTCAAGCTCGGCCCCCTTCTCGCCGGCCTCTCGGAATCCTGACGTGCAGATGATTGCTCCTTTGACCTTCTTCTCTACACATTCCTGCATTATCTGGGGAACATACTGCGCTGGTACTATTACTATCACGGTCTCAACCTCGGCGGGAATGGCGCTGACGGATGGGTAACACTTCAGTCCGAGGACTGTCTCTCTGTTCTTGTTAACGGGATAGATCTTTCCACCGTAGCCAAGTTCGAGCAGATTGCTCATCAGTAGATATCCAAATTTTGCAGGATCGTCCGAAGCTCCCACGACCGCTACACCTGATGGTTCGAAGAGGCTCTTGATCGCGTTCTTGCCTTCTGCGGTGTGTGGTGAATCCATCTGCGAAGCCTTGGTCCTCGTCATTGACTTACGTGGTCTAATAAGTCTTGGTTAATCGGACTATCGTTGGGCCCGTCCCTCGTCTTCAAAAGACATTTACGCCTGTTGTTGGGCTTCGTTCAACCTTGTCTTTTGATTACTGGGACTGCGGCCCTGAGCGCTTTGGTATAGGAGTTTTGTGGGTTGTCTATCACTTCCAGAGCTGGTCCTGACTCGACGATCTTGCCGAGTCGCATTACTGCTATCCTGTCACAGGCGTATCTCGCAACAGCAAGATCGTGTGTTATGAATAGGTAGGTGAGGTTGTACCTGTCCCTCAGCTCAAGCATCAAGTTCAACAGTTCCATTCGCACTGAGACGTCAAGCATTGAGACCGGCTCATCCGCCACAATAAAACTAGGCCTAAGCACCAAGGTTCTAGCGATCGCCACTCGTTGCCTCTGACCGCCGCTGAGCTCATGGGGATACCTATCCAGAAAGTCCTCAGGAGGCGTGATCCGCACGTCCTTAAGGGCGCTCTTGACAAGCTCGATTCGTTCTTGCTTAGACCCGATCGTGTGAACTTGCAGTGGTTCTTCGACTACATCTTTGACTTTCATTCTGGGATTGATCGACTCGAAGGGATCTTGAAAGATCATCTGCATTCTCTTTCTGTAGCTTTTGAGGGTGGACTGGTCGCGGATGACTGTGAGATCAACTCCTTCAAAGTAGATGTGGCCGCTGTCAGGCTCCTCCAGCCTCAGGATCGTTCTTCCCAGGGTGGTCTTTCCGCTTCCGCTCTCTCCCACAAGCCCCAGGACATCTCCTCTTTCTATGTGGAATGTTGCATCGTCGATAGCTTTGACGTATTCGACCTCACCTCGCAGAGCCTTGAACAAAGTCCTGCTCTTCCTGAAGGATTTCGTCAGGTTTTGGACTTGAATTACTGTTGTAGACAAGAGCTGCCCCTTCTGCGTCGGACATTTCCTTTTTCAATATCTGGTAAGGATTCAATCAGCGCTTTCGTGTAAGGGTGGGTGGAGTTAAAGAAAAGCAGCTCAGGGCTGGATTCTTCAACTATCTTTCCAGCATACATTATCGCCACCCGATCACACAACCCTGGCAGGATCGAGATGTCATGAGTTATGAACAGTAAGGAGAGTTCCAGTTTTGATTTCAGGTCTCTGAGCAGTCCGAGGACCTCTGCCTGGGTGATCACGTCCAGGCCTGTAGTCGGTTCGTCTGCTATGAGAAGGCTGGGATTGCAGGCCAGCGACATAGCTATGACGGCCCTCTGCTTCATGCCTCCGCTGAACTGATGTGGGAAGTCTCGACCTCTATCTTTCGGGATCCTGACCATCTCAAGGAGCCTGTCAGCTCTTGAGATCGCTTGGTCCGTGTCCACCTGTTCATGCGTTACTATGGCTTCAACTATCTGGCTTCTGATCCTGTGAACTGGTGTGAGGGCATTCATTGCTGCTTGGGGAACTGTGGCTATGCGTTTCCATCTGAACTCTCTTCGGAACTCTTCCTCGCTCATCCCGAGAATGTTCTTTCCATCAAAGATAACTTCTCCACCTTTTATCTCGGCGTTTGCTGGGAGAAGCTTGAGGATAGTCTGAGCTACGGTCGATTTGCCTGAACCCGATTCGCCTGCCAAGCCGAAAGCCTCTCCCCGCATGATGCTGAAGTCAACATTGTCAACAGCGTCTATGGTCGCTTTTCCAGTTCTGTAGCATACTCTCAGTGAAGTGATCTTTAGGAGGGGTTTGTCATCTTCAGGGGGGAGAGACAATGCGGTCCTCTCCTCTTCTGTTCGAGTTCCTCTAATAACCTGTTCTTGGGTGATTAGAGTCTTCTCATGCAGCATGACGTATGAATCATATAGGCTGGATGTCGCCTATTGGGAATGGAGTTCTCCCTGCTTCCTCTCACGATCTCAAACGCATACCCCGCACTCAGTTATTCTGGATGTCTTGTCTCATCTTTCATGCCTCAGGCTTCCAATCGTGTCCGGCGTGGCAACAGGCTTTAATAAGAAACCTTTCTTGAATCATCGAGCATATCAGGATGGACAAGTAGTTGTCTAGATTTCTTGCAGCTTGCTTCCTTGCTCTACTGCTGAGTCCGTATGTTTCGTCGCGCACGTACGCTTTGGAATCATTGAGCTTTCCGATTAATGGCCCTAGGGTTGATGAAGTTCTATTCGTTTTTCACGCGACGCCTGAAGCGGCCGTAGCAGCCATCCGCAAAGGAGACATCGACATACTATCAGACATCTATAGACCGTCTGATGTACGAGCATTATCAGACGACCCTAACCTTAACATAACCTTCAGCCCCCAGACTCACTACTGCTACGTTGCATTCAACACTAGAAATCCGCCACTGAATGATAAACAACTCAGGAAAGCTATTGCTCATTTGATCCCGAGAGAGGAGATCGCCAACAAACTCTTTGAAGGGATAACTGTGACGCCCATGCTCTTTGAGACCTCACCCGCATTCGGTAAATGGCACAATCCAGCGGTCGAGGTATATCCCTACGATCCATCAAAATCAAGAGAGATCCTGACCTCAGCCGGCTACAGTTGGGCTCAAGACGGCAAGTTGACTGCGCCCGACGGAAAACCCCTAAGAAGAATCCCCTTCATCTCACCTACCCAGGAAGAGGCCCCGACCTCATACGAAATAGCCAAGCTTGTAGTCGAAGAGATGAAGAAGCTCGGCTTCGACGCGTACCAGGAAGGCGTAGCCTTCGACGCGATGCTGACTCGGGTTCTGTCGGAGAGAAATTTTGACATGTATTTCCTATGTGTCTCAAACCTCGGTAGATTCCCGAGGTGGCTCTACGATTACTATCACTCAAGCTTAGACGTTCCAGACGGTGACAATACAGTCGGAATAAGGGATCAGGAGCTAGATCAGCTTCTCTACAGGTTCAGGTTTGAGTCTGAGACTGAGGATAATGCCAAGACCACGATTTGGGAGGCGCAGGCGAAGATCGCTGACCTAGCGGCCAGAATTCCTGTCTACTCAAGGTACCAGATCGAGGCCTACAGAAAGGGATGGGAAGGAATGATCCAACACAAGGGAATCGGATACTTCACCTCAGGGGCATTCTGGACCTACCTCAACCTACACAAGTCCGGAATCGAGGCTGGAGGAACAGTAAAGGTTGATGTGGGCGGAAGGGTGAGAACCCTCAACCCGCTCTACGGCACAGGCGCATATGAACAGAAGATAATCTCGCTGGTCTACGACTCACTGCTAGCTTCAGATCCCGAAACAGGTGATCCCCTTCCTTATCTGGCTAGGAGCTGGGACGTTCAAGATGTCAGTATTGATGGATTCAAGGCACAGAAGATAAGGTTCAATCTGGTCCGCAACGCATCCTGGCAAGACGGGGAGCCGTTCACCTCAAGCGACGTCAAGTTCTCGATAGACTACTTCAAGAAGAACAAGATCCCCCTCTTCCTCTCAACTCTCGAACGCGTGATAAACGTCTCTGCACCAGACCCCTACACTGTCGAATTTCTCATGAACGGCACAAGCCTCTTCAATCTCATAGATGCCGGCGGGCCATACGTCATCCCCGAACACATCTGGAAAGATATCAGCGACTGGCGAACCTTCCAGCCCGACCGAGAACCACATCCCTCCAAGCCCGGAATGACAAAGATGGTGGGGACCGGGCCGTTCATACTGTCTGAAGAGAAGCCAGGCGAATTCTGGAGACTAAGAGCAAACCCTGACTACTTCAAGAGACTGGCGATATCAAGGCCTGAGGCTGAAGAGACCGGCAAGGAAGCTGCGAACCCATTTCCTAGCCTGCCGGTGGCGGCTATTGCCATAGTAGTGGTCTCGATCGCCGGCTACCTTCTTGTCAGGAGACGAAGAGTTCGTAAGGTTGAAACCAGATAGGTGCTTGGATGGGCTTCAGAGCCTATGCCACAAGAAGAATCGTGAATACTCTCATAGTCCTAGTTGTTACCCTTGTCTTGCAGTTCTTCATCTTCCGAGTCATGCCTGGAAACCCGATCACACACTTCGTAAACCCTAATCTTCCACTGGAAGCACGCCAAGCCCTACTTCAAATGTGGGGCCTGGACAGGCCCCTCCACGAACAGTTCATCACCTACCTGTACAACCTCTTCAGCGGCAGATTGGGAATCTCCTTTGTCTCACAGCGATATGTCTCTGACGAGATAATCGAGCGACTTCCAAACACGATCCTCTTAATGGGATCCTCAACAATCCTGAGCATAGGTCTGGGCATAAGCCTGGGCGTCTCCGCGGGTTCGCACCGTGGCACGAAGCGAGATGTGGCAACAGTAACGATCGGTCTGCTGACAGAAGGGCTGCCCGTCTTCTTTCTGGGGTTGCTGCTTCTTTTAACATTCGCTTACTATCTTCCTATCGCCACCGGAGGCCTCATCAACTTCCCAGTCGCAGGCACGATCTCCAGACCCCCCCGCAGACCTGCTCGGCTACATCGTCGACATGCTCTGGCATCTTACCCTACCCATGATCACCCTCGTGGTGATAAGCTTCGGAGGATATGCCCTGATAGTCAGGAACCTGATGACAGATGTCCTCACGCAAGACTACATCCTGATGGCAAAAGCAAAGGGCCTGGAGCCAAGATCGATCGTCTATCGCCACGGTCTGAGAAGCGTTCTGCCTCCGATCTCTACGATGATTGGGCTGAGCTTGGCAGGAATAGTCGGCGGAGCCGTGATCACTGAGACGATCTTCAGCTGGCATGGCGTCGGCCGATATCTGTATGAAGCGATCCTGCAGAGCGACTACCCAGTGATGCAAGGGACCTTCTTTCTCCTGAGTCTTGTGACGATACTCGCAAACCTAGCTGTAGACTTCATGTATGGGATACTGGACCCGAGGATACGTTACTAGGGGTGAAGAGGTGTCGAGTAAGACTAGGCTGTCTGAGTTCTGGCCCACATACAGGAGGAGCAGGATGGGTCTGGTCGGCCTTGGTATCCTGCTGTTCTTCCTCCTTGTGGCCGTTCTCGCCCCGGTCTTGACTCCCTACGACCCATTGGCAGATAGGTTTCTGGCAGAGGGAATAGCGTTACCATCATGGTATAGGCTCATTCCTGGATATGGCGACTTGCCGCAGACAACAGACTTTCCAGTGGCCCCCAAGATCGATTCTGAGAACTGGCAGGCCAAGACTGAGACCCCCTTCAGAATATTGGCGGACGGTGCTTTGACTCTAGAGTTCACGGCAACACCGGGCCACGTAGAAACAGGAACAGCGGAGCTCCGCCATCGCCTCCATTATCCGTTTGCGCCTCCGCTCAGCTTTCAGATCGCCACCGACTTCCGCTTCGGCCCAATCGAAAACAGCGTGTACCAGATCGAACTATTCATACTGGACACTGACTCTGTACAGTTTCTCATCTGGAGCAGCGGCTTCAACACAGATCCCCTTGAGCCGCCTGATCTGAGGCTCGACTCGAAAGGTCTTCCTTTTGAATACAAGTCTGGAATAGGGCTGGAATGGTATCAGAACGTGGCTGAGCACATCTTCTCAAAGAAAGGTGGCTACACGGTGCTGCTGCGATTTCAGGTGAAGGCCGTAGATCCCGCTCTCCCTTCAAGTTTCAGTGTTGTTCTCAGCAACCTCGACTTGCACGTTCCTGGCAGGGTCCACGGAGTCCTTGGCACAGACCATTTAGGTTCAGACTTGATGTCTCAGCTTCTTTACGGCACGCGAGTGTCGTTGTTGATAGGCGTGAGCGCGGCTACTCTGGCTGTATCGATAGGGCTTGCTGTCGGCCTTGTCTCGGGCTACCAAGGTGGGATCACGGATGAGGCTTTCATGAGATTGGTTGATCTCCTGCTTGTCCTTCCTGGTCTGCCATTGCTGATGATACTCAGCGGGCTCTTCGGCAGAAACATCTGGAACATGGTCCTGTTGCTTGGGATACTTAGTTGGCCGGGCTTTGCAAGAGTTGTGAGAGCCCAGGTTCTTCAGCTTAAGACGGCTACATTTGTCGAGGCCTCAAGAGCTATAGGTTCCTCAAGCGGACACATCATGTTGAGGCATCTACTACCTAATGTGTTGCCGCTGGCCTATGCCACTGTTGCACTGTATATTCCTGGGGCTGTCATCACCGAGGCTGCGCTCAGTTTTCTAGCGCTCGGTGACCCGAACACCCCGTCCTGGGGCAGGATCTTCTACTCAGCCAATGCCTTCGGTGCATTCGAGCATCTGGCATGGTGGTGGATCATCCCGCCTGGGGTTGCGATAACGCTGCTCTCGCTGTCTTTTATGTTCATAGGCTCAACATTGGATGAGATACTGAATCCGCGTATAAGAGCAAGAAAGTAGAGTCTTCCCGCTGCAGCTTCTGAGATCCGCCGCCTTAAAGCGTAAGCATAGCATAACAGTTGAGCATAGATCTGCTTTCTGTGAATCAAGTTAAATATCTTCCAGAGGTCTATCTCTTAAGTTCCGACCTTGGCCAAAGACTCTTCAGACTGGCGGCTGCTTGATTTCCAGAGAAACAGTGCAGCTATGAATATGGCCGTCGACGAAGCGATGCTCATCTGCCGATCCAAAGGTGAGGCTCCGAATACTATCAGATTCTATGCGTGGAGCCCTTCAGCGGTATCCATAGGTTTCTTCCAGAGCCTACGCGCTGAGGTGGATCTTGAAGCATGCAAGAATGAAGGAATTGACGTAGTCAGGAGGATAACTGGTGGGGGCGCGGTCTTCCACGACAGTCAGGGAGAGGTCACGTACAGCCTCGTCGCTAGCGAGGAGGAGCATGTCGTGCCCAAGGACATTCTCCACTCGTACCAAGTGATATGCAGCGGCATAGTCAAAGGTCTGGAGTTGCTCGGTGTAGCCGCATCGTTCCAGCCGATAAACGATATAGTGGTTGCCAGCAAGAAGATCTCTGGGAACGCTCAGACAAGAAGGCTTGGGGTAGTGCTTCAACACGGCACCGTGCTAGTGGATGCAGACCTGGACAAGATGTTTCGCCTACTCAAAGTGTCTGACGCGAAGATCCGTGACAAGATGATCGCTTCCGCAGAGAAAAGAGTCACGACGCTAACAAGGGAGTTATCAAGAAAGCCGCAGCCCCGCGATGTTGTTGAAGCCCTCAGAAGAGGTTTCGAGCAGTCGCTGAAGATCACATTGGCCAGAGGAGAGCTTACAAAAGAGGAAAGCACAATTGCAGAACAACTAAGTAAGGAGAGATACTCGAATCCAGAGTGGATAAACAGGAGATGACACGTATGATAGGAAGATCTGAGATCAAGATTCCAGGCGGAAAGTTGATCAGGGTCGAGTGCACAGTAGAGAAGAAGATCCTTTTCGGCATAGTCGTGACCGGCGACTTCTTCCTCCACCCTGAGGACGCCCTCCAAGAGCTTGAGAGAGAACTCACTGGACTTAGGGCTGAGCCTGAGATACTGAGCAGCCACGTGATGGAGTTTTTCAGGAAGGGGTACAAGTTGGTGGGTGCTACTCCTGAAGATTTCGCAAAGGCAGTGGTTGAGGCAGCGTCAAAGGCTACCCACTCAGGCTAGGCCTGCGCAAAACGCTAGATTACTTCTTGGGCGACGTGCGACCTAGCGTTGGCGCTTAAGCTTCTGCCTTTTGCGGCGTCTCTGTTTCCGCAGTAGCAGGGCTAGGCCAGCTACAACTACAATGAGTATGATGAGCAGGAACGCTGGAGTCAGGTCTCCGTAACCCGCGGCCTTCGGGGGTGTTGGTTGAGGTGCCTCGGAGAGGAGTTGGCTGATTTCAGGCGTCAGTATATCGGACCTTGTCAGGCGAGTGTGGGAGTAACGGATAACTCCAGATCGATCTATGAGGAATATTGTGGGGGCGATGCTGACCCCGTACTTGTCACTGGCACCCACGGTATCTCTTGCCAAGATCCAGTCGGCGCTGACATTCGCTGCGAGACTCCTGAGAACATCGTCGGTGTCCATCGAGGGATCAAAGCTCACCGATATCATGATGAGCTGTTCCCGAGGATATGTTGTCCTTATCTCCTTGAGTTCAGCCATCTCAGGTTTACATGGGCTGCACCAACTGGCAAAGAACTCCAGCAGAACAACCTTGCCCCTGAAGTCTGAGAGAGCAAAGTCTTTTCCATAGATGTCTTTGAGTCGAAAGTCCTCGGCCTGCGACGGCGATTGACCAGCCACTACCGGCAAAGCAGTTAGACAAAGAAGTAAGAGAACCCTCAATATCGGGCCTTTCATATCCGTGTTCCACTCCGAGTTGTCAGGCTATTAGGTTCGGTCCCAATTATTAGTATCTCGTTTTTGGTTAGAGTTATAAGTAAATGGATCAGTACTCGAGGTCCGATGCTGAAGCGCAGCTTGTCGAACTTGATGTTTATGGCGTTGTTATTAGGAACCTAGCGCTGAAGTCAACTCAGGAAGGTTTGTGTGCGTGATGCTGCTCGGATACTCCGGTAAGATCCTGCGAGTCAACCTGACTAGCGGTGAGGTCCGGAAAGAAGAACTGGATCTGGAAGTGATCCGGAGATTTGTCGGGGGCGAGGGAATCGCCTCAACCATACTGTACAAAGAGGTGGAGCCTGACACAGACCCACTCGGCCCAGAGAACCGCTTGATCATAATGACCGGGGCATTTGTCGGCACCGGCGTACCGTGTGGCATAAAGTCTACTGTTGTCTCGAAATCACCACTCACAGGAATCTTCGGCGAGGCAGTATTCTCCGCACCTCTAGGAGTTGACTTGAAGAACTCTGGCTACGACGGAATCGTGGTCCAGGGCAAGGCTGCTGCACCTGTCTATCTGTGGATAAACAATACTGAGGTTCAGCTCAAGGACGCGAGACATCTATGGGGAAACGAGACCTTAGAAACAGTCGATATGATCCGCAAAGAACTGGGCGATGAAGGGATCTCTGTTGTCACCATAGGGCCTGCAGGGGAGAGGCTCGTTAGGCTAGCCAGCATCATCGCTGATGACAGCAGGGCCGCAGGCAGATGCGGGCTTGGTGCTGTCATGGGTTCCAAGAACCTGAAGGCAATAGCCTGTAAGGGGACCGGCAAGGTAGGTGTAAAGGAGCCGGAAAGACTGAATGAGATAAGAAAAGAAGCTGTGCAGATCTCCTTACCTAACACGAAAGCATTCCGCGAGAACGGAACCGCCTCAGGACTCATAGTCTTCGAACAGAATGGTAACCTGCCCATCAGAAACTGGACAAAGGGAAGCTTCCCTGAGGCTGAGAAGATCACTGGCGCCACCATGACACAGAAGATCCTCAAGTCTCCATATCCTTGCAGAACCTGTCCCATAGCCTGTGGAAGAAAGGTCAGGGTCGAGAGCGGACCATACGCGATGGAAGGGAGCGGACCTGAGTACGAATCAATGGCGGCCTTGGGCTCATTATGCTTCAACAGCAACCTTGAGTCCATAGCAAAGGCTAATGACATCTGCAATAGACTCGGCGTCGACACCATATCGAGCGGACAAGCGATCGCGTTTGCCATGGAATGCTATGATAAAGGCCTGCTGAAAGACACTGGAGGAGTCGACCTGACATGGGGCAACCCCGACGCAGTCGTCAAGATGTGCGAACTCATCGGAAAGAAAGAGGGTTTTGGTTCGGTATTAGGAGAAGGAGTGAGGAGGGCAGCACAAACAATAGGCAAAGGTGCCGAGAAGTTCGCGATACATGTCAAAGGCCTAGAGTTTCCTGAACATAACCCGCGCAAGTTCAAGTCGATGGGCGTCGCCTATGCGACTTCGAATGTTGGCGCGAATCACAATCGTGGATCACCTATGCTGGTCGAGAGGAACCTGCTCAGCCCTGAGCTACCTTGGAAAGAGGCTGTCGACGGCTTCCTGACAGAAGACAAAGGCCGCATGACAAAGGTGTATCAAGATGTCTGCTGTGTTGTCGACTCCCTTGGCATATGCAAGTTCATGCTCTTCTGGGGAAAGTTGCCTCTGACGATGCTCACGGACTACTATCGAGCAATAACAGGATGGGAGATGAGCTTCGATGATTTCATGAAGGCAGGAGAGAGAATATGGAACCTGCAGAGAGCGTTCAATGTCAAGATGGGGATCTCACGCAAGGACGACACGTTACCAGAGAGGTTCCTGAAGGAATCCGTTGATGAAGGGCCTGCAAAGGGACAGATAGTAGAGCTGGAGACTATGCTGGAAGAATACTATAGAGAGCGCGGCTTGGACGAAGAAGGAAAACCAGGAAAAGGGAAGCTCCGCGAACTTGGACTCGATTGGATAACCGAGACTTTGCATTCAAGATGAGATCTTCATAGAGCTCAGCCCATCCCGAGTACGGTTTCGAAACCTTCCTTGACACTCCAGTAGCCAGTGAATCGATTGACTTCCTAACCAGGAAATTCCTGCAGACCCATGGTAGTACCTTTCCATGCCCTTGTAGGCCGTACTTGTGGAGAGGGTTGAGCTAGGGCATTACCGCACCTTAACTGCCGCGAAACGGTTCTGTTGCGGGAAGCGGGCATTCGAAATATTGGATTCCCCTGTTGCATGAACGTGGCATGAGTAGGATCATTCTTCACTATGCTTCTGAGCTAGTTAGCTGGGGGTAGTTCCTCTCTGAAGCAGTCGAGGTTGGACTGTTTCTCCACGCGAACCTCGCTGGGAAGCTTGATTTTCTTTTCGACATCGTCTATGGTTAGACCCCTGCGAGTTTTGGATAGCTCACATAGTTCTTCCACATCTGAGTAGTATAGGAAACGCCAGCCGTACTCTCGGATCTCTTGGGTGAACTTCTTCTCTCGAAACTTGCGATTAAGTAGCTCTTTGCGTTCTTCGGGCGTAACAAAGACTCGTTTGACACCATCGATTTTAAGATTTGACCCTCGGTCAATACCGAGGCTGAATCCTGTTGAATGCTCGATCTCGAATTCATACACGGGCTTTGACTTGTCCAACCATATCACATCGATCTCCTTTACCCGATCAGGATTCTCAGACTCAAATAGCAATGTGACAACTCTCCGTTCTGGAATATCGGCAATTACTTTGTAGCCGAGAGCTTCCCCAATCTTCGACACCAACTCGATAACTATATCATGTTGCTGGATACGTCTCTTCACGGCAGGTTTGAGCATCCACTTTTTGTCTGGTGTTTTCTTGCCGTACTCCTCAAGGATCTCCCGAATGCTCCTCGTCTCAGGTGTGAGAGCGTTTGGGAAAGTCAGGAAAAGTGTTTCTATGATCTTATCATAGGACACCTTTGGTTCTCTGTTGAGGATGTTGATAACTGTGTCTTCCACACGTTCGCTCAGCGGGACGCGTTCAATGAAAGGAACCTTCGATGTATCCTTAAACCACCATTTGTTGTCTTTCAGAATGAAGTTTTTGTCCAAATTCCTCTTGAGTATGTCCTCGATGCTTTCGGGCGCACTAAATAGATATCCTTCTCTCTTCAGTTCTGCGTAGATGTCGGCATAGCTATTCAATATGAATGTGTAGGGAGTTGGCTCACCTCTATGCGCGATGATATCCGTTACGGCGTTCACTACTATTCGCTCGTAACGCTCATGGTCTATCTCCTCGGCAGATAGAGGAACAGAGGACTTTGCAGGTTTGAAGAAACGTATGTAGTAGTCTCCGACAGCTGTTCCATACGGATGAAGTAGCCCTTTGGCTGACGGTTTCGCTGGTGGCTGATAGATAATCCTTTCAAGATCGAAGCCTGCCAGAACCGCGGCTTTGATGATAGCATTATAGATGTAAATCTTTGAGTTGTGAAACGTAACTGTCATCCAATGACTTGGCTTCAGTTTGTCATAGAGAAGACGAAAAGCTATGTTGATGAGCCTTTCATAATCATCGAAATTCTTCTCCCTTCGCATTGGGCTATCACTCATTATGATTTCATCATCGAACTTCACGTTGAAGCGAAGCCATTGAGACCATAAGTAGTGTAGTTCAAGGTATGGTACGCTGTCGGCGTAGGGTGGATCGGTGAAGATGTAGTCCACACTGTCATTCGGTATGAAAGAAAGATCGGTGGCAGTCTGGTTCCTTATCAGAAAATCCTTGTCATGGGAAAGCTCGTCAAAACTGCTTGCTTCTCGCTGACTCCCTAGTGCTTGCTGTGCTTCTCTCTTTCCTTTTAGAACATCATTGAATTGTCCTTCGAAATCGTTCCAAACGTTCTGTTCCATATGCTCTGGTGGCACCCAGTAGCCCCTGACTGCCCATCCGCGTCCTAAACTACTATACCCGCCAACATTCACGAAATTCAGGCGGCTTGATTTGAAAACAAAACCCGTGAACACAAACCGCATGAGATCTCGTACTCCTTCATCTTGGAGCGAATCGATTTCGTTGAAGATTATCGAGAGGGCGATCAGATTCCTTCTCGTGAAGAGGTCTGGAACCTTGGTTCCCTTGTGTACATTTATCCGCGTATTCCAGATCAGTTCTCCCTTTGGAACCCAGAATGGTATTTTTCGCGTGTTAACTCGGTTTAGGAATTTCAGATCAGTTGGGGAGGGTTTCTTGTTTTGGATGTCCTTCTTGCACCGACAATGATACCATATCTCCAGTGGCAATTCGTCTCCAAGACATTCCGTCTTCTGTTTCCATACGACATGGCTCACTACAGCAGTACCCTTGCATCTCTTGCAATCAGTTTCATAGAGTTTGAGGATTTTCGCCTTGACTTTTGACTCAATCTGTCTGAAAGCGGCTTCAAATCTCCCTAGATCCACTGGCACGATGGTAACGCGGGTAATGAAGACCGCCATCGGGTCAAGGTCAATGGCTATAGGTTTCCGCTTGAGCCGAAGGCTCTCAATGGGCGTGACTCCACTTCCAGAGAAAGGATCGAGTACGATTTCGCCCTCTCTGGAATAAGTCTCGATGTACTTCGCCACGACATTGTGAGGCTTACGCGCCCAATACTTGTGCATGAAATACATCGGTGGATGCGTTTGGGCAGGCTGGGCCACGTTTATGTGAGATACCGTAATTGCTTCGGTCAAACGTGTCTCCTACTTCTTCGCCTTAATCCACATCTCGATTGCTTCTTCAATAGCGACTTGGATGTTTCCTTTCCTCATACCCAGACGCTTGAATATTTCGTCTCTGAAACGTTTCTCTAGTTCATCATCCAGCGTAAGAGTCAGTTTGCCCATACGATGATATGACCATCTAACCGTTTATATAGCTTTCCATCTAGCCGTAAATTTTAAATAAATGGTTAGCATGATAGGTGGTTAGATGGTTATGTTGGCTGTTGACCAAAGACCGAGCAGAGGTTTAGCGATCTTAGCGTTAGGCAACCAGATCAAGCGCCTAGACCCCTCCACATACAAGGTTAAATCGCAGAGCAACGGAGGCTCATACCTAGTCGTCAAGAACGACGAAGGCTGGAGTTGCGAGTGTCCAGACCACAAGTATCGCACGGCCACATGCAAGCATATACACTCCGTGCTCTTCAGTCTGACCCTTCGAAACTCGATTATTACCTCTCAAGATGCTATCCCCCGCATTGACGAAGCAAACCCAACCGAATGTACCTGTTGCCATTCTGACAAGATCGTCAAGCGCGGAGTGCGAAAGAATAAACGAGGACTGACCCAAATCTACTGGTGCAAGTCCTGTGACAAACGATTCGTTGTTGATCTCGGATTCTCAAGAATGAAGGCCAGTCCACAGGCGATCACGGCAGCCCTAGACCTATACTTCAAAGGAATCTCACTAAGATCAATCACCGACCACCTGAAGCAGTTCTATGGACTGAGGGTCAACTGCTCAACTGTACTCAGATGGATTCAGCGATACATCAAACTCATGAGCGAATATACCAAGGAACTGATGCCAAGGGTCTCGGACAAGTGGCACGCAGATGAGACAACAATCAATGTGAACGGCCACTACCGATGGCTCTGGAACCTGATGGACAGCGAAACACGATTCCTACTCTCAAGCAGACTCACACACACCAGAAGAGATCACGAAGCGGTAAACCTCTTCTGGGAAGGCAAGCTGAGAAGCGGAAAGACGCCAACAGAAGTTGTGACAGACGGCTTAACATCATATGAGAGCGCATTCAGAACCGCCTTCCCGAGAGGAGCAAGGCACGTAAGGAGTCCGAGATTCATTGACCAAACCAACAACAACCTCATCGAGCGTCTACATGGCACTATCAAAGACCGAACGAAAGTCACCAGAGGACTAGAGCAAGATAAGCCTGACAACAAGATCATTCAAGGCTTCAACCTCTACTACAACTATATTCGAGGCCATTCAGGCTTGAACGGCAAGACCCCAGCAGAGGCAGCCAACATAGACACTAGAGTCGAAGGTAACAAGTAGAAGAATCTCATAGCCAAGAGTGCAGAGGAAGCCTCCAAACGTAGCAATACACAGAAGAACCTCAACATCAAGGAGTATAGAGAAAAAACTGTTAAAGGAATCGTCAAGACATACCTTAAGGGCGAAACCAACGGTGTCACTTTGAAGTGGCTCAAGAAACAAGTTGAGTACCTCAGAGATAATGGCCTTACCAAGCAAGAACTAAGAAAGGCCATGAGAGAACTCCGAGCGCCAGAGAATCTTGAATCCTTCCTGACATGAAAGGAGGTGAAAGACCTGACAGATGGATCAAGAACACGCAAGTGGTCTATCTTCTTTCTCTGCATCTTTGCTTCAATCATCATCGGGTACGGCGGATACCTGCGTGCAATATCAGTGGGCTTCGAGAATATTCACCCAGCCGCATTGGCCTTCTGGCTCACACTTACAATAGTGCCACTTATCTTGGCCATACTCGTAGCCAGAACCAAAGCATATTGATCTCTGTCCTCTCAAGCTTTCATACCATTTTTTAAGTGTGGACAACGAGGATACTTCTTCTCTAGAGGCTACTTCATTGCCTAAAAAGGCCAAGAAGAGAAAGCGAAAGACTCGTTCAAGAAGCCTCTGGAACATCATCTTTGACTGAGACAACCAAGACTGCGTATCTTGACACAAGCATCCTTGCAAATTGGATGCTTCTCTACAGAAGGAAGAGAAAGGGGAGAAGGGTAAAACCTCCCACATATGCGAAACATGCCAGACAATGCATGACACTACTCAGCGAGATTGAACATCGCAAATATTCCTGTAGGCTAATTACCTCAACCTATGCTTTCGCTGAACTAGGACAGTCAGCAAGAGACTCCCGAACAGCAGTCAAGATAATTCGAGATGGACTGAGCCTCAATTGGTATAATCGCCTCAAAAAGCGGTATCCACTAAGACGCAAAGAGCAGACAGACATCATGCGGAGCATAGAGTCCTTTCACAACTTTCTGGAAAGACTAGGCATCGAAATAATGGAACCAATAATCACGCAACAAGATGTTAACCAAATCGCCCTAAAACACTCCCTTGAGGTTAATGATGCCACTCATGTAGTCATAGCAAAATGGGCAAAGGTTGATTTCTTGATAACTGCCGATCAAGACTTTCTCGAATGTAAACCAAAGATAAGGAAACCTGAAGTTATGGTGCCGCCTACCTTGGCAACAAGACCTGAACTCAGAAGACGGTGACTGCCGTGCCACACTCATGCAACACGTTATCCAAATTATTGGAATGCCAGCACTACGCAACAGAACCCGCGAAACGCCGAGGGGAACCCCCCCTAGGGGAGGGGGTGGGTGCAGGAGGCACATATCCAGTTGAACGAACTGTGACGCCGGCCTAGCCTCAAGCCTCTTGACCAGCATTTCAAGGAAGTCCTTCGACTTTCTGGTACCGAATCACTCTGCCGTCAACACTTTGGGTCTGCTAGAAGCTGAATCTGAGGCATGTCTGTGGCGCGCTTAGCCAATGAGAAGATGCGCCGACGAAGCTCCACCTACTGGTCTTTTGCTTGGTCCACTTTGTTGAACTTCAGTTTCTAATCCTGATTCTTGCGTCTGCGACCGCACAACTGTCAGCAGATGCGACCACTGGGTTTAGGTCCATTTCTGCAATCTGCTGTTCAAAAGCAAGGAGAGAAGCTCTCATTATCAAATTAACGAGCTTGCTTATGTCTACCGGAGGCTCTCCTCTTACTCCTTGCAGGAGTCGAGACGCTTTCGTGCTAGACATCATCTCGAGGGCCTCTTTCTCAGAGACAGGCGCCAAGCCATAGGAAAGATCCCGCAAGACTTCCACAAATACCCCGCCTAGACCAAAGGCCACGACCGGTCCGAAATCCCTGTCGACTATCGAGCCCACGATGACTTCGAGGCCTGGGGGTAGTTGGTTTTCCACGACAATGCCTTGGATCCCGGCTTCAGGCCTCTTGCTCTTGACGTTCGCCATGATCTTCTCGAATGCGTCAGATACTTCTTCTGGCGTTCTCAGGTTGATCATGACTCCCCCAACATCGGATTTGTGAGTTATCTCAGGCGACAGTACTTTCAGAACAACTGGGTATCCAAGCTTTGAAGCGTACGAGCTTGCCTCAGAGGCTGTTCCTGCAACATACTCGGTAGTAGTTTTGATACCGTATGCTCTTAGTACATCTTTGCTCTCGATCTCTGTGAGCATGTCGCGGCCCTCAGACTGTGTTTTCTTGAAGACTTGGCTGGCGAGTTCTCTGTCAGCAGTTATTGGGGCTGGCGAACCCCATTCCTTACTCTCGCCTGTCTCGATCAAACCCTGGGCCGCATTGACTACTCGCTCGCTGGTCGGGTAGGTGGGCACCCCCGCCTCTTCCAGCTTCCTTATCAGTCCTTGCGAGAACTCGCCTCCAGTAGCCCAGCTGACTATGGGTTTGCCGTGGTCCTGCACAGCCGCTATGGCGTTCACCACATCTGTGGATAATGGTGGGTTCAGGAAGACCACGAAATTGAGTATGAGATCAACATTGGGGTCTTTCAATACGGTTTGGAATGTCTTTTCATAGTCTTGACTGGTGGCGCTACCAGTCAGATCCACATACTCACCGATCACCGCGTACGATGGCAAGGAAGAACGGAGTGTATCCAGAGTGGTCTGTGCGTACTTCCCAAGCGTTAAACCACGTTCATGGCATAGATCAGCTGCAGCAACAGACGGTCCCGCAGCGTTAGTGACTATTGAGACGTTCTTTCCTTTAGCAGCCGGCTGTTTCTCTATGGCTTTAGACACGTCGAAAAGATCCTCGAATGTTTCAACTTCGATCATCCCGGAGCTTCTCACGATCGATCTACACACCTGATATGAACCGGTTATCGCTCCGGTGTGGCTCTTTGCGGCTTTGGATCCTTCCACTCTGCCGGTCTTCAGGATAACTATGGGTTTTCTGAGCGACACCTCTCTCGTCTCTTTTGTCAGTGATCTCCCGTCGCTGAAGCTCTCCAGATGAAGAGCAATGACCTTGGTCAGAGGATCGCGGCCTAGGTATCGAACTAGCTCTATCTCGTTTACGTCACAGCGGTTCCCGAGGCTTACTAATCGTCTCATTCCAAGACTTGAGTTCGTGGCCCACTCGAGAAAAGTGAGGCCGAACGTTCCACTCTGAGTGACAAAGGAGACGCCGCCCGGTTTAGGCCTGACCATGCGATCGTGAGGATAAAAGAAGGTGTCCAGACGCGATTCACTGTCGAAGACCCCGATGCAGTTAGGGCCGATGACTCGCATTCCATGCTTGCGTGCAACCGTTATGAGTTGATCTTGGTACGCTGATTTCTCCTCACCCATCTCCTTAAAGCCGCCGGACACGACGATGGCGTTCCTGACTCCTTGGTTCCCGGCCTCCTCAGCGAGGTCCGGCAATATGTTGGAGGGGGCAACGAAGACAGCAAGATCAACCGGCTCCTGGACTTTACTTATCGATGGGTAGCATCTCAGGCCGAGAATCTCTTCTGCTTTTGGATTAACCGGATACACTCTGCCTCGGTACTGGTATTGAGATATGTTCCTGACAAGCTCATGACCAATCTTTCCCGGCTTCGAGGAGGCTCCTACGATGGCAACACTCTGTGGGGAGAAGAAATTGTCTAAAGGATCTTTGTCCTTGCCCTGTTTTGGTTGGCCTGTGTGCAAGTCTTCTCATCCTGTGCTTGAAGTTACGTTCCTTTAAGCATCTTAAAGATTACAGGGCTTCTGCTAGAACCTATTCAATATCGAAAGAATCTGACATGTCAGTGTGAGCCTACCGCTTCCGCTAGCTTGCTGAGTGACCATACTCAGAGAGGGCCAGCGGTCTTCCGTCATACATTCTCCTGAAGAGTTGCTTTGCATCTTCCTCTGTGAATGTCCTGGGATTGTGGGCCAGTAGCCGCTTGATCGTAAGCATGTTCTTGGCCATCGATTCTATGTCACTCTCCACGATTCCTATCTGCTTTAGAGAAGTGGGACTTCCAACTTCTTCCATCAGCTTCCTCACAGCCTGTACTGCATTGAACGCATTCTTCTCTCGGCTTTCGTCAGGTTCGCTGACGCCTGCGGCTTCAGCAATAGCTACCAGTCTTGGCAAACAGGCGGGAGCGTTGAACTCCATAACATACGGAAGTGCGATCGCGCACCCAGTGCCGTGCGGGACTGTGACAGTGAAAGAGTACGCAGCCGCATGTCCTGCCAATACCCCTGATATTGCAAGAGAGATGCCTGCAAGCATTGATGCTAGCGACATGTCTCTACGAGCTGCAAGGTTATTCCCTTCACGGTAGGCTATTGACAGACTCCGAAAGATCAGCTTGACAGCATCCATTGCCAAAGGCTCGCAAAATGGGTTAAGGTCTATGGACATAAGAGACTCAATCGAATGTGTTAGAGCGTCCAGGCCGGTGGAGGCGGTAACCTTGGGAGGCATGCTCAATGCCAATAGGGGATCGACGACAGCTACATCAGCTATATTGAAGGGGGTCACAATGCCCAGTTTCAAGTGCTCTTCCTTATTCGAGATTATTGCATTCATTGTGATCTCAGCGCCGGTACCTGAGGTTGTCGGTATGAGTATCTTGGGGATGCCGGGATTCTCTACCTTTCCAACACCAATGAAGTTAGCTATCGGTTCGGGATTCGTGGCGCTTATTGAAGCCAGCTTAGCCATATCTAGGGAACTGCCGCCACCTAGTCCTATGACCAGATCGTAGCGGGCCCTCCTTGCTACCTCAACTACCGACATCGCAGCTTGCATACTCGGTTCAGGCTCAACCCCATCAAATACCTCGATCTCAATACCGGCCTCTCGGATTGGCTTCACCAGTGGATCAATCAGTCCAATCTTGCTTATCACTGGATCCGAGATCACTATCACGGATCTGGCGCCGAACTGCTTTACCAGCTCAGGGACCTCTTTAGCAGTGCCTTCCCCGAAAATGATCTTCCTTGGGAGTTGAATTGTGAAGTTTGGTCTCATCAAAGATGGACAGCCTCAGATGTAGTGTGTTGTCCAATCTCCAAATAAGACTACCGTGCCATTTGTTGTCTGTTGATGTTGCGAGACCCATTCGAATCAGTGGCGGGTCAATCTTCAAGAGGGAACTGGTTGCTCGGAGGCCCAAAACTCTTTATCGTCTTGGTGCTCATCCTTGGGAACAGCACTCGGGAGCGCCCCAAGGGTTGACATCTGATCTAGGGAGATTTGCAGGAAAGACTGTGATAATAACAGATGC
Organism: uncultured Candidatus Bathyarchaeia archaeon; assembly: GCA_964598945.1. Classification (GTDB taxonomy): domain Archaea; phylum Thermoproteota; class Bathyarchaeia; order 40CM-2-53-6; family RBG-13-38-9; genus JAGTQV01. The sequence continues at coordinate 41,597 of CAZRDQ010000012.1, forward strand.
TGCTGGCAGCGTGGGTCTGGCCGCGGCTCGCCTCTTTCATGCAGAGAACGCGAATGTAGTTATGAACGATGTCAGGAAGGATGTCGTTCGTTCACTGGGAGAGGAACTTGGTGCCAGGGCTTGGGCGACAGACTATGACCTTCTGGAAGCAGAGGCAGGCACCAGACTGGCAAAGGTTGTCGTTGACAGATTCGGGTCTGTTGATGTCTTGGTCTGTAATGAAGGTCATTCAGACGGCAAGCCTACAGAGAGCATCACGACAGAGGACTGGGCTGAGATGATGGAGAGAAATCTGACCACGATCTTCCATGCTCTTCAGGGAGTCTACGACTGCTTCAGAAGCAGAGGGAAAGGGTCCGTGATCATGGTTTCGTCTTTGGCTGCAAGGAGTGGCTGCGGAGCGATGGTGGACTATGCCTCATCAATGGGTGGTGTGCTAGGCTTGATGAAGTCAGTCAGTAGGGAATGGTCGAGGTGGGGCGTGACGTGTTCAGCTGTCTGTCCAGGACCGATTGCTGAGGGAGATCAGGGACTGAGCTCTGGCCTGAGAGGTCAGTTCACCCAGACACAGGTCGAGTTGGCAGACAGAAATGTTACCGCCGAAGAGGTCGCAAAAGTCATTCTCTTTCTCGCCTCAGACGATGGCAGACCGATAAACGGTCAAGCGATCAACGTTGACTACGGATTGCACATCTACAGTTTCTGAGGTTAAGCACATGGGCC
>CAZRDQ010000013.1:0-10034 GCA_964598945.1 uncultured Candidatus Bathyarchaeia archaeon
ACCCAGAGACTGATAGACAACGCCCTGGCCTCTACAAGGGCTGAACTTGCCACTTACTAAACTACCAGTAGGCCACGTAAGGCATCCAAGGCATGGCAGGCAGGAACGGCCGCACCAAGTACGGGAACATGGGATAAGGCACAGGCGGCCTGGGAAACGTCCATGACTGAACCGGCCACTCTGATGCTGGACTCTGAGCCTGCTCGAATAGGGCTTCTCCACAGAAGTTGCAGTAGCTGGCGCCTAGCATGACTGGTCGGCGGCAGAAGGGACAGTTATATGAAACACTCAAAGTGATCACAGGAGACAGATCTGCGTAATGCCGTTTCAATCTTGCTAAGAGCAGCTGGGCTGAGTATTCTAGAAATCAATCCCTTTTTGGGTAGTGTTTATTCATTTCTCTTACGGATTTCGCAAAGATTGGTAGCACATTACCAAATTCAGGCCTTAATGATCTTGATCTTGGCTGCGCTGCGTGAAACATTCTCTTGCCAAAAAGGGCTATTCCAGCCCCCCACCCCATCTTGTGATAATAATATTATGTGGTTTCTTAGGCCACAATTTTTAAATCGGTACGGTACTTTAAGGTACCTTAAAGGTACCATAGAGGTTACCTTCTGCGCACAAAAGGTGTTGAGTATGTTGCCTGAACCTATGCCTGCACTTAAGGGGAAGGCTGCGGAAGAGTTTCTGAAGTATGATCGTAGGACACTCTCCGAATCTGAAAAGAAAGATTTGAAACGCGCTGATAAGATTTTTGACCAGATAAGAGAGGCTCCTTAACTGGTTTGCCGAGTTGGCTACCAGTCCTTCGGCCATCTCTGCATCAGAGCTTACATACAGGAAACTGCGAATAGACGATAATTTCTCATCTTTGAATTTCCGGCAGAGGAATGGTCAAGATAAGGGCGGGCTTCAGGAGTTTATTACCAAGGAAGCTATCGACTACCAGAATGAGAACTTAGGCGTCACATATGTTTTCTTTTATGCTGGAGAGCCGGTAGCTTTCATAACTCTCAGCATGGGGCAAATTGAAGTTCGTGCAATGCTGAAAACAGAAAAGGTGCAGAAGGCCCGAATCACAGAATACCCATGCCTATTCATTGGGCGGTTGGCGGTTCATGAGCCTTTTAGAGAGAGGGGCGTGGGTTCCCATATGTGTTTTTGGGCGTTATCAAAAGCGCGAAGACTCTCCGAAGAGGTCGGCTGCCGCTACGTAGCATTGCAAGCAGTAAGAGAAAGCATTGGATTCTACTCAAAATGTAGATTTCAATGCATTGACGAGGGTCTTAAGAAGGACAAGACCTGGATGTATAGAAAGATCATTTTTTGACGCGTCAGAGGATCTTTCTATATGCTGTAGTCTTCCAATACCTCCTCCTTTGGATCGGTTCGATTTACTGTTATGACTCCCTTTTCTTCTAGTATCTTACAGGCCCTCACAAGATCATCCAAAGTTATTTTCAAGCCAGAATCACCTCCCCAACTTACGTAGCTTGATCTCTCCATCTGTCAAACTTAGACCCACTACATCGCCTTTCTTGATTCCTAATGTGTCGGCCATGACTTTGGGTATTGTGACTCTTAGGCTGTGACCTATTTGTCCAACCGTGACTTTGAGCTCTAAAGGCAATTGTTGCATATCCCCACCTCTGATTATACAAAGATTATACTTAAATATAAGCTTATACCTAGTATACTCTAGGTGATATCTGGACTTGGAGAAGAAAATCAGGGTAGAAATAGAGCTTAGAGGTAAAGAGGCTAGGCAATTCGAGAAGATTAAGGAGTCACTCGGAGTCAAACATAACAGATCAGCCATCCGCTACATGATCCGCAAGGCCATCAATGCTGAGATGGATCTCTTAAGGGAATAATCAGCATGGCTCAGGCAGTCTTTAAGTGGGCCTGCTTTAAGGAGGTGTTTAAGGTAGATGCCTAAGGTAGCGGTAAGTTGTGAAAGAGTCGCTATCCCGGGGAACCTGTTTGATGCGGTTGCTAGGTACATCCGCAAGAATCCGCAGCTTGGCTATGTCAGCGTGTCCGAGTTTGCTAGAGAGGCCCTCCGAGACTATATCAAGGAACACCGCAAGCTATGAGAAGGAAGCCTAGACGCCGGCTCTTCTATGAGGAGCAGGATGAACCTCCACCTTTCTTTTAACCTATACTTTCGCTTAACTCGAAACCCAAAATAGCACCCTTCAACTCTTCCTTTTCGTAGAAACCGAAAAGAACCCTAAGAACCCCTTTAATCTAGTAAGCCCCATTTTTTGTTTAGTTCTCTCCCGACAATAGGATTGGGTCTGATGTAATGGTTGAGGCTGAGTCAACGCCGGAGGATATCCTGTACGTTGAACAGCCCATCGATTCGTGTCCAGTCTGCCGTCTAACAGTCTTTGAAGACGACTACCACAATTGTAAGGACGGCAAGAAATACCTCATTCAAATAAAGGGCACAACATGGACCTGCCCCAAATGTAAAGAGACATACTCAAAGAAGCCGGAAGTATGCGCTTGTAGTGAGGAATATGTTGGCAAAGAAATCGCGCCGAAGGGCAGGTATGCCGGGCCAACCGTTTCATACAGTGGACGCGGAAAAAATCTTAGCCAAGAAGCCAGAGACAAGCTAAAACTCGTTAAGCCGAGAAGGCTCAAATGGTCATTAGATGAACCCTGCCAAGCTGTCGAGCTTTACGGAAAGCACCAATTCAAAAGACAGAATTTCCCAGAAGCTCCTAAAGGTAAGAAACGCAGGTATCTATGCAGATGTTGTGGCATAGATAAAAGTGCTGACAAACACACTTACTTAACCGCTCTAGGAATCCTCAAAGAATGGATAGAGAGCGATAGTCGAGTAAGCAAGTATAGAACGGGTCTTAGTGATAGCTACGACCCAGATATTGAGGCTGTATCCGACCTAGGACGTGTTTACAGCCTTAGTTCTGAAGATGAAAGCTCAGACAGCCTTACCGATTCTCAGAGACAGGCACCGACACGGTATTTCGACAAGATCTCGATACCTAAGAGTGAAAGACATAAGGCTCATCCTAAACGTGTCTTTGAACAGACTGCTAGACGCTTCAAACGAGTTTTGCTTTATCAAGAGATAGAAAGGATCTGCAAGTCCCGCGAGCCTTTGCTTGAGGGGCTAATAGATAGAATTGTTGAAGGTTGCAAGAAATGTCCATTGCAGATTGAAGATTTCAGATACTGGATTAACACCGTGCGTCGTTGCCTCTATGAATGTGATTTTAGAGTCGTAGAGGGGCTGGGAATGAAAAACCGGGCAACCCCCTCAAATCTGCTTTCAATGCGAGAGCTTGAACAGACAGCAGCGGCAGCGGCAAACTACTACATTGAGGAATTAAGCCAGAAAGAAATAGCGGGATCTCATGAAAGCATCTTTCCCCACGTCAAAAGAACGAACATGATAGACTGGCGTAAGTGGATAATAGAGCCTTATGACCGCAGGAAAATGTCGAAAATCTAAGCCATCTTCCCCCTTAATATTGAGGAGAAGGAAAGACCTGATCTCTCCCTCTCCATTATGGGGCGTCGGAGCGGAAAGCTCCTAGCCCCGTTAAATTCTGCTAGTGTGCGTTCTAGAATGTTTGATAGACGAAGAAAGAATATCTTGGAATTGACGGAATACGGTCAAGCTGCAAGTCTGAATCCGAAAAGCACGCTTGCTTTTCATGTATTGTTTAAGAAGGCTAAGGACTGGTTTCTAGTAACAGATGAAACGGCTTCAGACTATGCCAGTCTAGCCCTACACCTACTCTCAAACCCAGCGAGAGCTGACGGAGAAGTCAGGGCATTAAGAAAGGCAAGAGTCAAACATTCTTCGCGGTAACAGCGTTTTTCGGTCTGTTATAGAACCTTGATCGGTAGCCCGCAAAGCTGCCTGACAGTCAGGTCTAGGTTCTGCTGGTTTTCGGCTGTCAAAATAAGAAAAGAGGAGATGTATAAGAAAAGATGCGAAGCTATTTTTTAGGTTGTAACCCTGCCAGCGTAAGCGCTAGATCACGGTTTGGAGGTGAGGCCGAAAAGTGAATAGTCTAGACACGGTAGGAGTAGCCGGTTTAATTCTGAAGGCAACAATCGAGGACTTTGACCGTGTAAAAAAGCTGATTCTGCAGGAATGCCCCCAAGTCTCAATAATCTATCAAAGAATGGCACCTGGCCCCCTCCGGATAGTAAACGGCAACAAGGAGACTTGATCTTTGGTCGAATTTCTACCTATTCCTAAGAAGACAAAAGCAATAAGCCGCAGTCGCCTCTCGATTCGCCTGTCGCCACGAGAAATGTCTATTCTTGATGATCTCTGCAGACAAAGAAGAAGATCAAGATCAACCCTAGTTCGACATGCTATTAGACAACTATTAAAAGAGGAGTGCTATCCAAAAAATGGAATCTGTCAGACAACCTAAAGAAAGAAGATCCACTGAAATCTTAACAATTAATAATGCTTACCAAGATGACAATGCACAATCAAAAAGTATAGTGTCAGACATTTGGGTTAAGGCCTCCAATGAGCGTAAAGTACCCAGATCATACGGGTTACCCCCATGCACAATTGAAGCCTTAACAATCCTTGCTAAGAAACTAAACATGAATGACAGCGCACTCCTAAACATCCTAATCCTCACAATATACGAGGCATGCGAAGACCTACCAACCCGAAACCTACTAGGTCAACTTTTCCTAAACCGGCTAAAGGAATACTGGATAAAACCAGAAGAGGATCCCCCTACAGACAATAAAGATCAACCGCTAGAGGCCGAAATAGAACAAGACGATAGAGATCTTAAAGATCTCAAGCTGAACTGGCCTAATCTGACTCCTGAAACCAAGATTAAACATGTACGGTTTTGGGCCAAAAGAGGCAAGCTTGACAAGCTAAAGGCAACTGTGCCGGTCCAGCCGACTCTTGAGAATCAAGCCCTAAAGGAGGCTTGCCCCATTTGATTTCCCATTTGAATATGAAACGAAGACCCGGAATACTTCAAAATGGAGCGTTTAATCAAAAATGACCGCAAACAATCAAAATCGCCCTAACACCTCCAAGAAATTGGGTAACCCCCCTAAGAAATCCTTCCCTGCACCACAGATTATCAAGTCTAGACATGGTGGGGCTAGGCTTGGCTCTGGCCGGCCGCAACGTAGACCGTTAACTTGGCCTTCAGATACGGATTTAATGTCGGCTAAGGGTTTCGATGCTTTCCTCTGCAGACTGATAGAGTCAACTTGGAAAGAGAATGTGTTGGATTCAAGGGTCTTAAGCTCTGTTAACGGCACAATCAAATTACTTCTGGATCTTCGCCACTGGGTAGGTCCTGAAACCTATAGTGGAGATCTCTCCCTTGACTATCCAGGCATGCATCAAGCTGGATACGAATATGATCCGGAGGAGCAAAAGCAGAGAGACATAAAGGGGCTCCGAGAGTACGCGGCCAGCATTCAAGCCATGCTTGACGACCCCGCATGTCCAAAAGAGGTCAGGGAGACAGGCCAGCGAATAATGGATACGCTACGGAATGAGGATGCTGACGGCCAACTCAAGCAGCTAGCCGCAGAGATTCCGGAAATGATCAAGACCAAAATTCAAGATGAGAAACGGACCCTCACCACCCAGATTCAAGCCACAATAGATGATCCATCAACCACACCAGAGCAGAGAGAGAAAGCCGAGCAGCTCCTCGAGAGGATTCAGAAGAAACTAGGCAAACTAGGTTAAGCTCGCGCTACGCAATAGAATCCAATACTTCTCTCAGGGAGCTATTTACCAAAAATCAGTAATAACGCGAAGAACACGCCAACCCCGATCAAAAGAAGAAGTGCGGGAACCATCAAGACAACAAAGTATCTTTCGCCCTTCTTCTCTTCATGTAGTTGAGGCCAGTACCAATACGGATAATACTCATAAGGTGGTGGCTGTATCCAATGCGGTCTTCTACGTCTGGGATCAGACATAGTCCGATCTTCTCCGTTTGAATACTGCTCCTATGTCTTGTATGTCGAGTTTGCCGTCTCTATTCAGGTCCACGCGATCTAGGGTTCTGTGGGCTATATGGAAGTCCCAGACAATTTTGAGGTATCTCTTCCATATCTCACGCGGGATCTTCTCTTGCCTCTTGACCAAGTAGTACCACTCGAAAATGTCACGGTCAAGCTTTGATGAGTTACATCTCTTACATGCACAGACGCAATTATCTATCCTTTCAGGGCCTCCCTTGCTGAGTGGGATGAGATGATCCACAGCTAAATCGTCTTTCGAACCGCAGTAGACACACGCAGCCTCAGTCTTAAGATCCTTCTTCATGTCTTCATCCGGTGAGGCCCATACTATCTCGCCCTTCTTCAGTTTCATGTATCGGTTCATTATGAATCGGTAGTTGCCATCCATCTTGGCTGCTTCAGCTATGAGCTTCGCATACTCCCAGTAGATGAGTTCCCTAATGCTCTTGACTGCTGATGGTGGCGGCTTGATCTTGGCCCTAACCTGAACCTCATCTTTGGCGGGCAACATTATCTCGGCGGCTGCTCGACTCTCAAGATCCTTCTCTAGCTGTGTCTTCTTTCTCGGTTGCCTGGCGACTTTGGCGCCACACTTATCGCAGAATATGCTGACTTCGTCCAGTTGGTTGCCGCAGAAGCTGCAGACCTTCAACTCGACACGCCTGCTTAACGCCTCTTGACAAACGATCTAATACGCAGAAGCAATACTATAGGCATTACAAAATAAGTGGCAATGGAGAAGGCTGCTGCGAATATGAACGTAGCCAATGAAGCTATCGCCGAATCGAGTGGGGCAATCGCTGTATGTATGAGCGCGGTCAAGTGAATCATCAAGATTAGCGGAAGAAGTAGAGTTCTGAACACTGCCCTCAACATTTCAGAGCTGGATATTGCGTCGGCTACTGGTGGAGACCACAAGTAATAGAAAGCATTCCAACCATCAACAAGAGTTCTCCCGACTTGATTTGATCCGACCATTTGATCTCTGACTTGTCGCATGAAAACTACTTCAGAAGCAAGCTCGCTTCCGTAGGAAGCAGTGGCGATGACGCATCCTCTTTGGGATGAGGGCTGTACTGTTGGTGTAGTTGTAGGCGATTCGGTTGGTGTCGGTGTGGGAGTTGGAGTCTCAGCAGGTGTGGACTCAAATACTGCTGGACCCCCAGGATCAACAATTACGCCATTAGCTGTGAGATCATCATCCCCTAACCCGCCGTCGACGATAGTCACGGTTATCAGATTATCTCCATCATCATCGTCCATCGGAAGCTGATACCAATGATTGTTCGAGTCAGATGGTGTTGGACCGTACATCCAATATTGAGAACCAACAGGAAGGCTTGACGGCAACTCCAGTTCTATGGTTACGCTGCCTCCAGTAGGCAGATTGGTTATTCTGAACGAGAAGAATCCGTGTGGAAACAATAGATTTGGTCTACCGCCAGTTGGAAAATATGATTCGTGCATTCCAGTGGCTTCAGTGAGATCACCATCACTTATCGTGATGGCGACGCTACCGGATCCTGTGCTTGTGGGAATCGAACGATACCGTACGGGTGGAGGCGGTGTGACTGATGGTGATGGTGGAGGTGTTTCAGTGGGGGTCGGCGTTGCAATCGGCGTCTGAACCATTCTTAGTGTTCCGCTTGCTGACACCATGCAGTTTGTCGAAGACCAGTCGGGGTTTTCGACAGAGATGCCGCCAGTAGTCTCCCATCTGGCAAAAATGTGTCCGGAACCGGGATAAGCCATGATGTGGTAGTAGGATCCTGGGAAAGCGATCAAAGTATCTCCGCTATTGTATGATTTGCCGGAATACATCGCGTAATCAAATCCTATTTGCCCTGTATCAGCATCAAAAGTGACTATAATTGGTGGGGGGAGACTGATGCTCCACTTCTCTATCCTCCATGAATCACTCACTAGGTACAGTCCTGAACTGTCGATTGCTACACCTGACATTCCTAGTACGCTGTCAAAAATCTTGGTATGGACTCCCACCAAGGAACCATCTGTTAGACTCCTCTTTTGGACTACCCAGCCCTCCCTGCCTCCGAACCTAGCAAAGCCGGCGACATACACGCCTGATGCATCGACAACGACAAGATTATGATGGAAAGCAGATGCTTGAATACTATCATCTGTTTGGTACCAGACTATCGAACCATCTGTGGGATTTCGTCTCTCTATTCGCCATCCTCTGTAGCCACTCACGGAAGATTCGACATATCCGGCAACGTAGAGACCTGAGCCATCAGAGGCCGCCCCGTAAGCATGATTATAGCTAGCGCGAAACTCGCTAATCTGCGACCATATAAGTGCACCATCAGTGAGACTCCTTTTCTCGATTCGCCACTCTAGGGCTAATTGGCTTTCGGACCAAACATCGCCAACAATGTATAAACCTGAACTATCAACAGCAATTCCATGAATACGATCATCTCCAGTTAGTGGCCGTGTCTGATTCCATATGAGTGAGCCTCCTTCAAGGTTTCTCTTCTCAATTTGATAGTAGTCCGATGAGGCATCACTACCACAAATGTATATCCCTGTTTGGTCAGCAACAATGTACATTGACACCATTTCAGAATCGTACAGATAGCCACTGAAGTTCTCTGTTTGTTTCCATATGAGTGAGCCGTCTGCCGGGTTTCTCTTCTCAATCCGCCAATTAGGATATGGTGCATATCCAACAATGTACAACCCTGAACTATCGACTGTAGCTGCTAAAGCTGACTCGATACCAGAAGTGATGTTTTCGGTTCGACTCCAAATGAGCGACCCATCCCCCCGGCTTCTCTTCTCAATTCGCCATTCAGGATCAAGATAAGCTGGGAGATTATCAGAGCCAACGATGTATACTCCTGAATCATCAACTGTAATCCCTTCAGCTTTGGCCCAGATTAGTTCGCCAAGGATTGTTGTCTGGACCCAGAGTATTTGGTCATCAGAAGATACGAACTCAGTGGCGTATGCTGAAAGGAGAAACAAGCAGAGGCAACTTGCACTAAGTACAGCCCTCAAAATCGGCGCCGAGATATTAGACTTTGGAAAATCAGAATTTAAGGCTTACTTGATTAAGATCTCTCATTTTTCTTGACTCGTTTCTCACATTTTTTCGAGAAGATGTCGTCTTGGCATTCAGATTTTGAAGTCTGCGGAAGGATCAATTTCCGGCAAGATCATAACTGCAGTCGATGTAATGATGATCTTACAGTTCAGAGAGCCTCTCCTAAGCCTAAGTGCAAAAGACCGAAACCCAAGATCAAGACTGAAACAGAAGACGGCTAGGCTTTACGTTTGGATCTTGATTTCTCTGTCTCTAATCGCTCTTTCCAGATCTTGATAAATTCCTTATCGGCTCCTTTCTTCTCAATGATCTTCAGTAGCTCATTAAACGGAAGTTGCGGATTCTTCTTTTTCTCTTCCATTACGACCTTCGTAAAGGCTATCCAGCGCTCTCGATCTGTTGCCATCATAGAGAAATCATCCATGAAGTAAGGCCCAAACTTCTCCATGATCTCCTCTGAATAGTCAGGATAAGAAGAGAAGTGAATGGCAGTCTCGAGTTTATTAGTTAGTTCTTCGATTTGTGCCTTGAGTTTCTGTACCTCTTCGGCTTGCGCTTTCTGCACTTCCGTAATCTGTCTGGTTGACTCAATAAGTGATAGGTAAGGCTCGATCTTCTTGAATTGCTCAGCCGAGTATTCTGGTATTGTGGGGCTCTTATCGTAGCCAAGCGGATCCACAACATGACCCATAAAGAAGTCACTAACCGCCTTAGGCCCGCCAGCCCTAGCCCACTCCGTAGCGGCCACATCTCTCATCTCATGTGGGTTAAAGCCATACCTTGAGTATTTGCCGCCCTTAGCATTCGCCGGAACTAAACTAGATCTCTTGGCCAGCCTAAGCATCATTTTACTAACACTGATTGGAACGCTTAAGCCCTGCCAAATAGACTCATCAATCTCGGGTTCTCCCCTGATCTCAAGGTACTTCCTAAGGGTCTCAATGGC
>CAZRDQ010000013.1:10044-12916 GCA_964598945.1 uncultured Candidatus Bathyarchaeia archaeon
TGCCGACAAAACAGAAATACGGTCTAGGGTTTCCTTTACGCTCAAGCGGAATGTTGATCTTTACCAGATCCTTCCAGAGTTCGCCTTGACCGTCAATCCATCCGCCCTGATCAAGTTGCCTCTTGATCTCAGGCCAACAGTTACGGCTAATGTAGAGCATCCGTTCATTATCTTGAAAGCTCTGAAATTTAAACAACAGAAAAGACCGGTCTCGAGGCTTAGCCTGAAGCACAATAGATCTTAAGCTATCAAAGGTTAAATTAGCAGTAGCGAAAGGCCGAGAGCCCCGCAACGGAACACGAGGCCGCTTAACTTCAAGATCATTCCATTTCTGAAAAGAATGAATAATGCACTTAGTCTGTTTGAGGCTGCCAGTGTTAAGATCTTTACTTCGCAAGCTCAAGTATTCATCAAGAAGATTCCGGCGCTCAGTAGAATCCTTGTCCGAGAAGCCCCTCCAATCTAGACCATGACTAGAGCTAAGCCAAGATTCAAAACTATTCCAGACACGCCTATACACTCGATCATGATGCGTAAGCCAAACTGAAGGCGGATCCATACCCCAAAATAGCCAAAAAGAGTATAAAACACTTCCCATTAATGGCCTGAATGTTCTAGTACTCTGTCATAAGTTTCTGTTCGTCAAACATTTCGCCCCTCTTTAGAGCCTCCCATTCTTCAGCCTTCAGCTTTCCCCCAACCTGATCCTTGATCTTCTTGGCCACAGCTATTCCTATTGTGGGTACAGCTGTGAGTGAGCTCAAGCTGGCTCTCTTCAGGTCGGTGATAGTGTGGAATCCGCTGTTGTAGAGCATCCTGGCTCTGATCCTTCCGATCCCTTCTAACTGAACAAGTTCAACAAGTTCTTCTTTGACTCCGCTCTGGATTCTTGTCCTAAGTTGCTTGATAGGCTTCAGGAGATCTTTGTGTTGGAAGAGCTGCGCCAGTTCTTGTGTGGCGTACATTAGCCACTCAGATGTCTGGGTGAGCCTGAGTAGATCTCCTGGTTCGACTCTATGATTATTCAGTATTTCGTCCTCGCTGGTCTCCAGGATCCAGTCTTCCATAACCGCGACACACTTCAACTCAGAGAGGAAGTCGTCGTAGTCCTGCTCATACGAGAGCATCTCGCTCCAAGGTTCAGGCCTCTTGAAGACCAGCTCTTCAGCATGCTCCTCAGCATAGGTGCTCAGTCTCTCCGACTCTCTGCCGCGAGGGTAAGGTTTTGGCGTGATGTCTGGAGTGTGCGCTATTAGTTGGAGGAAGCTGAGCTCAGTAAGTCTGTGTGGTCTATTGTAGAGGCCATCGCGAATCATCACAGCTGACAGCGGATCGATGTACAGTTCAGAGACCCTCTTGCCGAAGCGAGTTGCTGCCACCTTGTTGGATTCCATCTCTGCCATCTCCTGCTTCACTAGAAACTCCAAGATTCGTCCGACCTTCGATCGAAGTGCCTTCAAGTCATACTGCTGCGCATGGAAGGTCCTAGAGAAGAAGTCGTACAGGCCCTCCTCAGTATGCGCGAATCCCGTGGCTATTGTAGAGAGAACATGTGGCCTGAGCACCTTCTCAACAGAGAGCTTAGACCATATCTTCTCAGGCTCAGCACAGACATAGTTCTCCATCAAATACTCCTGCTCATCCGCGGTCTTAGCGATCAAGATCGCCTCTCCAAAACTGTCATATCTCGGCCGCCCCGCACGGCCAGAATACTGTTTGTACTCTAGGACCGAGATCGGGTATCTACCATAACCCGGTTCATACCTCTCATAGCTACTTATCACGACTACGCGAGCTGGGAGGTTGACCCCTGAGGCAAGGGTCGGGGTTGCCGCTAGGATCTTGAGATGTCCGGCCCTGAATGAGTCTTCGACAATTCTTCTGTGAATTGCAGCGAGGCCAGCGTGGTGAAAACCTGCCCCAGATCGGATCTGTTCTGCAAGGAGTTCGCTCAGTTGAGTTTTCCCGCCGGAGGATAGTACCTTTCCAGCCAGAAGTTCGAGGGCCCGTTTCTGGGCGTTGGACAGTCTTCCGGAGAGGGCCGCTGCTGTCTTCTTTCCAAACTGCACCGCAGTCCGTCTTGTCTCAGTGAATACTAGGGCTTGGCCACCATCGCGGACCACTTCTAGAGCAATATCGAGAGCTGATCTGCCTGTGTCTTCTGGAATCTTTCTGGCTGAGCCGTCCTTGAAATGTGTCTCGCCTGCACAGTATACGCCTTCTTTGAGTGGGACTGGCCTCCACTCGGTTGTTATTGGAATTCCCTTGATCCATCTTGCGACATCATCAGCGTTCTTGACTGTTGCGCTTAGCGCTAGGAACTGAGATTTCGGATTAAGCTCCATAAGTTTTGTCAGAGTAACCTCCAGGGTCGGTCCTCTATCCTGGTCAGTCAGCAGATGTATCTCGTCTGCAACGATGGTCTTAACTTCACTCATCCAGCGTGCCTTGTGCCTGAGCAGGCTGTCAACCTTCTCGTTTGTCGAGATGATGATGTCGTATCTGTCCAGCCACTCATCCGAGCTGTCATAGTCGCCGGTTGAGGTTGCGATCCTGACTCTGCTGCCGTTCGCCTTTCTTAGCTCTCTGTATTTCTGGAATTCTTCGTACTTCTCGCTCGCAAGAGCGCGCAGTGGAGTCAGGTAGAGCGCCTTGCCCAATTCTCTGAGCGTGTTGTTAAGGATGCATAGCTCTGCCACGAGGGTCTTTCCGCTGGCAGTGGGGCTGGCCAGTACCAGATTCCTTCCGTTAAGCACGCCAGCTTGGATCGCCTCTATTTGTGGAGGGTAGAGTGTTTCATATCCTGCTTCTGTAAGAGCTTCCTTGACTTGCTCTGGGATGTCGAGTTCGTTGACTCTCAATGTTCTCATTC
>CAZRDQ010000013.1:12926-40148 GCA_964598945.1 uncultured Candidatus Bathyarchaeia archaeon
ATTCCGCGCTGCGCCTAGGCTAGTGAGTGTTCTCGACGACCTAGACCGATTATCTTTCTGCCTAGGCTCTCTTGATCTTGCCCTCATCAGGAGAATAGATGATCCCTTGCTGACGCAGTCGGTTCACAAGAACTCTCGCTTGCTCCTCGCTCATTCCTTTCTTCTCTTGGAGGGCCTCGTAGAGCTTGGCTTCCTCGACAATTCCACTTTCTTTTTCCATCTCAGCTATGAAGTCCGCGACCTCCCTTAGTCTGTCTGCTTGGCTTCTCGGTATCCCAGTCATGATTACGTCGATGTCGATCCTGCCTGTACTGGTATCTATCCCGACGTCCTGCAGTGAGACAGTCATGAGCCTGATTATTGCCCTAGCATCCTCAACAGTGACCCTGTCTCTGAGGTAGGCTTTTGCCCTGGACTCGCAGAGCCTGACGAGAGCCTCCAGCTGCCTTGGTGTTATGGCAATCGGTGACTCCGTGGCTGCGCCCGAGCCTGATCTCATCTTCAGATAGAAATCCCTCAGTTCACCAGCAGCCTCATCGGTCAAGATTGTCTCGATCTTCTTTGCGTAGCTAATATATTTCCTCAAAAGTTCAGGTGGTAGGGGAGCCATCTCAGGAGTCGACCTCAGTCTGTGAAGGGCCAGTATGTGTTCTGACATTTTAGTATCCGTTTCGCTCTCGGGCACATCCCTCATCACGAAGATGAGGTCGAACCTGGAGAGGATTGTCACTGGGAGGCTGATGTTCTCACTGATATTTCGGTAAGGGTCGTAGCGGCCCAGAGCCGGGTTCGCGGCAGCGATGATCGAGTCCCTAGCGTTGAGTGTTGCGACGATTCCGCCTTTCGCAATGCTTATCGTTTGCTGTTCCATAGCCTCGTGGATCGCGACGCGATCATCAGGTCTCATTTTGTCAATCTCATCGATCGCACAGACTCCTCGATCTCCTAGGACCAGTGCGCCAGCCTCAAGAACCATTCCGCCAGTCTTCTCTCTAACTACCGCTGCGGTCAAGCCGGCTGCCGTCGATCCCCTGCCGCTAGTGTACAGGCCCCTTGGCGCAACTCTTGAAACATACTGTAGTAGCTGACTCTTCGCGGTGTTATGGGAGATGATTCCGTTAGCAATGAACCTGTGGCTTCTAGGCACTTCTATGTCGTACACGTCTTCCGGGGGATGCTTCAGGATCTTCACGACACGTTCACTGCGCTGTCCGTGGAAACGTTTGAACTTTTTCGCTGAAGCAACGAGCTTGCCGAGGGTGGTGCGCTTCTTATTGGAGGCAAAGCCGATTGATCCTGCAAACTTAAGGATATCCTCTCCACGACGGATAACGAGCGCATTTCCTGTAATTCTGGAGTGGATGCCGAAACGTAAGAGCAGTACCTGTGTATCTCTCAGCAGTTCAACATCTTTTCCCTTCAGAGTTATGGCACGCGATCCGCGACCTTTGTCGAAAACGGAACCGTCCGCTTCGAACAACCAGCGCAGGTAGGAGGCCGCGACATCATTACCAGAGCGTAGAACAAGATCGGGAATGCGTTTTTTGTTGAGGAATGAGAGGTTCGAAGCGACATCTTCGCTTCCTAGGGTCGCCTCATAGAGTACAACTTTTCTATCGTGACGTTTGCGTCTGATTACCCGTGGCTCTAACCCGAATAGTTCTGAGGTGATTCTGCAAAGTGTGGGGAGTAGGTCGTGTTCAGTTTCTGCGACTTGAAAACCGAGGCGGTACCGTTGAACCCATCCATCGCCGGTCATGTAGCCTAGGAACGCTGCGAGTCTGGGGGAGAGCTTGCGCGGTAACTTGCCTTTGAATTTTGGCCCAAACCTTCTGGGCTGCAGGGCAAATTCTGTGTCTACCCATGCACTTATCGTGCATGGGAAACCTGTTGTCACCGCGACCCTGTCGCGGCGCTTGATCTCATCTAGCCGTTTCCAGTGGCGCTTAAGTATTCCATTCTCCTTGGAGATGACGAGAAGCGGATGATTGTAGGTTCCCTTGATGCTCTTTCCACTTTCTGTGACGATCTCCAAGATTGGTTGTTTATGATAGATATGGAATCGTGTTGCAAGGTCCCTCTTTGCCCCGCCCTGCCCGGTGAGAATCTGCGCGTTGATATCTTGGAGGTGTCTCGCTCCGAGTTCTCCGATTTTGACTATGGCGCCGTTGCCGAGAACAACCCTCTCGTCGGCTACAATGCACCCCGGGTCACCTACCAATAGAATGTTTATGTCTCCACGTATCGTTATGCCATCGGGAAGCTTCTTCGGCACACCCCCGAAGAGAAGATAGAGTATGGCCTCTTTCATGTCATCGTAGCCGTAAATTGACGGGGCAACGGACATGATGAGTTTTCGGTGTATCCATGGATCCTTTGCTAACTCCGTAATCTTCTGTTCTTCTTCAGGCGTTATTTCAACAGCCTCAACCTCTTTTCCCGAGACTTGGACATGATTTGCGTCCATGTAGAGGTTGAATGTTCGAAGGCGGCCCTTCCTGCCGATGTACTCCTGTTCCGCCCTGACTATTCCTGTGATGGATACTCTGTCTCCTGGCCTTGCGGCATCTGAAAGGTCCTCGAGAAGCTTAACATCTATGGATCTTGGCAATTGTCCGGGTGGAAGATCCTCAGGCCTTTCTTGTAGCCTGATCTCTTGCGAGTTTATGTATGCTGACTCTTTCTCTTTGAAATCAAAGAACTTGCTCTTGCAGCCAGGTCTGGTGCATGAGGTGGGCCCTCTCATGAAGAGGCCCTTCTGGTCGATTCGAATGATGGCTCCGCACCTTCTACATTCGAACGCTGCTTTGACGAGGTATGGCTTGACTTGGGTCGCTCTGACCACTATGCCATCTACTGTCATGAATCTGCCCAAGTGCTCAGAGCCGACCTCTCTAAGCGATGCCCTCTCAGGAAGGCCACGAAACCTTGCGATGAAGATCTTTGTACTTTCAGCGTACTCTGGATCCTCGATCTTCATCTGCGCCCAGATCGCCCTGTTGCAGTGGTCTAGATACTCCTCCGGCTTGCTTGTCAGGTCTCTGGCAAACTGGGGGTCGAACGAGATCAAGTCCTCAAAGTCGATCATCAATGCTCGCGTGTTCGAGGCCGACATCTGTGATATGCGCTGGCGGTACTTCTCTTTGACTTCGACCGTGAAGTCCTTGAGGAAGTGCTGGAACCGCTGTTCAGGGCTCTGTTCGCTCACTTCTTGCCCCCCGGCACTAAGACCTTCTGCTTCCAATCATTGACGATTGTACTTAGGTGGTCATAGAGCACTCTCTCCTCGGCGGTCATCTTCTGCAGGACCGCATCTGTCTGGGGTGGAGCTGCTGCAAGATGCATTACCTTGCGCATCCGACAGTTGACTATGTCTTTGAACTGGCTCTCGGCCCTTTCAAGCGTGGCTCTTCCTGATGGTTCACGCTCCGACTCCTCTCTGAGGTCGCGAAGTAGACGCCGCAGCCGGTAGTAGAAGTCATAATCCATCTGTGGGATCTCTCTGGAGCTTGGAATGCACTCCCTCCAGTGTATCTTGGCCAGAGTGGGTATGTCTAGTGGTTCGCGCTCAAGAATCCTAGCGAGCTTGCTCTCAGCAAGCTCCTGCGCCATCCAGCGTGGCAGCTCAAGCTCATCACCCTCCTTCAGTGGGCCTAGCTTCTCGCCACTGAAGAAGAGTTCAGGTGAATCGTGAAGAATCCTTACCTTAACAGGAGAGGAATCCATGTCCAGCTCAGTATCAATGATCGACAAACTTTTCACGTGGGTCTCTCTGCCAGACTCATTGAGAATGGGGCAGCAAAATAAACCTTCAGCGGAAATCGCGTATATTGCCTGCGGTATTGCTCCTAAAGGCTTTTAAAAAGGACTCGCCGGATAGGATCTTGAGGGTTACGAGAATTGAGTAAGACCAAGATCAGTCGTCGTAAGTACCTAAAGTACGCTGGGGCAGCTGTGGCTGTAGGCGCAGTAGCCGCTGCAGGATATGGAATCTCCCAGTACTACAAGCCTCCTTCTCCAACAACACCATCACCCACTACCCCCACGCCAACAACGGGTGTTAAGAAGAAAGTTAGAATCGGTGGAACAAAACCGCTTACGGGCTCCGAATCGGTCTATGGCCAAGCCGAAAAGAAGGGAAACGAGCTCTGGGCAAAATTGGTGAATGAGGCTGGCGGGATAAAGGCAGGAGACGGGAACATGTACGAAGTTGAGCTTGTACTATACAATGACGAGCAGAAACCAGAGAACGTGGCCCGACTCTATGAGAAGCTGATCACTGAAGACAAAGTCGATTTCTTGTTCGGCCCCGTCTACGGCCCACTAGGAATGGGTACGGTTCCAATAGTTGAAAAATACAAAAAGTTCGAGGTCTACGGAACATGTTCTTTTGATCCAGCAACCTACAAAGACTGGAAGTACATCGTTCACGTGATCACTAACGGCCCAGGCTATATGAACACTGTCACGGACATGATACTGGACAAGGTTTTGCCGATTGACCCTGAAGCAAAGAACATAGCGGTAACACATGGAGATGACGTCTTTAGCAGAACCGTTGGGATCTATGGATATGAATACATTAAGGAAAAGGGCTTCAATGTCGTATTCTACGACAAGTACAGCACAGCGGGCACCACGGACCTCACACCCATCATAACCAGAATAAAGGATGCAAAGCCCGCCATATACCTTAATGCTGGGGCATATGCTGCTGCGGTTCTGCTTGTGAAGCAGATGAAGGAACTTGATCTAAATGTCAAGCTGTTTTGGCCTGGAACAGGAGCGGTTTTTGGCCAGTTCTATGAGACACTTCAGAAGGACGCTGAAGATATTGTTACATGCACACAATGGGAGCCCGGTGTGATCTACAGGCACGATTACGGACCAAGCCACGATGAATTCGTTGATGCATACAAGAAAGAATACGGCGTCCTACCTGATTACACAGCAGCAACCGGCTACCAACAGGGTCTAGTCATGCAAAGAACCATGGAACTGTGCAAAGATCCATTGGACTCCGATGCAATGAGGCAGGCAGCAGGGCAGTTTGAAATGACTACATTCTACGGCAAGTACAAGATAGACCCAGTCACTGGTTGGCAGTTAGGACACAGAATGTCGAATATTCAGTGGCAGAACGCAAAGAAGGAGGTTGTCTGGGTGCCTGACGAGAAGAGCCCTGCTGAGCTGGTCTATCCTATGAAGAAGTGGAAAGAACGATAGATCAACCAAATACTAAATCTCACAGTGCTTGGTTCTGAAGCAGCGGCTACCGACCAGCCAAGGGTCGCCGCAGCCTTCCTCTCTTTTTTCCATTCAGCTTGCAGGTAATACTAGATCTATTCGTCTGACTGGATCAAAACGTTTTTAGAGTTTGATGTCGCCATGCTCTGAACAAAAGCATAAAGGTTACACTCCAAGCGACGGACTATTCTGGCATTCAGTCTGAACAGCCCGGAGCAACCAACGGTCTTCGATTATGACTCTAGTACTTGAGAAGAAGGAGCTAGGCCCGAGCATCAAATCCTTCAAGTTACTCTCACCCTTGATCGCGAGAAAAGGCGAACCCGGACAGTTTGTGGTGATAAGGGTCTACGAGCAGGGCGAGAGAATTCCCTTGACTATCGCCGACGCCGATCCGGAGAGAGGAACAATAAAAGTAGTGTTCCAGGAAGTCGGCAGATCAACAAAACAACTTGGCAAACTCAACGAAGGAGAGAAAGTAAGTGATCTGGTTGGCCCCTTAGGTCATCCCTCCGAGATCAAGGGCTTCGGCACTGTCCTCATCGTGGCTGGTGGTGTTGGCATAGCTGAAGCCTATCCCATCGCAAGAGCACTGAAGAAAGCAGGCAACAAGGTAGTCACAATTCTCGGGGCAAGGACCAAAGACCTGCTGATCATGGTTGATGAGATACGCGAAACAAGCGATGAACTCTTCACGATCACTGACGACGGATCGAGCGGCCGAAAAGGCCTCGTGACCGATCAACTCAAGGAACTTCTGGAAAAGGGGATGGTATTCAATAGGATCATCACGATAGGGCCGACCATCATGATGAAAGCAGTCTCTGGATTAAGCAAGAAGTATGGCATTCCCACAGTGGCAAGCCTGAATCCGATAATGATCGACGCCACCGGCATGTGCGGCGTTTGCAGAGTATCTGTTGGAGGAGAGACCAAATTCACATGCGTGGACGGCCCAGAGTTCGATGCCCACAAAGTCGACTTCGATCAGTTGATGGCCCGACTCAGCCAGTACAAAGAAAGCGAGAAGATCGCAGACCACAAGTGCAAACTGGAGAATTAACGAATGAAAGAGGGGACCAGACAACGACATACGCCACATTACGCCTTGAAGAGGCAAGAGGTTCGCAAAAGACCGGTCTCAGAGCGCATCAAGGACTTTGAAGAGGTCTCATTAGGATTCAGTCAGGAACAGGCCATGTCAGAAGCCAGCCGGTGCCTCCAATGCCCAACCCCAACATGCGTACGAGAATGTCCAGTCGGCATCGACATACCGGCATTTATCGAACACATCAAAGAGGGAGACTGTAAAGCTGCGGTCAAAGTTCTGAAGAACAGAAACAGCATTCCAGAAGTCACAGGAAGAGTCTGCCCCCAAGAGAAACTGTGCGAAGCCGTCTGCGTCTTGGCAAAGAAGGGAGAGCCCATAGCTATTGGGGCACTAGAGAGATTTGCTGCAGACTCTGCTGAAGAAGGAGAGCTTGAGATCCAGAAACCTACAGGAAAGAAAGTTGCAGTCATCGGGTCAGGGCCTGCAGGCCTCACAGTTGCAGCAGACCTTCAAAAGCTCGGCCATCAAATCACCGTCTATGAGGCACTCCATGAACCGGGCGGAGTCCTCACCTACGGCATACCCTCCTTCCGCTTGCCAAAAGAGATCACAAAAAAAGCCATAGACTACATTCAGCGTCTCGGCGTCAAGATAGAGAAGAATATCATCATAGGCAAATCCCTCACAATCGACGAACTCCAAGAATCTGGCTACGATGCCATCTTCATTGGAAGTGGCGCTGGATCACCAAAATTCCTAGGCATCCCAGGCGAGAACCTCAATGGCGTCTACTCTGCCAACGAGTTTCTGACCAGATGTAACCTGATGAAAGCCTACAAATTTCCAGAGTACGACACCCCAATCTTTGTAGGCCAACACGTTGTCGTCATAGGTGGGGGGAACGTGGTTATGGACGCTGCCAGAACCGCACTAAGACTCGGAGCAAAGGAAGTGCGCGTTGTCTATCGCCGAACAGAGAAAGAGATGCCCGCCAGAGTTGAAGAAGTCACCAATGCGAGAAGTGAGGGTGTCCAGTTCATGACGCTTACCAACCCGGTCAGGATCATAAGTGATGAATCAGGCCGGGTTAAAGCCCTAGAATGTGTCAGGATGGAGCTGGGCGAGCCGGATAGTTCGGGCCGAAGAAGGCCGATCGAGGTCAAGGGATCTAACGTCACGTTGGATGTGGATATGGTTATAGTAGCGATCGGGCAGGGTCCGAATCCGATCATTCGCCAGACAACGCCTCAACTGAGAGTCGACGAAGGCGGATACATAATCGTTGATAACCGAGGGAGAACTTCGCGCTCTAAAATCTGGGCTGCTGGTGACATTGTACCGGGTTCCGACACCGTGATTGAGGCGATGGGCGGGGGGAGAAAGGTGGCAAGAGACATGCATCTCTTTCTGACAAGCAAAGTGCAGCCTGAACCGTGGCTCGATTAGCAGCTCTTCAATTCTGCATCTTGAAGAGCTTGAAGGGTTTGGCACGCATATTCTCAAGACTAACGGGTCTGATTACGGTGTGATTGGGGGGTGGTCGTGTGTCTGTTTCTTTACAGCTGTGAATTCTATTCAGTCTGTGGCCGAGCCTTAGCAGAGACGTCAGACCGCAGGCCTGAATCTAGCTGAAAAGATAATAACGGTGGAATTTTTTGTTATTTGCGTCAAGACCGATTGAGAGAAATGTAGCTGCAACATATATTCTCCGCCTATACACTTGGCTGGTTCGTGAGACTCTAGAAGTACAGATATTCAGAAGTTGTAACTATCTCCTAGGTTGGTGGATTTTTGGTAGATCGTGTACACAGAAACTCGGCGTACCTCGACGGTAAGTCAACATCCGGAACTACAACAAGAGTGAGCGACACAAGCTGCACAAGCGGTATGTGTCCAATATGCATACGTGACTGCCCGATCCTCTGTGAGATAAGTTTGGCCGCATTCAGGGGAAGAGAGGCCTTGTACCCCGATCCTCAACAGTACGGGACGAGTACGGCCAGCGCACTGAAAGACTTCGGCCTAGACTGGTCACACTTCAATATCCAATCGTCGCTCCTAGGGGCCGAAGGCATAGAGCCCAACTCAGACCGCGCGGTCTTCCCGAATGTGGACATATCGACGAATGTCGGCGGGATCCAGCTCAAGCTTCCAATACTCATCGGCGCATACGGGTCCACCGATGTTGCACGATTAAACTGGCAAGGCTTGGCAAAAGGATCGGCCACAGCTGGGATAGTGATAACCATCGGCGAGAACGTCTGCGGAATGGACCCGAAAGCAAAGCTCACCAATGGTAAGGTAACATACTCTCAGGAACTGTCCTCAAGGATTGAAGCATTCAGAGAGTTCTGGGATGGAAAGAACGGAGAGATAGCGGTCCAAACGAATGTTGAAGATCAGAGACTCGGCGTCGATACATATGCCCTCTCCAAACTCGAGGTCAACGTAATCGAGAGAAAGTGGGGGCAAGGAGCCAAGGCCATAGGTGGCGAAGTGAGAGTTAACGATCTAGAAAAAGCCCTCATGCTGAAGAAACGAGGATACTTTGTGATTCCAGATCCTGAAGACAAGGCTATCCAAGAATCCTTCAAGAAAGGTGTCTTCACAACATTCGAACGGCATAGCAGGGTTGGCATGCCAAGTGAGAAGAGCTTCCTTGAGGACATAGACCAATTAAGAGCACAAGGAGCAAGGTACGTTTCGCTCAAGACAGGTGCCTACAGGGCTTCGGCTGTAGCATTCGCCATGAAAATGGCCTCGGCTGCAAAGATGGACTTCGTGACTTTTGACGGTGCAGGGGGCGGAACGGGAATGAGCCCTGTGCCCATGATGGATGAGATGAGCACCCCAACAGTCTACCTTGAAGCCCAAGTCCTCAAATGCGCAGAGATACTGAACAGAAAAGGCAGGCACATTCCAGACATTGTGATGGCAGGAGGTTTCATAGATGAGAGCCAGACATTCAAATCGATCGCTATGAGTAACTTCGGGAAAGGACCATATGTGAAAGCGGTCCTCTTCGGCCGTTCACCTCTGACAGCGGTCATGAAGTCTGCCTACTTTCTAGATCTGGCGTCAAAGGGTAGTCTCCCCAAGAGCTTTGTTGACCGTTACAGCAAATCCCCCGAGAAGTTCTTCTACTGCGCAAGCGAACTCAAGGCAAAGTATGGAGCGCGGTTCAAGGACATACCTTGGGAGGCTGTAGGCCTCTACAGCTACCTGCGCGACAGGGTGGGCGTAGGGCTCCAACAACTCATGGCTGGTGCACGCAAATGGAAGCTTGGCCTCCTATCCAGATATGATCTCATAGCCCTTTCTGAGAGAGCGGCAAAGGTCACTGGGATACCGATGCCTGAGGAATCGGAAGCTGACACTATAGAAAGAATACTGTCATGATCTCCTATTCTCAGAACAGGCAGATCGTGCGGCAATCCTTTTAGCCTCTGCAGGCTTTCTACTTCTTCAACTGGCGAATAGAGAAGATGGGGTAACTTGGAAGCTGCAATGTGGGTTGAGAAGTATCGACCACAAGTACTTGATGAGATAAAGAACCAGATAGAGATCGTTGAGCGCCTGGAGAAGTTCGTGAAGACAAAGTCCATGCCTCACTGCCTCTTCGCTGGGCCACCAGGCACCGGCAAAACCACGGCCGCGCTGTGTCTGGCCCGCGAACTCTTCGGCGAGCGGTATATGGATGCCTACATGGAGCTGAATGCCAGCGACGCGCGCGGAATAGATGTGATAAGAACTACAGTGAAGGAGTTCGCTAGAATATCAACCATCAGCCGAGTCCCCTTCAAGATCTTGGTTCTCGACGAGGCCGACAATATGTGTCTGACAGAGGATACCAAGATCATTGTTGGCAAGGGTGACAACAAGAGTGGTTACAAGTGCAAGGAGATCGGGAAGGTCGAGAAAAGGCGATACGTTCCAATTCCCTCGGTGAATTTGGAAACGGGAGAGGTCGAAGATGATGAAGGAAAGTGCGTCGATTCAAGATACGCTGATTTCTACAAAATTACTCTAGAAGACGGCAGACCTGTAGAGGCAAGCGGAAAACACCCGTTCTTCATCTGGGATCGAGAATCCATCAAAGAGGTCAAGCTTTCGGAACTCAAAGCAGGAGACGTACTAGTAGATTATGGACACATAATGATGGAGGAGTGCGAAGTCTGCGGACGGCCTACGCCGAACAAAAGATTCTGCAGTAGAAGGTGCCAGAACGCTGGGCATGCATTAGAGATGCAGGCGTCGGGTAATCCAATGCGCGGAAAACCCGCCTGGAACAAAGGCAAAACCAAGTTCGATGACTCAAGAGTGGCAAAACAAGCAGTGATTGGTGATAGAAATCCGTCTACAAGGCCTGAAGTTAAAGAACAAAGACGACGACAGATGCTTTGGATGTGGAGAGACCCCGTCCTCAGACAGAAGATGCTGAACGGGGGATGCAGATTCTGGAAAGAACACAGAGGTGTCCCTGACGCCGAGGTCATGGGTAGAGAGACCGCTGAGCGGAAGAGAAGATTGGCTAGTTCTATGTTCAGAGAAATGGGTATCTTTTTGGACAGTAACTACCGGCGCCATCTTCCTTCGTCAGATAAGACAAGGTGTGAAATTTGTGGACGAATGACAAAGAAGGGCGACAAGAATGGAATCTACGTTCACCACTTAGACGGTGATAAGCGAAATAATCAGAGAAATAACCTCATGTTCGTTTGCCCCAGATGCCACAATGCAGTTTTGCATAAAATAGCAGAAAAGAGCTGGGGAGAAGAGAGGAAAGAAGAATGGAGCGAATATATGAATTATTGGTGGGCTACCCTCAAGGAGAGAGGAGAAAAACGACTTCGATCAATGAAGCTTCTGACCAATGGTGGAGTAGTTGAGAAGATTGAACATGTAGGCGTAAAGAGAGCATGGAACATAACGATGCGAAGAAACAAGAACTTCATACTAGGTATAGGGCTTCTAACGCATAATACTGCAGATGCTCAGCATGCGCTGCGGCGAACTATGGAAAGATACACGGAGACATGTCGATTCATCCTTTCATGCAACTACTCAGGTAAGATAATCGAACCGATCCAGTCACGGTGCGCACTGTTTCGCTTCACTCGACTCAAGGACGAAGATATACAATCACACTTGGAGGAGATTGGAAAGAAGGAAGGTGTCAAGTTCGATGTTGAGGGCTTGAAGGCCATGGTCACGATCTCTGAAGGAGACATGAGGCGTGCGATAAACACCTTCCAGGCAGCAGCATCAACTGGCAAGAAGGTTGACGAGAAGTCAGTCTTCCAAGTCGTCGGCAGGGCAGAACCACAAGATGTTGCCGAGATACTCTCTCTGTCTCTGGAGAACAAGTTCATCGAGGCACGTAACAAGCTCAGGAAGATGCTCATCGAGTACGGGATCTCCGGTCAAGACATCCTGAAGCAGCTCCACAGCGAGATCTTCCGGATGGAGTTGCCTGAGAAAAGAAAGATCGAGATAGCAGAAGCGCTCGGCGAAGTTGACTTCAGGCTGGCGCAGGGGGCGGATGAGGAAGTCCAGCTGAGTGCTCTTCTGGCCCAGATCGCATCTGAGTCTGAAGAGAAATAGTGGAAGATCTTGCATATCTCCTGGACCCATAAGTACCGGCCGCGGCATCTAAGTGAGATGGCTGGAAACAAAGAGGCAATACTAGCCGTCAAGGAATGGCTTACTTCGTGGGGCAGGAAGCCGCCGAAGAAAAAAGCAGTTCTTCTGCATGGGCCTGCAGGAACAGGAAAGACAGTCACAGCAGAGGCTGCCTCAAGAGACCTGAACTTCGACACGGTAGAAATGAATGCAAGCGACAAACGAACAACAGCACTGATAGAGAAGATCGTCGGGACCGCCGCAGAACAGAGAAGTCTGACAGGCGGGAAGAGGCTTATCCTTCTTGATGAAGTTGACGGAATAGACCCGAGCTCCGACCGAGGAGCGGTCGAGGCGATATCCCAAGCGATAGAACGGACAAGATGGCCGATAATCCTCACTGCAAATGACCCGTGGGATCCGAGGCTTGCACCGCTGCGCAACCTCTGTCTGATGATCCATTTCAAACGACTCGGACTCAGAGACTCCGTACCATACTTGAAGAAGATCTGTGTCGCCGAGAGCTTGGAGGTCGATGAGAGAGTCCTCAGATTCATAGTCGAACGGAATCAGGGCGATATGCGCTCGATCATCAATGACCTCCAGATGCTCTCAGCTGGAAGGAAGCGGCTTTCTTACGATGATGTGACATGGTTAGGCTGGAGGGACCGAAAGGAGAACATCTTCCAGATCCTAGGCTCCATCTTCAACGCCAAGACATGCGTCTGGGCCAGGAAAGCAGTTGATCTTGCGGATGTGGATCCTGAGATGCTCTTCGAGTGGATATACGAGAACGCGCCCACGCAACTCAGTGATCCAAGAGATAGAGGGAAGGCCCTTGAGGCCCTTGCTAAGGCCGACCTTTACCTGACAAGAATCCGCAAGACCCAGGACTGGGGATTGCTGAGCTACGCCCTTGATCTTATGACCGCCGGGGTCGCAATGGCACGGGAAAGAACCAAGCCTGCCTGGGTCAAGATGACCTTCCCAGAGAGAATCAAACTGAAAGCAAAGGTCAGAAGGCAGAACGCCATGAAAGGCGCGATCGGCAGGAAGATAGCTGCAAAGTGCCACATCTCCTCTGCAGGTGCGGTTCAGCATTTCATCCCATACATCAAGCAGATACTCAAGAACGATCCGAAAGACGCTGAGCAGATAGTGCAGTGGCTTGACCTAGATGATGAGATGATCACGAACCTCTCAGGCAAGCACAGCAAGCAAGAATGAGACATCGCCTCTCTCGGGTACAATTTCTGCTCTATCAGAGAAGCGAGGTTCAACTCGAACTGCGCCATTCTGGGGAATTCTGCAGAATCATCTCTATGCCAAGACCTGGAAGCAGTCCCTCGTAGATCTTATGGAGGAGTCTCATACCGTCTTCCTTGGAGATGGCCCCTGATCTGGATGCGGCTATTATCAGTGAAGGGATTCCCTCAGCACTCACTCCGAGGAGTCTAGCCGCTTCCTGAACCTCCCTATCGACTGTTATAACCGGGTGAGCTCCACGTTGAAGAGCCAGGGCGATGCATGCTTCTTCATGAACAGATAGTTTGATTCCACTCCTTGCCTGGATCCCGTCAACCCTCATAACGTAGTCTGTATCAGGATCTTGCAGCTCCAGCCAGCCCCCGGTTATCGCTTCATCGAGACTGTTGCTCGGGATAACCTCGATGATCGATGTCGGCATAACCACGCTGACGTAAGCATCCTTTAGAAGCCCAAGAGACTCGTGCTTAACGAGCAGGATCATGACACTTGGGTCGGGTGCAGCGGTCATTCTTCACTTTACCCCTTTATCAGGGAGTCTAAGCTGTGGCGCGAAGTAACGCCTCTCTTCCGCATCTCCTCCAAGAACTCCGCCAAACCGACCTCAGCTATCTCGGACGCTCGACCTACCGACATGAACCCTCTCTGATACTGCTCTATGGCAAAGCGTATTCTCAGTTCTCTGGCTCCCAGCTTGACTGACTCGGATAAGAGCATCGATCGGTTGACCTTCTTTATGCGTGCTAGTTCTTCTATGCTTCTGAGAAGTTCGTTTGGAATTGCTACAGAGACGCGTATGCTCAAATCAGACACCATCTCTGGACCTTACCTTTCGATCGCAAGATGACTATTGACCTCTCCCGCTGAAACCGTCTTTGTCCTGCGTTTCATACACTCCCAATATTTATTCAGTACGGTGTAGGTCAGAATCCCAATAATATTATTCTTTTGAAATGCCTCAGTCCTCTTCCCTCACTCGAGACTACAGACTGCAAGTGCCTGTCGGAACCTCTCTTCAGATGGCTGCGCCTTGTAATCTCTCAGTCTTCTCTTCAGGTCCTCTGTAGAGATCTCTGTCTTCCAGATTCTGAAGATGTCCAGAGTTGTGGTGGTCATGAACAGAAACTGGCATATGGAAGTCAGATTCTTGACGCGCCTTTTCTTACTGGCAGACTCGAAATCAATTATGAAAGGCCGCCAGTCCGATTCTCTTATGATCGCGTGCTTTGACGCATTACTGAGCTCTCCGTGATCGAGGCGTTCTCGGTCCAAAATGTGGCATTGTGTGAGCAGAATTCTCAGCGTACTTTTGATCCTCTCCAGATCGCTTTCTCGTGCTTTGCGCAGCCAATCCGTGAGCATTGGTCCATCTATGTACTCTAGTAATAGCAGATTTCTTGAGCTGGCCAAGAGCCTGGGGCCGATTCCATAGCCATTAGCGAAGCTAAGCATTTCGGCCTCATGAAACATGTCCTCTCGGTTCGCATCCCTCCTTCTTATCTTGAGAACTACTGTCCCTGAGCTGGTCTTTGCGAGAACGGCTACACTCACACATCCCTTGCCAAGGACCTTGTATCCGTCAATGGTCTTCTCTCCCTTCAGAATAAGGTTCTCGACGCCGAGGCGGCGCATCTCCTCCATTCTTGCCATTCTCTCTTCTTCGCTGGGTCTAGGATAGCATATGATCCGGCTTGGCGCCTCTGAGCTGCTTATAAGATCCAGATGCATAACCTTACAATTGGGCCCACGTTGACTGACCGCTACCTGAGCCACTCAGGCTTCCCGCTCAGATAGGAGCTCAAGAACTTCGAGAATCCTTCAGAAGACAATAACCTGCCAAGCTGGCGGCCAGTCAGTAGCTTAAATCTCTCGTGCTTGATGATTTCGGCAACAAGGCCTGGCACGCCGATATTTCGACCCCCGCCACGAAGAGACTCTTTCAGTAATCCATAGGCATCTAGGTGTTTCCGTATTTTTTGAGCCACCCATCTGTCCTTTTCGATCCAGGGGCCTGCAACTGTGTCCAGGGCTCCTAGGTGTGTTGATAGGAAACTGTCGGACTCGTTAGCTCTCTCAACAGGAGGCCCTGCGTGTTTCATCGTCTTTGGCAGGGCTTGACTCTCAAGCTCGACCATGATTATGTTAAGGTCATCCTCATCGCTGAATGAAGATGATCTTATCACCGTGAATCCTTTGGCTCGCAGGAGATTGACAATGCTCTTCTCTGTCTTGAAGATCTGGCTCCATACGACATCTACAGGTGCCTCTATCCCTCCAAACTGTAGACCGACGATGCTAGTCTCTCTCCTGACGAGTGCTCTCGCAAGCTCGCCTCTACTGATCCCTCTCCTCTCCGGGGGGTAGAAGAATCTGAGGCCGGGTCTAGACAGGAATGCTCTTGCGACCGACACGAACTCCCATAGCCTATCATGCCTGACCGCTGCAGCCACATTTCGAGCCTTATCGACGGGGTCTATAACGATCAGAGGTTGATCAAAGAGATCATAAATCTCCTCATAGTCCCCACCGAAGTGATTCTCCAGATCTATGACAGTGCCCTCCCTCCATCTTGAGGCCGCCTGCAAGGTCTTCTCCACAGACCGATAGTACGAAATGAGCGTCTCACAGAGCATTCCGCTGAAGCCCCCAACACGGATCTCAGCACCGTATGTACCGCTAGCCTTCATCAGCCGCTTGAGAAGTCTGACCTCATCTTTGAGAGAAGCTTCAAGATGCTTCTTCACGTATTCAGTGTGGTAAGGTGTTCGGTCCGTGGCGCTCTTCCACATTCCCATCTCCACGTTGTAGCATGGGACTATATTGACTCTTGAGTCCCCGATGAAGGTCTCAACATATGGATGGTCTGCGAAGCGTTCAACCGGTCTGTAGCCCTTGATTGCTTTCTTCGCGACAGCAAGGCAGGTTGTCTCGAGATCGGCCTTGCTTAGGTTGGCATCCACTTTGAGGAAGATGTCTATGTCAGCCTCTCCAGAGAGCCACGTGTCTTTAGCAACAGATCCTTCGAGGCTGACCTCTGCATTAAGCGAAGCTTTACGGGCTGCCGAGGAAACCCTCTGGATCAGTTCCTCAGAGAGAGCGTAAATTCTTTCTCTCTCTGCCTTGCTCGGCACGATCCTCTTCAGTACCTTCTCGCGTATCTCGAATATGTCAGGGTTCAAGCCTTTACCTCAAAGATGGTGGAGTAGATCGGACCACTAGGTGTTAGGACACTTTTCTTGAGCCTGATGGATTCGGCTCTCATAGAGCCGAAGTCCTTCTCGCTCAGCTCCCTAATCAATTCTGCAACTTGGTCCTTATTCCTGCCGGTCCTTACTCTTGCAACAGTCAAGTGGGGGCTGAAGCCTTTCTTGTCTGGAGGAATGCCGATTGCCCTTAGTTCTGGTTCTAGTCTTTTTGTGAACTCCACCAACTCCTTATCGCCTTTCCTGATTCCAGCCCATACAACATTGATCCGGCTGAGGCTTGGAAATGCGCCAACACCCTTGAACTGAATATCGAATGGCTGAAGACCTACGTGGTTCATCGCATCGGTAACCTCCTGAACAATATTCTCTTCGATCTCGCCTAAGAAGCGAAGCGTCAGGTGAATGTTCTCAGGGGCCACAAGCTTCACGTCCGCCCCTGCGTCAAGGAGTCTCTTCTGGAACTCTGCAAACTGCTGCTTCAGTCTTTCATCGTCTACATCAACCGCTATGAAGGATCTGATCTTGCCCAATCCTAATCACTGATCTAGATTACACCCAAACAATTTAAGGGTGGGCGTTCTATCGACACGTAATTCAGCCGAGAGACTGCGAGGTTAGCTCTTGAGTTATGCAAAGACGATAATCGCCATAGCCGCTATGCCCGGTGCTGGCAAAGCCATGGCCTCGGAGCTGGCAAGAGATCGTGATATGCCTGTCTTCCTGTGCGGTGATGTTGTAAGGGAAGAAGCCTCAAGAAGGAGGCTCTCCCCCACACCGGAGAACCTGGGGAATCTAATGCTGAAGATGCGTCAGGAAGAGGGGCCCGACGTAATGGCGAAGCGACTCATTCCAAAGATCAACAGCGCTCAATCAAATGTCGTCATAGTGGAGGGGCTGAGGGGCCTCGAAGAACTCGAACTACTCAAAAAAAACTTCAAAGTCAGACTCCTTGCCATACACTCCTCGCCAGACAAGCGGTTCCAGCGTCTTCTCCGACGAAGACGCAGCGACGATCCAAAGACCCCGGAGGAGTTCAATCAGAGGGATCGGCGTGAGCTGGCCGTGGGCATAGGCTCTGTCATCGCTGTTGCAGACAAGCTTATAGTCAACGATTCCACAGTCGAGGCTTTCAAACTCAAACTGAACAGGTTCTACGAGGAAGTCCTGTCGTGAAAGATATTCAATGGAACGTCGAGGCACAGATCAACCCTACAGAGGACGAACGCAAAGTAGAACGAGCCATCAGAAACATTTTTCCAAGCATTCAATTGAGTCTGGTCAAAGATGGTGAAGAACGGACAAGACTGACCGGACAAGCCCAGGGGCTTCAGGGACTGTCTGCGTTTCGGGAACTGCTGAAAAAAGAGAGGATCAGGGCCGCAGCAAGGTCGATAATGTTCTCATCGATATCAGATAGCAGCCTGATCATCAGCTTGAACAAGCAAGCTGCTTACGCAGGCCACATCTCTTTCGCATTAGAGCCGGGCGTGTCACCTCTCGGCCCGATAACTGTTAGATTGGAGTGCGCAGAGCCGCAGAGTGTGATCAAGTGGCTCGTGCAGACAGATCACCGATCCCGGCGCAGCTAGACACTCCCCTCAGTGGCTTACCTTGAGACTGAGCCTTTCCTCGCTATATCTTGTAGGCCAACCGTTCAAGACGCTGCTCCAAACAATAGACTCTTCCAGAATTAGGAATTGGGAGATAGTCGATGAGGATACGCTAAGACTCAATGAGAAACGAGCAAAGAGTCTGCAGAGGCTCAAGCGGAAACTCGACCTGACATATACTGTCCATGCACCATTCGAGGATCTGAACATAGCCACGCTCAACATGAAGCGCAGAGAGTCAACTCTTACTACGCTTCTAAGATCCATCAATCTTGCGGCGAAAGTTGATGCGGAAGTATGGGTTGTGCATCCCGGACTGTACACTGGCCTAGGTTGGGCTTACCCAAATCGCCAGTGGCGTCTGAATTTTGAGGCCGTAGAGATCCTCAGAGAAAGGACCCAGAGCCTTGGGCTGAAAATTGCTGTCGAGAACATGCCACGCCACTCCTTCATCCTGGGGTCTTGTAGAGATTTTGAATTGTTCGTTGCCGAAAGATCTATGAGTGGATCAGAATTGGCGTTCGATATCGGGCATGCCAATACTTACAATCAAGTTGGTGAGTTTCTCAAGCAGTTTGGTGACAGGATCTCCCACATACATCTCCATGACAACTATGGAGAACGTGACGAGCATAACACGATAGGCCAGGGGGTCGTTCACTGGTCGGTCTTGAAGGATTTCCTCGCCAAGAAGGGTTTTCGAGGCCTCATAGTCATCGAAAGCATCGAGGGGACTTTTGAGAGCTACAGGAAAGCAAAGTCAATGCTAAGGATTGACTAGCAGCCTCATCATGTCAGATGCCAAGACTGTGTTCGGGAAGAGCCTCTTCGCCTCATCGAGGAGTGGGGTAGCGTCCTCATAAATAGCGCTTACGTGAAGAAGCACAAGGGTCTTCACGCCCGCCTTGTTGGCGACGGTGGCCGCCTCATCGGCGGTTGAGTGACCGTACTCGTTCGCCTTCTCCTCTTTTGAGCTATCGAATGTGCAGTCATACATCAGGATGCTCGCGTTCTTAGCAAGCTTGATCGCTGCCTTGCATGGTCTGGTGTCAGTGATGTATACGATCTTTGATCCCTTTCTCGTAGGCCCGAGAACCTCATCAGGTGTGATCTGGGTTCTTCCAACAGCGATCGCTTCGCCAAGCTGTAACCTCTTCCATAAGGGACCTTCGGGGATCTTGAGGGCTTTGGCTTTGGTTGGATCGAATCTGCCAGGTTTGTTCTTTTCGACAAATGCAAACCCAAGACAAGGTGTTCCATGCTCGAGGCTGGCAGCCTCAACGTTGTATTCCTTCTCTTCAAGTATGATTCCTGGTTCCACTTGGTGCACCTCCAAGGGAAATCTCATGTTGAACGGTACAGTCCTGTTTACTGCTTCGATGAATTCGGCAATGCCTTCAGGGCCATAAACCTCGAGCTTCCTCTCCCTGCCGAGAAAAGACATCGACTGGAAAAGGCCGGGCAGACCAAGAACATGATCTCCATGCATGTGGCTGATGAAGACCCTCATCTTACGATTGAAGCCAAGCTTGGCAGCTGCCATCTGTCTCTGTGAACATTCACCGCAATCAAACATGAGCAGCTCAGACTCCCTGCGCAGTACGACGCTTGGAAGGCCCCTGTCCTTGGTGGGCATAGCGCCGCCAGTACCTAGGAATATGAGTTCCAAGACACTCTCTCCTTGCGTTCCACTCTGCCTCGGCTGAAGACCACTATCTCACGCACAAGACTTCTATGAACCCTCGTCAGATGGCTCTCAACAACGCTGAAACCGGCTTCTAGACCAAGCCTCCGGGCACCGATATCCCACGGACTGGCCAGACACAGGAATCCACCTTGCGGCAGCATGGAATACGACTCAGCTAGAAACTCCTTGAGCAGCTGACCGGGGTCTGAACCCATTGTAGAGGCTCCACGGCCATAAGGCGGGTCCGTGGCTATCGATGAGGCCCCGAGGTAAGGGCTCTTCCTGGCGTCAGCCACTACAACACCACCAGGCTCAATAGCGAAATGCCTGATGTTCTTCATCGCCTTGTGGACCATTCTTGGATCACAATCTGTGCCAACGGCTCGGCAGCCCATAATCCCCGCCTCAATCAATATCCCTCCAACGCCGCAGAAAGGATCTAACAGAACCTCACCTATTCTGGCTCTGGCAAGATTGACGAAGCACCTGGCGAGTCTCGGCTTCATGGTTGAGGGATGGAAGGCAGGCCTCTCCTTTGGTCTGCGCCGGTTCACATTGCGGTCTTGATGTCTGGCAGCAATCTGCCCCAGAGAAAATAGCCCTTCACAAACTATCCCAATGAACTCCTTTTCTGGATTCCTAAGCTCCACCTTGGATCCTGGTACTGAGTTCAGGATCAGGCTACCGACCTTGGACTGCAACTGCATCTTGTCCAAATGTCTTGACGACCCAAAGACTCTGCGGACTCTCACTGAGAACACCTCTCTGGCCTCAAGGAAGTCAGAAAAGGATACCTCTAAGGCGGCCCTCATGATCTCATTGCTGTCGTCTCTGCACTGAATGATCAGGCGGCCAGCAGCCTCACACATCCCAGCTCTTGCAACCACGGCATCCACACATTCCCTGTCAGCCTTGAGGGTGAGCAGCTTCGGAGCCAGCTTAATGTCGTGATAGTCGAAACGCTCTGACTCGAGTATTGCCAGCACCTCTGCAGCAGGGAGTGTATCGTGCTCGCCGGAGAGCAGAAAGAAGAGGCTTGAACTCACAAGTGCTGCCTCAGTGAGTCCGCGATCGCTGGCGCCACAGAGACCCTGCTCACTGAGCTGCTTACGGTGTCTGTTCCTACAACCTCGGTCACTCCTCCTCGCTTCATTGTCTCTGGAGCGTCCCCAACAAGCAGTGCGTGTGTACAAGCCGCGACGATCTTCTCTGCGCCACATTTCCGTACAATCTTTGCAACATTCGCGATGGTGTTTCCGGTCGAGATAATGTCATCAAGAATCACCGCGTCCCGCCCATCCAGCTTAAGATCTTTCGCGCTAGTCACTATCTGTCCTGTTACCCTATCTCTCTTCTTCTCGAAGTATGTGTAGTCTGTTCTGAGGATTGAGGCTACGAGTTGGGCATGTGCTGCGGCCCCTTTGTCCGGTGCCAGGATGTAGGGTTGGGAGAGCCTCATCCTCCTCAGGTACTTCGCCAATAGCGGCATTGCAGACACATTCACTGCTCTTGTCTGGTAGTTCTTCAGAGACTCCTTCTGGTGAACATCGATAGTCAAAAGAAGGTCTACATCCACGGCTCCAAGTAGTCTTCCAACCGATGAGTTACTCACAACCTCCCCAGACCGGAATCGCTTGTCTTGTCTTGCATAGGCCAGGTATGGAACCACCGCGAGGGTTCTCTTAGCTCCAAGGTCTCTTGCAGTATCGAGGAGGAAGAGTAGCTCGACCAGACGCTTGTCCTGCTGAGGAAAGCATGACTTTATCACTACCAGATCTTGACCTGAGAACTCTTCAGCGAATCTGAGGTATGATTCTCCATCTGGAAAGATCTTCGCCTCAATCGCTATCTCTCTTGCCCTAAGCTCATCTGCGACCTTGATCCTTAGGCTCTCGCACTCTTGGCTGGAAGCAATGATGACCAATCGGGTTCACCTAGTCTGTGGTAGGCAAGTTCCTAAAGGAGACTACTATGCTCTATGCCTTCACAACTATGGTCCTCGCGAGGATGTCGCCAGGACGTTTTCTGTCCTTCGTGACAATTATCGATATGAACCCTAAGATGTAGAAGGCTGGTAGAAAATCTATGATACGCGCCACATTCCTGACAAGGGTCTGGCCTAGGCTGCATCTTGATCCGCCTTCACTCACTACTTTGATTCCCGCAGCCTTCTTTCCAGGAGTCTGTCCACTTGAAGCCTCAAAATACGTATAGTAAGCAACCCATACGGCAGATAACAACCCGAACAGAACAAGGCTGAGAGGCTCGCCCAGCAGCGACCACGGCGTCGACATAGGTCCAAATGACAAGGGAAAGACAAGCAAGAAGATCACGAGGGCTATGGCAAGGGTGATGACAAAGTCGACTGTACCCGCCAGTATTCTACTTTCAATTCTTGCATAGTCTGGCATTGATCGTCCACACAGCAACAAGGATTTATGTGGCACCGTACTATAAACCTCTAACGCTTCCTGCCGTTCGTCAGTATGAGCCGATTGCAAGTGATGTGGTCTATTATTCGTCCTGATTCTGTTCGCGTACTCTCTGAACCGGCCCTAGCGAAGAGCCTCGGAAGATACCTTGATGTCATGGAAGATGTGAAGAAGGCAAAATTTCTGATAAGCAAGAAGCTGCAGGCCGACTTTGATCCAGCGGCACCAGAGAAGGAGCTGTGGCCGCTGCATCGCAGGCTAACGGATGAGTATCATTCTCTTGAAAAGAGACTAGATCAAGAGGAGTTGACTCTGGATAGTCTCACGATTCCTTTGAAGTCCTACTTCGATCTTAAACGGGCACTGTCAGAGAGGCTTCTGTCTAATTGTCGGCTTTGTGAGAGAATGGAGGGTGTCGATAGGACCAAAGGTAAAGTCGGGTTCTGCAGGTGCGGCCCGGATATGGATGTCTCAACCTTCTTTGAGCACATGGGTGAGGAGCCGGAGTTGGTTCCGTCAGGAACAATCTTCACAATAGGTTGCACAATTAGATGCCTGCACTGCCAGAACTGGTCTATCTCACAGATGTATGAGCGAGGAAAGAGATACTCTTATCGTGACATGGCAAAGACCGTTGAGAAGCTCAGATCTGATGGCTGTAGGAACATAAACCTCGTTGGCGGAGATCCCACACCATGGCTGAGAGATTGGCTTTGGATCTTCAAGCTCGTTGAGGTCAACGTTCCTGTAGTGTGGAACAGTAACTCGTACTATAGCCAGTTGACAGCAGAGTTGCTGTCAGGCTTCGTTGACCTGTATCTTCTGGATTTCAAGTATGGCCCAGGTGAGTGCGCTGAAAGAATATCGAGTGCACCAAACTACTGGCAAGCCTGCACGAGAAACCATCTTCTCGCAGCCAAGTCCGGTGAGACAATAATAAGAGTCCTTGTCCTTCCCAGTCATCTGGAATGCTGCACGAAACCGATTCTGGAGTGGATCAGCACAAACCTCGGAAAGAATACCAGAGTCAACATAATGTTCCAGTACAGACCAGAATGGAGAGCAACAGAGATTCCTGAACTGACTAGAAGATTAACTCAAGAAGAGAGAAGGCGCGCTCTGGGGTTGGCTGAGAAGTCAGGGCTTACAAACTTCTCCACGTAAACCTCAAGAATGGCCGACCACTGTGTATTCTATTGTTGCTTACTTCTAAACAGAAATTGAGAAGAATGCAGAATTTGTGATCGAGTTTTGCTGAATTCGGGATATCTTTATATGTCTGTCTAGGTCAAAATTGACGCGAGTCTTCTGTGCATGAGAACAATGGCAGAACGGCTTCAAGACGCCCTGTCGATTCACCATATTATTAAATACGAAACTAGTGAGTCTGATTGAACAAATCTTCCTAAAGATGCGTGAAATCGATCATGACTGTCTCACCCGACGAGATTGGTGATTGGAGGAGGTATTTCCATCAGCTTCCACTGAAAGTAGAACCCATGATTGACGACTGCACACTCAGAGATGGCGTTCAGATGCCAGGGATCGCCGCATCTCCAGAACACACGGCAGAGATAGCACAACTTCTGGACGAGCTCGGTGTGGAGCGTATCGAGATCCACCATTTCCAAGAACCGGACAAAAAGGCTGCAAAGCTAATACATCAAAAAAGCCTGAAGGCCCGAGTCGCGGGTTGGTGCAGAGCCGTGAAAGAGGACATAGACAACGCCCTCAACTGCGACTTCAAAGAGATCGGAATATCCCATCCAGTATCCTACATACACATAATGTCAAAATGGCCCGAACTCTCCTTCCAAGATATCCTAGCAAGAGTCACCGATGTCGTCGAGTACGCTGCAAAGGATCATGGGCTGAGAGTCTTTGTGCACGGAGAGGACAGCACTAGAGCTGATTGGGCGTTTGAAAAGCAGCTGATCAATACGGTCGCCGACGCTGGGGCTGAGGTATACAGAATCTGCGACACGGTCGGCGTAGCCCTATCAGACGCGGCTGCACCCCTTCCAAACGGCATCCCAGCAAAGATAAGGGCGATACGCAACGAGACCAAGATAGGCTGCGTCGAGATCCACGCGCATGATGATCTCGGCAACGCTGTCGAGAACACATTGGCCGCGATCAGAGCTGCCTCAGGCCTATACGACAAGATCTACAGCAGCACAACCTTCCTAGGCATCGGTGAAAGGGCGGGGAACGCTGAGACAGAGAAGGTTGTGATGAATCTCTATCTGCACCATGGAATCAGGAAATACGAGAAGAACCTGAACAAGTTCAAGTATGTCGCCGATTTCATCGGCAAAGCTACAGGGTTAACAATACCTCCGAACAAGGCAATAGTTGGGGATTATGCCTTCGCCCATGAGTCAGGAATCCACGCGCACGGCGTGTTGAGTAACCCACTTACATATGAACTCTATCCGCCAGAGCTCGTCGGCAACTGGAGACGGCTAACAGTAGGCAAGCAGTCAGGAAAGGCCGCGATAAAGAACATGATGGAGGAGATCCTTGGCAGCCCAGTGGAGAAGGACGGGCAGATCCTTGAGGATATCGTGGCAAGAGTCAAAAAGATCTATGAGGCCGGAAGGAAGGCCTCGCTTAGTGATGCTGAGTTCAAACAGATCCTGAAGGAGGCCGGGGTCCTAAAGGGCCGCTGAGGCCGAGCCGGCCCTCAGAAATCTTGAGTCCTCCTTGACCGTCGTCAACACTACATGGGTAACTGTCCTCTCAACGTTAGGCATGGCCAGGAGGGACTTCACAAACTTGCTCAGTTCGCTTCTGGTCTTGAATTTGCAGACGACCATAGCATCTGTCTCCCCAGTGACATCGTAGACTTGATGGACCATCGGATTCTTTGCCACCTCTCTCTCAACATCGAGAAGTCTCCCCTTGGAGACGACGAGTTCGACCACAGCGGTCTCGTAGCCCAGTTTCTTTGGGTCAATGATCGCTACGTAGCCGAGGATGATCCCTTTCTCCTCAAGGGCCTTCACCCTGTTTATGGCGGTGGCCACAGACGTTCCTACCCTGCCAGCGAGTTCTCTAAAAGATCTCCGAGCGTTCCTCTGAAGCTCAAGCAGCAACTTCTGGTCCAGTTCATCCAGTTCTTCAGCCAATTGATATCTGTCCACAAATGAGACAGCAAACGAATAAATGTCTATCCCAATTACGTGAACTATGATATGTTGTCCACATCGTCTCAAGTCGAATGCACATATCATGACCACTGCAAAAAGCCTATCCATCTGATCGAAACAACAGTCCCAAGGCCTTCAGAGGCATATTGCAGGCTCATCAAACCTGTAGGTAACGGTTTAGGTCTATGAACGACGGACAACAGCGGCCAGACACAATACTCGTCCTAGACTTCGGCGGCCAGTATGCACACCTTATAGCCAGAAGAATCAGGGAGCAGAAGGTCTACTCAGAGGTTGTCCCATGCGACCTCACAGTTGAAGAAATCGAGTCAAAGAAGCCCCAGATGAACGTCAGGGGGCTGATTCTCTCAGGGGGGCCCTCAAGCGTCTACAGACCAGATGCTCCCAGCTGCGACACCAGAATACTGAAAGTAAACCTGCCAATCCTTGGAATATGCTACGGTCACCAACTGATAGCACAGAAATCCCTAGGCCAAGTCAAACGCGGGGAGAAGAAGGAGTACGGGATCGCGTACGTGACTGTGGACAGCCCAGTAGGTGTTCTCAAGGGTCTGAACCATGCAGAGAAGGTATGGATGAGTCACGGCGACACCGTCTCTAACCTTCCAGAAGAATATGAGATTCTTGCACATTCGGAGAGCTGTCCCGTGGCGGCCTTCCGGCACAGGCTGCGTCCAACATATGGTGTACAGTGGCATCCGGAGGTCGTTCATACAGACAAAGGCACGCTAATTCTCAAGAACTTCATATTCGGTGTCTGCAAGTGTGCACCTAACTGGATTGTCGAAGACTACGTTCAGAAGATGATCAAAGAAGTCAAGGATACAGTAGGTCAGGCCAAGGCGATAGTGGCACTAAGCGGAGGAGTAGACTCGAGCGTAGCCGCAGCCATAGCCTCGAAAGCTGTCGGCAAGAACCTGAACGCTATCCTGGTCGACCACGGTTTCATGAGAGAAAGTGAGCCAGAGGCGGTCAAGTCGATCTTCAGCAAGTTCGAGATGAACCTGATCGTTCTGGATGAGAAGGAGCGCTTTCTCAAGAAACTGAAGAAGATCACGGACCCAGAAGAGAAAAGGAAGATAATCGGTGAAGAATTCATACGTTCATTCGAGAGAGTGGCTGGGGAGCTTAAGGCTGACTACCTGATCCAAGGAACGATATACCCCGACAGGATAGAGTCTGGATTCAGGAAGCACTCAGACAAGATCAAGACGCATCACAATGTCGGGGGCCTGCCCGATGTCATAAACTTCAAGGCGATAGTTGAGCCGATAAGAGATCTCTACAAAGACGAGGTCAGACTGATCGCCCAGCAACTTCGCCTGCCGAAAGAGATCTGGGCCAGGCAACCTTTCCCTGGACCTGGACTGGCAGTCAGGATAATCGGCGAGGTCACACCGGAGAAACTGGAGATACTGAAGAAGGCCGATCGCATTGTGACGGAGGAGATACAGAAAGCTGGCCTTGCAGACAAACTTTGGCAATACTTCGCGGTCCTGACGGACACGAATAGCACTGGTGTCAAGGGTGACGCTAGAGCATACGGACGCACCATAGCAGTCCGAGCGGTTGAGAGCATAGATGGGATGACCGCCAGTTTTGCAAGACTTCCACACCAGCTTCTGGAACAGATATCCTCGCGACTCACGAACGAGATTCCACAAGTAGTGCGCACCGTCTACGACATAACCCATAAGCCGCCTGCAACCATCGAGTGGGAGTAGCGTAGCCATAGAGGCTCAACGTCCGCGTACAGATGTTACTGCTCGATTTCTTAGCTCAGAGCGAGCTCCCACCACCTGAATACTTGCGCAAGAAACCATCGTCGCCAAAGTAATACCTCACAGTCATTCAGCTAATACCGAACCTTCACCAGTAGATGCGAATTTGTCTTTCTCATCCGGGTGAGGCCTCCGTCTTCATCATAA
>CAZRDQ010000014.1:0-36642 GCA_964598945.1 uncultured Candidatus Bathyarchaeia archaeon
GCCTCTGGGTCTTTCTTGGAACCATTGTGCATCATCTGATCGACTCCGCTATCTCTCTGGCGGTCTATCGGGCAATCAGACCAATGCTGCTCCCACTACTTCCAAAGTAAGTTCCTAAGACATGCTCTAAAATACCCTTGGCTGAGGCTCAACCTTCACAGTCAACCTGCCACGCCAATAGAGAAAGACGGGTGTGACTTGAAAGGTGGAGAAGTAGCGCATCTTGATCATTGAGGACGAACCAGATCCACAAACCCCTCAAAGAGATTTTTGAGGGGGACGGCTACTCTGTTGACGCAGCTGAAACCGGCAAAGAAGCAATAGAAAAATCAAACATGAACTTCTACAATCCAGCCTTGGTTGATATTTGCCTCCCAGACATGGAAGGAACAAACCTGTTAACAATGATGAAGCAGACCGCCCCGAAGACGGTGAAGGTAACCCTCACAGGTTATCCTTCAATGAAGAACGCTATCGAAGCCGTCAGCAAAGGAGCAGCGAGATGCAGAAGTCTCTAGGAACTTCAGCCCCACCTTTTCGAGCGAGGAATCTGAACAGCTGACAGTCAAATGCATGAGAGAAAAACTCTAATGCAACCTGGCATTATTAGTGTCGGAGTAAAGCGGCGAGACATGCAGCGTCTTCCTATCATCTAACGGGAGCCAAACTGTAAGTATAGCGCCGGGAGAGGGATTCGAACCCTCGCGGCCCGTAAGGGCCACAGGCTCACTTTGGGATCACTCAAGGCTTACGCGAGAAGATCTTCTGCGCCTCTTGACCCTCATACATCTGAGGTTGATCCGCTCGGCCATCCCGGCTAACTCTGGATTGCAGCTGCTCAGCTATAAGATTGTTTGGCCAACCAATCACGCAGTAAGATCGTTGACAACGCATGGATTGCAGCTGGAGCTAGAGCGCAACGCATTTGTCGAGTATGCCCGCCTTCCTCAGCCTCTCTAAAGCATCATCATACTGCTTCTTGCTGCCGAAGATTTCGTTGAGCATCTTCTCCTGTGCGTGGGTTCCAGGCTTGAGTAAGACCTCGACCGCCTTGCCTGTGCTCTTCTCCAACGCATACTTGATCATTGCGCCGATGATTCCTCCCATCGGACAGAAAGGCGATGTAGGCGTGAAGAGGATCTTTATCTTGTCACCATCAAAACTGATGTCCTCTTCGTTCACAATCTTGAGGTCTATCACAGACATGGGGTACTCTGGATCATAGACCTTCTTCAGAACGTCGATTACTTCACTCTTTCCCAAAGTCGGTGACCTCGACAAATCCTGAATCTGAGTAGCAGTATTCTCCGGGCCACTCCATATATACATATTGAATCCGAGCGTTCTCTGCGATAGATTTTTGAGGTCACTTTGAAGTTAACCATCTTGAACGAAATTGCTGGATGGGTCGAGTTCTCAAACAGGATTCAAGTTTCTTGAACACATGGGAGACGCGTACATAGAGGCATTTGGTTCGAGTCTTGAGGAGGCATACGCGAATGCAGCGCTTGCCATGTTCGAGGTGATGACTGATACCTCAAAGGTCGAGCCAAAGTTTGAGGAGTCCATCATGGTTGAGG
The DNA here is from genome assembly GCA_964598945.1 of uncultured Candidatus Bathyarchaeia archaeon. Classification (GTDB taxonomy): domain Archaea; phylum Thermoproteota; class Bathyarchaeia; order 40CM-2-53-6; family RBG-13-38-9; genus JAGTQV01. Next base: position 1,581 of record CAZRDQ010000014.1, read on the forward strand.
GTCATGACCTTAGCTCACTACTCTATGCTTGGCTTGAGAGCCTCCTGGTAAAATATGGGGTTGAGAACAGACTCTTCTCAAAATTCATGGTCGAGAAGATCAACGGCGAAAAGGGTCATTTCACACTCAAGGCAAAGGCTTTCGGCGAGGATTTCGATCAGAAGAAACACCCATCCAAGACAGAGGTGAAAGCAGTGACTTACCATCTGATGGAGATAGAGTATTCAGAAACTGAGTGTCGCCTGCGGTTCCTTCTTGATCTCTGAGAAGGCAGGCGGCCAGCGACACAAGAAAGATTCCTAACAGGGCTTTCTCAAGAAGTCATCAGCAATTCTGCTAAGATGATGTCTTTCAACCGCAGATTCGTTGCCTTGTTCGAACAACTTAAATTCAAGTTTCCACATCAATACTCGAAACCCGACAACAAAGGGGGACATGCTTATTGTCTGGAGAGGGGCTGAGACCACCGACCAAACCAGTGGCACTCAAGAAGATCAGCGAGAACATTTGGGAGATACCTCAGTCTTTCCAGCATGGAATGAGAGTTCCGGCGAGAGTCTACGCTGACGAGACGCTTCTGGAGAAGATGAAGCTCGACAGGACTCTGAATCAATGCGCGAATGTTGCCCACCTGCCAGGAATCTACAAGTGGTCGATAACTCTCCCAGACGGTCACGAAGGATACGGCTTCCCCATCGGTGGGGTAGCGGCGACAGATTATGACGAAGGCGTCGTAAGCCCAGGAGGAGTCGGCTACGATATCAACTGTATCTCTGGTGAAAGTCTCATTCTTCATGAATTAGGGTTCACTCTGCCAATTCGCCAATTTGAGGGGATCTGGACGAGACAACGGATCAAATGCTTGGGTTCGAGCATGACGAGGCGCTCAACAGAGATAGCGAGGTTCCTCAAACTCCCCACCGATAGGCGGGTTCTTCGTGTAAGAACCGAACTCGGACACACCATTGTTGCGACGGAGGATCACCCATTCCTTACCCCGATGGGGATGGTTCCGCTGCACAGACTCCGGGAAGGTTGGATTGCTATATGCCCCTTCCACGGCGTTCCTTACGAAGAGCCTGAAAACCTAGTTGTTGTATCAGAGCGTAACATTGAAAATCTCCCCATTCCCTGCGCCAAGAGATTCGTTATCGACGAGTTGAGGAAGCGAGGACTGATTCCTCTAAGGTCCAGCTCGGAAAAGCTTCCGTACCTTTTGAAGATAGCTGGCTTCGTGCTTGGCGATGGCGTCATTATCTTCACTAGGTCAACACACGCCGTTGGTTTCTTCGGCAAAAAGGAAGATCTCGAAAGTGTCCGCGACGACATACTGAAACTAGGCTACAAGCCTTCGAGAATCTATTCGAGGTGCAGAATTGGCAAGATAGTCACAAAATATGGTCTGAAAAAAATAGAGACGACCGAGCACAGCTTCAAAGTCGTGGGGAGGAGTTTTCCTGCGCTGCTGATGGCGTTGGGCGTCCCATCGGGGCCAAAAGCGAGGCAAGCCTTTACTTTGCCCTCTTGGATATTCCGCTTGCCGCTCTGGCAGAAACGACTATTCCTAGCCGCGTTCTTCGGCGCTGAACTATCGGCTCCAAAGACGATGACGCAACATGAGAGAACATTCTACGCTCCTGTCGTATCTCAGAATAAGAAGGCTGAGTATGCGAAGAGCGGGCTCTCGTTGATGGGCCAGCTCAAAAGGCTACTTCGTGAATTCGGTGTCCAGACTTACCCTATTTCGGTGGAGGAGGAAGCCTCATTTGGAAAGGACGGTTCACCATCGGCTAGGATCCGACTCCAGGTCGCCGGAACCCCTGATAATTTGATCAGGCTTTGGGGTACGATTGGGTTCGAGTACAACCACGAGAAGTCCTTCTTGGCAAACGTGGCCGTCAGCTACCTGAAGAGGAAGCTGTCGGCCGTCGAGAAGAGGGAAGTCACAGCCGAAATCGCGGTCGGGCTTCATAATAGTTGCGTGTCTGTTGCAGAGATCTGTGGGAGGCTGGCCTCAGAGGACGCAAATCCCCGCTTCATAAAAAGATCGCTATACGAACCGCGAGATAATCCGCCAAGGATACCTCACAACTTCCCTGACTTCAGGACCCACCTAAGAGCAGCTACGAAGGGTTTAGGCCACTCGGGAGCAGTCTGGGATAGGATAGTCCAAAGAGAGGAGGTGCCTTTCAAGGACTACGTTTACGACTTCACAGTTACAGATTCTCACCATAATTTCATAGCAAATGGATTCGTGGTCTCGAACTGCGGGACCCGACTCCTCAGGACTAACCTCACAGAGTCAGAGGTAAGGCCTATACTACCTGGACTTCTGGATACACTGTTCAACTACATCCCTTCAGGTCTGGGCAGCAGAGGCCAGATAAAGATCAGCCAGATCGAACTTGAGAAGGTTCTGTCAGATGGTGTCCAGTGGGCGATCGATAAGGGCTATGGGTGGCCTGAGGATGCTACCAGAAGCGAGGAGGAAGGCTGTATGGAGGCAGCAGACCCGAGCAAAGTCTCGACCACAGCAAAGTCTCGGGGGTCTCCGCAACTTGGCAGCCTCGGTAGCGGAAACCACTTCCTAGAGATCGAGAAGGTCGACACGATCTTTGACGAGAAGACCGCTAAGGCCTTCGGAATAGAGAAGACAGGCCAGATACTTGTCTTCATCCATACAGGGAGCAGAGGTCTGGGCCATCAGGTCTGCAGCGACTACCTTAAAGTGATGGATCGGGCTGTGAGCAAATACAGGATCGAGCTTCCGGATCGTGAACTTGCGTGCGCCCCAGGCAAGAGCCGCGAGGCTGAAGATTACATTCCCGCGATGGCCTCGGCATGCAACTTCGCATGGGCGAACAGGCAGATGATAACTCACTGGACCAGAGAGGCGTTTGAGAAGATCCTCAACAGGCCTGCTGATGATATAGGTCTTCATCTGATCTATGATGTCGCACACAACATAGCGAAGATAGAGGAGCACCAAATTAACGGTAATAGAGCCAAGGTATTCGTTCATCGTAAAGGCGCAACCAGAGCCTTCCCACCCGGACACCAGGCAGTGCCAGCTGCCTACCGCGAAGTTGGCCAGCCGGTACTAATACCAGGAAGCATGGGAACCGCCTCGTGGGTTCTGGTGGGGACGCCGAGATCCATGGAGCTGAGCTTCGGCTCAACGGCGCATGGTGCAGGCCGCACCATGAGCAGAGCTGCTGCTAAGAGGCGTTACTGGGGCGAAGAAGTCAAAAGAAGCTTGGAGAAACAGGGCATTCTCGTGAAGGCCGCGAGCATGGCAGTGGTAAGCGAGGAGGCGCCAGGAGCATACAAAGATGTTGACCGTGTGGCAGATGTAAGCCACAGACTTGGCATAGCCACAAAAGTAGCTAGGCTTACGCCTATAGGTGTTAGCAAAGGTTAGTCTGAGAGAAGTCTCCTTAATCTCTCTTTCTCACGCGTCCTAGTCTCTACTTTTACCTTTATCTCTTCAATGGCTTCAAGGGGGGTTGGGTCAACGCCTCTTGCCAGAGCTAGGTAGACTGAGACAAAGTCGCCGAAATTGAGTGGGAGAAGAAGCCTCCCCAGGTCAGTGTTCGCCTCAGCCCTGATCGCATGTGTCTTGAGTCCAGCCAGTTCAAGCCGTTCTTTCAGAAAGTCCATTCTGGAGGATTCATCAAGAGACTCCTTGCTGTCTCTGATGAAGATGCCCACGAACCTCAAAGGAGACATCTTCATCAGCCAATCTCGGGACCATCCCTCAACCTCATTGTGACAGGCCTCTGGGACAAGATCGTACTTGGCAGCGATCTTGCTATTCTCGTTGAATTGATCCTTGAGTCTCCTAGCTACCGAACTCATTCGTTCCAGCGAATAGACGGTTGGCATTGCGTCCAGCAGGTCCAATGCTAGCTTCTTGCAAGGATTCAGCTTTGAGTCGGTAGATGGCCCCAGTCTGCCGACTTGAGCTCTCAGTTCCTCTGCTGTCTGATTGATCTCATTCCGCATATCAGCGACCACATTGTAACTCGACAGTACTGTAGCAAGCGCCGACAACAGGAGGGGTAGTGCCGCCCTTGGGGGAAAGCCTCCTCTGACTCTTATCATCGGTATTTGGAATCTATCGCAGACCTTCGCCATCATCCCTCCAGCGGTCAGGGCGGCCACGTTGAGACCTGTCCTACTTGACTCGACGAGCAGCTTCAGTGTTTCCTCGGTTTCTCCTGAGTAACTCGTGCATACTATCAGGGTTTCTTCATCTACGTAGGCTGGCAAAGCCAGGTCCCTGCAGATCTCGATGGGCACCTCGGTCTTCCATGAGAATCGATTCCGAAGTATGTCTCCCGGGATTGCGGAGCCACCGTATCCGACAAGGACCACCTTTGAAGGAGTCTTACCAAACTCCCCAGGCTTGATGGTCCAGCCGCAATTCAAGCCTTCAAGTAGAAGATCAGGGTAAGCAGTGATGAGACCTAGCATTCCTGATCTGTCAATGCTCTTAAGGGCTTCAGGATCATCGGGTTCCCGCATCCTTATCGACCACGTATCACTTATCAGAAAGACTTGTAAAGCCTACCGAGTCTTGCAGTCCATAGTTGAAAAGCCTTGAGCCTTCCTGAGGCTGAAGCTCTGCATGCTCCATCGAAGAGGCAGCAGCATCTATCCATGGCACTTCCCGCATCACTGGCAGAAGAGACTCCGCATCTGAGGGAGAAAACACACAAGATTGGGCTCGTCGCCAGGGTCTGCTCAATATTCCGTGTTGAGAACATTATGGTCTACTTTGACAAACCCCATCAAGGTCAACATGAAGACGCGGAGTTGATCGCGACCATTCTAAGATACATGGATACTCCACAATACCTTCGAAAGAGTCTCATCAAGATTGAGCCGAGACTCAAGTTCATCGGCATTCTTCCACCTTTGAGGACTCCTCATCACCAAGTGACGCGAAGTCGCGGAGATCTCAGGCCTGGCATGCTGCGTAAGGGACTGGTTGTTGGAACCAAGGATGGTTACACGCTGGTTGACGTTGGACTTGAAGAGTTGGCCTCGGTTCATGGACACCTGCCACAGAAAAGGGTGATCACTGTGATGCTAACCAAGACTGGCGAGAAGATCGAGGCCGCAGTTCTTGATGATGCTGAGATAAGAATATATTGGGGGTACAATGTTACTGTCACGAAACTTCCGCTCGCGGAGTCAACAAGAAGGATTGGGTTCGACCTAGTCATAGCGACTTCGAGATATGGAAGAGGCATTAACGAGGTGCTTCCTGAATTGCAGTCGGCTTGGACAAGATCAAAGAAGACTCTCGTGGCATTCGGTTCACCAGCGCAGGGTCTGGAACAGATACTGGCCCGGGAAGGGCTTGATCTGAATAAGTACGCAAACTTTTCGGTGAACATGATTCCGCAGCAAGGTGTAGAGACTGTCCGGACAGAGGAGGCCATCTACGCCTGCCTGTCCGTTCTGAACATTTTGAGGTGACTCTTCTTGGGTAGAAGGAAGGTAAGCGCTCCAAGACGTGGCTCCTTGGCCTATCTTCCCAGAGGTCGTGCTGCAGGCTGGGTTGGCCGGATAAGATTCTGGCCCGAGGTTACCGGAGGCCCGAGGCCCCTTGCTTTCCCAGGTTTCAAGGCGGGGATGACTCATCTTGTTGCTCTGGACCAGCGCCAGGGCTCACTGAACTTCGGGAAAGAGGTATCTTTCTCAGCCACGGTTCTGGAGACGCCGCCGCTGGTTGTATGCGGAGTGAGGGTCTATGGAAAAAAGAATGGAGGGCTCAGTTCACTTGGAGAGGCCTGGGCGAAGGAGACCCCAAAGGATCTCGAGAGGACCGTCACAGTAACCAAGAAGACTGACAATCAAGAAAAGCTCCAGAAGATAGAGGCTCTTCTCGATGAGATCTCCGAGGTAAGGGTTATTGTTGCAACTCAGCCCAGATTGACGAGTGCAGGCCGAAAGAAGCCTGACCTGATAGAGATCAAGATCGGCGGCGGGGCCGTCAAGGAGCAACTGGACTACTCAAAGAGCCTCCTGGGCAAAGAGCTCAAGTCGAGCGATGTCTTCAAAGAAGGTACCTTCGTCGACGTGATAGCCGTCACAAAAGGCAAGGGAATTCAGGGTCCGGTCAAGAGATGGGGAGTGAGAATGCTCCCCCACAAGTCCAGAAAGACCAGAAGGGGCGTAGGTTCGATAGGAGGATGGACCCCCAACTTCATAATGTACTCTGTGCCCCGAGCTGGTCAGATGGGCTTCTTCCAGAGAACAGAGTTCAACAAAGAGATACTCAAGCTGGGCGAGGACGGAAAGGAAGCAACCCCAACAGGCGGATTCCCGAACTACGGAGTTGCCAAAGGCCAATACGTCATCTTAAAAGGCAGCGTTCCAGGGGCCGCGAAACGAATGGTCTTGATGAGATCTCCGGCAAGAGCCGGGGGGCTACCAGAGGCGCAGCCAAAGATAGAGTATCTGAGCCTTGAGTCAAAGCAGGGAGACTGAGTGGATAAGCTATGTCAGCTGTAGATATCTATGATCTTGAAGGAAACCCAAAAGCAAAGATGACCCTTCCAGAGATCTTCCGGACACGGCTCAGGCCCGACGCTATCAGAAAGAGTGTCGTGGCCCTTCAGACCCATAGGCTCCAGCCAAAGGGGCGAGATCCAATGGCAGGCAAGAGGACTACCGCAGAATCATTCGGTGTAGGAAGAGACCTTGCAAGAGTTCCCAGGGTCAAGGGCGAACACCACCCCAAGGCTGGCAGCGCGGCCTTCGCACCCAGCACCGTTGGAGGCCGAGTCACCCACCCACCAAACCCCCAGAAGAGACTTTGGAAGAGACTGAACAGAAAAGAGGCATCCCTGGCTCTTGCCTCGGCAGTCGCGGCAACAGCAAGCAGGGAGATCGTCAGCAGAAGAGGGCACCGGATCGAACAGGTTCCATCCATCCCGCTTGTTGTGGGAGACGACCTGGAAGGAATCTCAGAAACAAAGGCGGCAAGGGAGGTACTGAGGAAGCTGGGCCTCTGGGGTGATGTCGAGAGGGTTCTGGACGGCACCAAGCGAAGATCTGGGAGAGCAAGCTCCAGAGGTCGAGGCCGAAAGATGGCCAGAGGCCCACTACTGGTCTGCGTTCAGGACAGAGGCGTTGTCAGTGCTTTCAGGAATATACCGGGTGTAGATGTGGTGAAGGCCTCTGACCTTAATGTTGAGCATCTGGCACCTGGAACACATCCGGGGAGACTCACGGTCTGGGCCGAGTCCGCGGTGAAGGCGATAAGTAATAGACTGGCACAGAAGGATTGACATCAATGACAAAAGTAGAGACTCATAAGGTGATCCAGTACCCACTCATCTCAGAAGACTCGGTCACTCTCATCGAGAGAGAGAACAAGATAACCTTCATAGTCAACCTCAAGGCTGACAAGAACGACATAGAGAGGGCTGTAAGAGAACTCTACGAGGCAGATGTGGAATCAGTGAACACCTTGATCACCCCGGACGGCAGAAAGAAGGCCTACGTAAAGTTCAAGCCTGAGTTCAAGGCTGCAGACCTAGCTATCAAACTGGGAATACTATAGGTGTCCACCAGATGGGAAAGAGAATAATTGTCAGGAGAAGAGGCCGCGGGGGAATCTTTGAGGCTCCTACTCACAGAAGGATCGCCGAGGTTTCCTACCCAGGGCTGATCGAGACTGCGGAGAGGAAGACGCTCAGCGCTGTTGTAACCAAGCTCATGCATGAGCCTGGAAGAGGCACACCTCTAGCTCGGATGAGTCTTGAGAGCGGTAAGGATTTCTACGTCCCTGCACCTGAGGGCTTGAGTCTGAACAAGAAGATCACTGTAGGCGAGTCCGCTGTAGAGATAGGAAACATACTCCCGCTTGGGAGCATCCCTGAGGGTACCATTGTCTGCAACGTGGAGCGCAGGCCCGGTGACGGCGCAACCATCGCAAGATCATCCGGAGCCTACGCCACTCTGGTCAGCCACACACCGAGAGGAACAGAGCTCAAGCTCCCATCGATGAAGTCTGTCTACCTGAATGATGATTGTAGGGCGATGATAGGTGTCGTTGCTGGAGGCGGCAGGACAGATAAACCATTCCTGAAGGCTGGACCGAAGATGAGGTTCATGAATGCCAGGGGCAGAAGATGGCCAAAGGTCAAGGGCACCTCGATGGTCGCCTCTTCTCACCCTCACGGAGGAGGCAGACATAGGCATGAGGGAAAACCCACGACCACCTCAAGGAATGCGCCGCCAGGAAGAAAGGTCGGTCTCATAGCTGCGAGACAGACCGGAAGAGCAAGCAAGAGCAGAGGCATAAGAAGAGAAGAGCTCTGATGACAATCACTTACCAAGCAACCTCTATAAGTTGGTCAAGAATAGGCTGAAGGTTGAGAAATATGCCGAAGGAGTTCCTGTACAGAGGCTTCAACATCCGACAGCTCAGAGAGATGTCGATGGACGAGTTCATCAAGCTGCTGCCCTCAAGGCAGAGGCGGTCCCTCCAGAAGGGGCTCACCCCTGCCCAGAGAAGGCTTCTTGAAGAGATGAAGGAGTTCAGACGCGGATCACGAAAGGAGTCGGATGTGATAAAAACCCATGCGCGAGATATGGTCATCCTTCCAGAGATGGTCGACCTCAGAATTCTCATCCACAACGGAAAGGAATTCTCACAAGTGGATGTAACCCCTGAGATGGTAGGACATTGTCTGGGTGAGTTCGCCATAACGAACAAGAAGGTCTCCCATGGCACACCTGGTATAGGCGCCTCGAGATCAAGCATGTACGTTCCCTTGAAGTAAAGGCGCAACCTAGCTGCAGACTGCCCTCAACGCAGACGCCCACGTGTCAGGAGTCGGCTGCTCACCTGATAGACCAGAACCGCGCTGAGCAGTGAGAAGACCAAAGGAAGGTAAGCTGCACCCTGCGAGGTGCCCTGTCTCCACGCCTGAGGTGTCTCGAACGCCCGATTCTTCGCGGTCAACACCTCAACAGGCGCCGCAGGCATCGAGGCTGCTTGAAGATTCATAACGGCTGAAACGACCGCAACGGCAACCATGACGCCTAGAGCAACCGAGAGAACTTCACGCCTCAACACATTTCAGGACTCCTAATCTTCACCATGAACTTAACTGTTAGCCTTGACAGAGAATGTTCAGTGGTTAGAACAGCTTCTCCCGCCATGTTTGAACAGCCTCATAGGTTGTCGCCGACACCGCACAACAGATTACGGCTACAGCGACCATGTCGAGCTGCAACCCCGCCATCCAAGACTCGACCAGGTATGAGATCAGAGCTGTCCAGAAGAAAGCTGCGTAGAAAAGATATCTGGGCAGGATCAATCTTCCGAATCGGACGAACTGCCGCAGAGTACCGACCTTAACCTCCTCAGCTAAAGTATACTCGCCGTCGGGAGCCTTCTCAACCAGTCCAAGTCTCCTGAGCTTCTCCAGATGGTAGAGTGCTGTGCTAGGGCTTGAGAGTCTAAGGGTTCTCTGGAGCTCTCGAATTCCCGTAGACTCGTTCCTTGAGAAGAGCTCCCAGTAGACCCTCAACGTTGTTCCTCGAAGCTCAGACTCTAACTTTTTGCGATCAAGATCAGAGTTGCTCAAGAGCTTCTCCAAGGAACTCTATGCAATACTTGAACCCACTTATGTCTTTCCCGCTGGACAGAAGACTTTTTAGCTGGGCGGCAGCTACCTTGCCAAACCTCGGTGCGTTTGCTATGCCGATTTGGGGATACTCTGCTAAGGTAACAGATCCAGAAAGGATGGTGAAGTGTGCTGGTCGCGAGATCAGGATCTCCCCAAAGGCCGCGACCGAGATCTGCAGAGCAATAACAGGCATGAGACTGCCCGAGGCAAAGAAGCTACTTGAGGATGTTGCAGAGAACAAACGCTCCATCCCCTACAAGCGCTACAACAAGGAGGTTCCACACAGGCCGCATCAAGGATTTCATGCTGGACGCTACCCTCAGAAAGCGGCAAGGAGGATACATAAGCTGCTTGAGGAGCTTGAGGCCAATGCTGAGTATAGGGGACTCGATACTGAGAAGATCAAGATAGCCAGCGCTGTCTCCCACAGAGGAATGAAGATAAAGAAGTTCATACCCAGAGCATTCGGCAGAGGATCGCCGTACTTCAACACTCTGACGCATGTGGAGCTTGTTGGTTACGAGAAAGAGTAACCATGCCCTCTGAGAGGGAACCAGGTCAAGGTCAGCTTGACGGCTGATGCTTGTCCCCGCTGAGTACTAAGCCTCCTCCTGCCAATGCGAGTGAGGTGTTTTGCGTTATATCTGCTCCCTATGTTTCCGCTCAAGAAAGTAATGCCAGAGAGAGTTGTTGTAACAGATTCAACAAACTCTAGGGTGAGCGTGATGATGGAAGTCATGGTCTGTCCTCACTGCAGCAAGTCTCATCTATGAAGAACTACCACCTTCACATCTACCTATGCGATGCCTAGTCAGGAAGACAAAAGCCAGGTTGGATAACGCTCCCACGACCATCTGAAGCAGGCTGGAGATATAACCCCGAACATAGTTCAGGAATGCATCTCGCCTAAGGTCTCTTCTGCTCCATAACAGGTATGATGTTCTCCAACTGCGACATCAACCACTCGGCGTTCTCTGCGCGATCCCTTATCCTAGCTTCCGGTCACACATCCTTGGGAAGTTTAAATATGAGTTGAGGATATGATGCTAGACCGGCATAGGTTAGAGTGAAACTAACTCGATCTCTTGCTGACGGTCTTGACGGTGTAAAGGCAATTTGAACCTCAATAGTCTCGCTTCGGTCTTCGTGTGCAAGCCCTACGTCAGTCTATCAACTGCAGAATGATGAGCGGTCATGTCTGTCTACAGGTACTTTATCAAGGATGTCTCCAAGAAGAGCCAGATAGATGAGTATCTGAGCAACGAGTTGAGGAAGGCTGGCTACAGTAAGGTGGAACTCACCAAGACCCCTATGGGCACAAGGGTTGTGATCTTCGCAGCCAAACCCGGAATTGTCATAGGCAGAAGAGGCCAGAGTGTAAGAGATCTCACCAAGATGCTTGAAGAGAAGTTCAATCTGGAGAACCCGCAGATCTCCATAGCCTCTGTTGAGCTTCCTGAAATTGATCCCAAGATAATGGCAACTCAGATCGCGATGGCTCTTGAGCGAGGGGTACACTTCAGAAGAGCAGCGTACTGGGCGTTGGGGAGGATCATGGATGCCGGCGCCTTAGGCGTTGAGGTTACCATAAGTGGTAAGCTGACAACTCAACGGGCCAGGCGCGAGAAGTACCGTCAAGGATTGATATTGAAAGTTGGTGATCAAGTGGGCAGGCAAGTCCTCGCGGCTACAGCCCACAGCCAACTGAAACAAGGACTCTTCGGGGTCAAAGTCTCCATCCTGCCACCCAACTTCGAGTTCGTCGACAGACCCTCCATCAAGGCGGTGTCACCTGCACCTGCTGCAGAGGCTTCTGAGACTATGGAGGAAAAGATCGAGGCGACAGCTGAACCGAAAGAGGAGGAAGAAGTTGCCGATTCTGAGAAGACGTGAACTTAAGCAGATGCTTCCTGAGGAACGCACCAAGAAGCTCACGGAGCTCAGAACCGAGCTCGTTCGGCTCAGAACCATGGTTGCCTCAGGAGGCACTGTCGAGAACCCGGGAAGGATAAAAGAGATCAGAAGGACGATCGCGCGGCTCCTCACCACCGAAGCCCAAGCCAAGAAGGAGGGTGCGGGAGCCAAATGACTCAGGTTACACGGTTCAACATAGCCAGACATGAGCTCATCGGTCTGGATGCGCGAGTCTCAAAGAGCCTCAACAAGCAACTCATCGGATTAAGAGGCAGAATAATAGATGAGACTCGCAATACGCTGATGCTGAAGCAAGGCCCGAGGCAAATCATCATACCGAAGGACATAGTCCATCTTCGCCTTCGTCTGCCTAAAGGTGAGGTTGCTGAGCTTGATGGAAGAACGATAACCGCCAGACCAGAAGACAGAATCAGGATGAGACTGAGGAGATTTGATGCGTAACCTAGGTTTGAAAGCTAATGCGCCGCGCAAGAGCTGCGATGACAGACTGTGCCCGTTCCATGGGAAGCTCGGAGTCAGAAGAAGAACACTGACAGGGACCGTCGCGAGCACCAAGATGAACGGGACAGTCACCGTGGAGAGAGACTACCTCCACTACACCCCCAAGTACCTCAGGTACGAACGCAGACGAAGTCACATAATGGCTCACAGCCCTCCGTGCCTTGAAGTCAGTGAGGGAGACAAGGTCACGATCGCGGAGTGTCGACCGCTCAGCAAAGAGGTCTCCTTTGTTGTCGTGGAAAAGCTGAGCAGAACCGAGTGAGGTGAAGTATCGTGCCAGCGCCTAAGACCAGAGCTGTGAGTGCAAGAGGAGTCATCGAGTATCGGCCTCGCATACCCAGGGGCCTCCCTGCGGGAAGTACACTGATCTGCGCAGACAACACTGGAGCAAAGCGCCTCAAGCTGATAAACGTGACAGGCTACAAGGGCCGCCTCAGAAGGGTGCCTGCAGCCTGCATAGGAGACATGGTGATAGTCTCAGTCTCCAAGGGAAAACCCGAACTCAGACGCCAAATGTTCCCGGCAGTGGTCATCAGGCAGAAGAGACTGTTCAAGAGGCCGGACGGTATGAGAATCCAGTTCGAAGACAACGCGGCTGTAATAATGACCCCGGAAGGCGAACTGAAGGGAACAGAGATCCGCGGCCCTGTGGCCAAGGAGGCTGCAGAGAGATGGCCTCGAGTAGCAAACCTAGCAAGCATAGTACTATGAGGTTGAAGACTTGACCACAAAACCGAGCAAACAAAGAAGGCAAGCCGCGCTGGCAACCGAGAAAGATCTACAGAGACAGATGAGGGGCAACCTATCAGAGAAACTCAGAGAGAAATACGGCATAAGATCCGTATCGGTTAGAAAAGGTGATACTGTCAAGATCTTAAGAGGGGTCTTTGCGGGGAACGAAGGGAAGGTGATTGAGACACATCGGCGGAGCCAGAGGGTCACGGTTGAAGGCGTTACCCGAGAGAAGGTCTCAGGTGAACAGACCCGAGTTCCAGTTCACGTATCAAAGATCACGGTTACAAGCCTCGATATGGGCGACAGATGGCGTTCAGAGAAGCTTGAGAAGAAGCCTGAGGAGCCCAAGGAGAGTGCGTGACGATGGGAAAGAAAGGCGGATCCAGACACCTCAAGAGACTGCCTGCCCCAGCCTTCTGGCCCATACATGTTAAGGAGTTCAGATGGGCCACGAAGCCAAGGCCTGGACCACACCCTATGGTCAGATCAGTGCCTCTATCGATCGTTCTAAGAGACATACTCCACTACGCAAAGACGACCCACGAGGCCAAGATGATCATTGCCAAAGGAGCGGTCAAGGTTGACGGCAGGATCCGGAGGGACCACAAGTACCCGGTGGGCCTGATGGATGTTCTGGAGATCCCTGACGCCAAATCAACCTTCAGGATGGTTCCCTTCCCGGCAAAAGGGCTGTCCCTGCAGAAGATAACGAAAGATGAGGGTGGATTCAAACTCTGCCTGATCGAGGACAAGAGATCTCTCAACGGAGGCAGGGTCCAGCTTAACCTCAGCGACGGCAGAAACATCGCCCTTGGAGAGGAGGCAACCTCGACAGGAGCCACCTATGCGGCAAGAGACACAGTGCAGATTGGAATTCCCAGCCAAAAGATCCTAGGACACGTAAAGTTTGCAGAGGGCAAGTACGGTCTGGTCGTGGCAGGAAGAAACATCGGCAGACACGGAAAGATAGTGGAGTTAAGCAAGGCCGCGGCCTCAAGCCTTGGAACAGTGACGATCCAAGACGCTCAAGGCGAGACTTTCAGGACAGTATCTGAGTACGTCTATGCAGTAGGCGATGACAAACCAATAATCAAGTTGCCTGGTGAGTAGAGGATGAGTGAAGCAGCCACAAGATCTGAGAACCCGATGCGAAAGATCAGGATCGGCAAGGTCACGGTGAACATAGGAGTCGGCAAGTCTGGAGAGCAACTTGAGAATGCCAAAAAGGTTCTCCAACAGATCACAGGGCAAACCCCCAGCTCACGCAAGGCAAGAAAGACCGTCAAGGACTTTGGCATACGGAAAGGGGAGCCGATAGGATGCATAGTCACGCTGCGGGGTGAGGGAGCCTCAGACTTCCTCAAGACCTCACTTGTCGCGGTCAACAATAGGCTGAAGGAATCATCATTCGATGACTACGGCAACTTTGCGTTCGGAATCAAAGAGCACATAGAGATACCTAAGACAAGATACACGCCTGAACTTGGGATCTTCGGAATGGATGTCACAGTCACTCTGGAGAGGCCTGGATACAGGGTGAAACGCAGATCCTACCATAGATCAAACGTGGGGAGATCCCACCTCATAGACAAACGTGAAGCGATCGGCTTCGTCAAGCAGAATTTCGGCGCAGAGATCGTCGGGGAGGAGCTCCCGTGAAAAAGCAACAGAAGAAGCAAAGAACCATCGGCAAAGCAAGCAGACCCTGCAAGAGATGCGGCCAGCAAGGCTCGATCATAAGAAAGTACGGACTGATGCTCTGCAGGCAATGCTTCAGAGAGTTGGCTGGCTCACTTGGATTTCGAAAGTATGAATGAGGCTGAATGACTAATGACCCTACTCGATCCCCTGGCAAACGCACTCACAACAATCGTGGAGAGCGAGAAGAGACGGCTGAGAGAATGCCTTGTGTGGCCCGCATCCAAGCTGATGGGCCAAGTCCTCAGAGTCATGCAGAAGAACGGATACATCGGTGAGTTCGAGTTCATAGACGACGGCAGATCTGGAAAATTCAAGATCCAGCTACTGGGCAGAATAAACAAGTGCGGGGTTGTGAAACCAAGATACCCAGTCAAGCTGGACGAGCTGGAATTCTGGGAGAAGAGATACCTCCCCTCAAGGAACCTCGGAACACTGGTGCTGACCACATCAAGAGGAGTGGTCTCGAACAAGGACGCCAAAGAGAAGCGCTCAAGCGGCAGGCTGCTTGCCTACATCTACTAGGAGACAAGATCTAATGGTAATCACCAGACTAGCTGAGAGAACAGTCGAGATCCCAACAGATGTCAATATTGAGTTATCCGGCAGAACCGTCAAAGTCACCGGCCCCAGAGGAACCCTCCAGGAGGACCTCTCACACCTGCCAGTGAACCTTGACCTACAAGACAAGAGGCTGCGGGTCGCCGTGGCTTGGCCGAGGAAGAGAGAGTACGCGATGATCGGAACAGCCGCCGCACATGTGAGAAACATGATCAAAGGCGTGACTGAAGGCTTCAGATACAAGCTGAAGATGGTCCACGCCCACTTCCCAATGACTGTCAAGGTGAGACAAGACCAGAGGCTGCTTTTCATAGAGAACTTCACAGGAGAGAAATCCCCAAGAGTCGTAAGGATCGTTGGGGATGTCACCGTAAAGGTTGCTGAAGACGAGATAACTGTCGAGGGCTCAGACCTCAAGGATGTAAGCCAGACCGCCTCAAACATAGAGTCAGCCACAAAGATCAAAGACAAAGACCAGCGCGTCTTCTTGGACGGAATCTACATCTTCGAGAAGGCGTAGCAGCCCATGGCCAAGAATAACCCAGCAAAAAGAAGACGCTCGAAGCCGAAGATCAGGCGCCAGGAGAGCTGGCGCTACGTCAGAATCCATGAGAGCTGGAGAAGACCAAGAGGCAAGAGCAGCAGGATGAGGATAGCGCGAAGAGGATGGCCTTCAAGCCCAGCAGCAGGATATAAAGGCCAAAGAGAGTACCGAGGGCTGCACCCATCAGGCCTCCGTGAGGTAATCGTGCACCGGCCTGAAGAGCTTGAGGGGCTATCGCCGGAGAGACAGGCTGTGCGTGTAGCAGCGACCGTCGGCGAGAGGAAGAGGGTTGCAATAGCAGACCACGCTCAGAGGCTCGGATTAAGAATACTCAACCCTAGACGTCTGGAGACCGCTGAGGCCCAAGCTGAAGTTCCAACCGAGGAGACTGAAGCAACAGAGGCTAGTGATCAGCCAAGGACAGAAGAGGAAGCCGGAGAATCTGAGAAACCCGATGAGGTGAGCAGAGAGTGAGCCTAAGAAGCCAGAAGAGAATGGCAGCTTCACTATTGAAGATCGGCCAGTCAAGACTATGGATAAACCCCGAGGAACTGGAGAAGGTTGAGTCTGCAATAACCAAGGATGAGGTTCGAAGACTCATACATGAGGGTGTGGTAGCCGCCAAACGGAGAAAGGGCGTGAGCCGAGGCAGACACCGAACAAAGATCAGGAAGAGATTCAGAAGAGGCGCAGGCTCAAAGAAAGGCTCAAGCCACATCGGCAAGAGAGGCTGGGTTACAAAGATAAGAACCCTCAGAGCCAGACTCAAGGAACTGAAGACCAAGAGAATAATAACAAAGCAGACATACCGTAAACTCCTGCCGATGGCCAAGGGAGGCGCGTTCAGAAGCATCTCTCACCTCAACGAGTACCTGGAGACCCGCAACCTAGCAAGGAGAAGATGAGATTGGCAAAGGGGGCAACGTACAACCTACCTTTCCGCAGAAGAAGAGAGAACAGGACAGACTATAAAAGGAGAAGAACACTCTTGACAGCAGGCACACCGCGTCTGGTGGTCAGGATAACTGGAAAACACACCATCGCTCAACTGGTCGAGGCGAAGCCTTCTGGCGACTGTGTCTTGGCATCTGCCAACTCAGCAGAGTTGACAGGCAGCTTCGGATGGAAAGGCGGCTCCAGAGACCTGCCTGCGGCATACCTTACAGGCCTGCTGGCGGGAACCAGAGCCAGCTCAAGGACCATAAAAGAGGCAATCATAGACATAGGCTTAAGAAGAGTGGCAAAAGGCTCCAGGATCTTCTCGGCGCTTAAAGGCGCGGTCGATTCAGGCCTCAAGATCCCGCACAGCGAAGAGGTTCTCCCTAATCCGGCAAGGATAAGGGGTGAACATATAGCAGACTACGCCAAGGTACTCTCTTCAGATCCAGAGCAATACAAAAGGCAATTCTCAAGATACTTGGCTGCAGGACTCAAGCCTGAAGATCTCCCTGAACATTTCGAACAGGTTAAGAAGAAGATGTTAGGGTCTGTCAAGAAAGAGGCGTAGCCAACATGAGCAACATCACACAACCAACATCACAGGCCGGATGGACACCAAGGACCAAGATGGGCAAGCTTGTGCAGGAAGGAAAGATAACATCACTTGAGGAGATATTCCTTCAAGGCCAGAGAGTGCTTGAGCCGGAGATAATAGACGTGCTCCTGCCGAACCTACAACAGAAGGTCTTGGGAGTAGGTCTCGTCCAGAAACAGACCGATGCTGGTGAACGTTCACGATTCAAAGCAGTAGTTGCAGTAGGCGACAGTGAAGGATACATCGGAGTCGGGTTGGGAAAGGCAAAACAGGTCAGGACAGCCATAAGCAAAGCAACAGCCCAGGCGAAGCTGGCGGTTGTCCCCATCAGAAGAGGCTGCGGAAGCTGGGAGTGCGGATGCAAACTCCCACACTCACTCCCATTCAAGATCCAAGGGAAATGCGGGAGCGTAGCCGTTGAGATGCATCCCGGACCAAGAGGACTGGGCCTCGTCGGAGGGGAGGTCGTCAAGACCATCCTTGGTCTCACGGGGATAAAGGACTGCTGGACCAGAACCTTCGGCTCAACAAACACCCTCACCTCCATGGCGTATGCGGTCTACGACGCCCTAAAGAACTCATACATCATGGTTACTGTCGCCGAGTAGACAGGAAGGTGAACCTTGATGAACAGAGAGAACCGAGGGTGTCTGCTCGCGATCAGGGCAAGGGGCTCAGCCGGCCTCAGACACCAGATCCAAGCAGCCCTTGATGATCTCGGTCTGAAGAGAAGAAACCAAGCGATACTGCTACCGGACAACCCATCAACCAGAGGTGTCCTAAACAAGCTGAAAGACACTCTGATATGGGGTCAAGCAACAGAGGAGATATTGACATCACTTCTGCACTCAAGATCAAAAGTCCCAGGCTCCGGAAGGCTCACGGACGCTGAAGCGAAGAAACGGTTCGGCGTCGAGGGCATCAAGGCCCTGGCGAAGTCCCTGAGCACCGGAGATTTGAAGCCTCAAGAATTGAGGAGGCGAGGACTCTCAACCACCTTCAGGCTGCACTCACCGAAGGGAGGCTTCCGAAGCCTAAAGAATCCTTCAGGCAAAGGTGGAGAGCTGGGCTTCAGACCAGAATCACTGAAAGAAGTCATAGAGAAGATGGTCTAGGAAGACAGGGAACCATGGCCACTAGAAAGAGGAAATCCAGGAAGATGCGAGGCTCAAGAACCCACGGATGGGGGGTCTCAGGCCAGCATAGAAAATCCGGGATGAGAGGCGGAACAGGAAGGTCAGGAACCTTCAAGCACAAATGGACCAGCGTCCTAAGATACGGCGATACCCGTGAAGGAATAGGCTTCAGGGGCCCCAACAGCCTCAGCCGATCCCGAGCGATAAATGTTGGTGAGCTCGAACTCCTCACCGGGCCAGGAGGGGTTCAGGAAAGGAAGACGCCTGCCACCTTGGACCTGACGATTATGGGATACGATAAGCTCCTGGGCCGAGGGCCTGTCGGCAGAGCCTACAACATCAAGGTGGCGAGGTCCTCAAAGTCCGCCGCCCGGAAGATACAGGAGGCTGGCGGAACAGTAACCGCGCGAGACTAGGTCAACTTGCCCAGATTCATAGAGCTCTTCAAGCCTTTTGTGAGGTTCTTTCCTGACGTTAAGAAGCCTGACCGGAGGGTGGCTTTCAACGAGAAGCTCTTCTGGACAGCCATCGTACTAGTAGCATATCTGGTGATGAGTGAGGTTCCTCTCATGGGGGTTGGGAAGGGCGGGGCCCAAGACCCTCTTGGAGCATTAAGAGTGATCTTTGCCTCTAACAGAGGAACCTTGATGGAGCTGGGCATCGGGCCGATAGTCACAGCCGGGCTGATACTCCAGATACTCAGCGGCTCCAAGATGATCAACGTAGACATGACAAGCCCTGAGGACAGATCCCTATTCACAGGGGCAAGCAAGGTGCTCGCTGTCCTGATGACTGTCTTTGAGGCACTGGCGTTCATCATGGGCGGGGCCTACGGCAACTTGACAGTCCAGAATCAACTCGGGATCCTCATCCAGCTGCTGGCCGCAGGGATCATACTGATGCTGATGGATGAGCTGCTCCAGAAGGGCTGGGGCATAGGAAGCGGGATCAGCCTCTTCATAGCAGCCGGTGTCGCTCAGAGGATCTGGTGGGACATGGTGGCTCCTGTAGGTCCGATGGAGGATAATAAGTTTCTCGGCGCGATCATAGCCTTCTTCCAGTCGCTGCAGATGGGTGAGGGGATACAGAGCCTCACCAGAGTTGGCCTCCCAGACATGGTCGGCCTCATAACAACGATGATAGTCATAATAGTAGTGATCTATGTCAGCGGCCTGAAGGTGAGCATCCCTGTCTCATACGCAAAGTACAGGGGCTTCCGCGGAACCTTCCCGATAAAGTTCCTCTACGTCTCGAACATCCCAGTCATCTTCGCAGCAGCACTCTCCGGAAACATCTACTTCATAACCCAACTAGTATGGCAGAGATACAACTCCATGAACGCGAACTTCTGGATGAACCTTCTGGGAACATTCACGACCGCAGAGGGAAACATAGAGCCCACAGGAGGCCTGGTGTACTATCTTGCGCCGCCCAGAAGCCTCACCGGACTCCTAGGAGACCCTGTAAGAGCAGGGATCTACGCTCTTCTGTTTGTCTTGGTCTGTGTCTTCTTCTCTGTGACATGGGTTGAGGTCGGCGGGATGGACGCAAAGTCCGTTGCAAGGCAGCTTCTTGATTCAGGCATGCAGATAGAGGGCTTCAGAAGATCAAGCGCACCGATACAGCAACTCCTGTCACGCTACATCCCAACGGTGACCATACTCGGCGGGATGACTGTTGGTGTCATAGCAGCGTTTGCAGACTTTCTGGGCGCCTTCGGCTCAGGGACAGGGATCCTTCTGACAGTCGGCATCCTGGAGCAGTACTACCAGCTCTTGGTCAAGGAGCGGGTTAGTGAGATGTTCCCGGCTGTGAGGGCCTTCCTGGGTGAGTGAAGGCTCATGGGCCCCACCGTGATCCTTACCGGAGCACCCGGGGTTGGCAAGAGCTCGATAATAGATGAGCTTGCAGAGCAGGCCAAGAGGGAGAAGATAAGACTCAGGGTCGTGAACTTTGGCACGACAATGCTGAAGAATATTGAGCAAGAAAGCAGAGAACTTGAGCGAGACCAAATAAGGGGGCTGAGTCTTATGGTGCAGAGAAGGATCCAGTTTGAGGCTGCAAAGGAGATCTCTAAGATGTGGGGAGATGATGTCTTGGTGGTTGATACACACATGTTCATAAGAACCCCTGCAGGCGCTTTACCAGGGCTTCCAGAGAACGTGCTGAAGGAGCTGGAGCCTTCGCTGCTGATCTTGGTCGAGGCAGACCCTGAAGATATAGCTAGAAGACGCAGTGGCGACGGCAGCAGAAGCAGAGACCAACAGGCGCTCGAGGACGTCAGCAACGACCTGGAATGGAGCAGGAGAACCGCGGCAGCCTGCGCTGTGGCTGCAGGAGTTCCTGTCTCGATAATAAGGAATGAGCAAGGACGACAGGGTGAAGCGGCAAGAAAGATACTCGCGATGATAAAAAAGGTAATCTGACATGTTTGAGGACATCTGGACCTGGCTTATGATGGCGCTCGCCCCTTACGGTGAGAGGCCCTACTCAACACTATTTGTACTCTCAGTGGCCTTCGCTCTTTCTCTGACAACCAACCTGGCCAACCGCTTGCTTGTGGATGTTGAGAGGATGAAGTCCGTTATGGCTGAGGTGAACGCGTGGAGAAAACAGTTCGATCAGGCTCGAAAGACCGACAATAAGCAACTGATGGCGAAGGTGATGAAGAGACAGAAGGCAATAATGCAGCTGCAGAGCAAAGCAATGTGGGACAGGATGAAGGTCAGCTTCACATATCTGGGGCCCTTCTGGGTGATCTTCTACGTCCTCAGCAGCTTCTTCAAGACCAGTGTGGTCGCTCTCTCCCCATTCACATTTACATTCCTGCTGGGCAGCGAGCTGCAGTTTGTAAGCTGGTACATAGCCTGTTCGCTCGCGTTCAGCCTACCGATCTCAAGGCTGGTGGGCGCCAACCCGGAGATGGGATGACGCCGAAGCAAGATCCTGTTCCGGCGGAAGGTCAGGTTGATGAGCATAATTATAACAGTGGGTGGGCTACACGGAACAGGCAAGACCACCTACGCAAGAAGACTGGCTGAGGATCTCCGATTCCGTCACGTCTCAGCCGGAGACCTCTTCAGGGCGATGGCTGAGGCCAAGGGGATCACGCTGGATGAGCTGAACAGGCTGGCCGAGTCTGATCCAGCGATCGACAAGGAGATAGATCAGAGGATAAAGGACGAAGCCTCCATGGGAAACGTCATCCTAGACGGCCAGCTCGCAGCCTGGATGGCCAAGGATGCTGATCTGAAGATACTTTTGATAGCGCCGAAGGAGGTCAGGCTGGACAGGATCGCACAGAGAGATAATATCCGCCCAGAGGAGGCTGAGGAGAAGACGCTCGGCAGAGAAGAGATCGAGAGAGAACGCTACAAGAGGTACTACGGGATAGACATGGCAGACCCATCAGTATACGACCTGATCGTGGACACGAACCTGTACCAGCTTGAGGAGATGATGAAAATTCTTAAGAGGATAGTCTCCGACTACATTGGCCAACTCAGAAAGAGGGGGAAGAGACAGGATGGCCACACTTGAGGTTGGATCAGTCTGCATCAAGACCTTCGGCAGAGAGAAAGGCAGCCGCTGCGTCATAGTCGAACTTATAGACAAGAACTTCGTCCTGGTCACAGGACCGCCCGAGTTAACAGGCGTGAAGAGAAGAAGGGTCAACATCAAGCATCTCCAGCCGACAGAGGAGAGGATGAACCTCAAGAAAGGCTCAAGCGACCAGGAGATAACTGAGATCCTGGGCAAGACAAAGACTCCAGCTGCCAAGCCCCAGCAGGAGAAGAGACGCAGAAGCCCCTAGCCAAGGGCTGAAAGAAGAAAGAGACACTTTAATTCTTCGCCGCACCATTCATCAACAGAAGGCTAAATGACGGAACAGAGACCGATCTGGGAAGCAGAGAGAGAACTCAAGATCCGAACCAGAGCAGAGACCGATCCGAGGTTTGGGATGAAGCCTGAGGCAAGACCGCTTCAGGAACACATCAGACTTGGAGTCATAAACCTTGACAAGCCGCCGAACCCATCAAGCCACCAGGTTACAGCCTGGGTCAAGAAGATCCTGGGAGCCTCGCATGTAGGCCACGGGGGAACCCTAGAGGCCGCAAGGCCGGGGAGACCCGATGGTCACAGGAGTGCTCCCGATAGCGCTTGAGGACGCGACAAAGGCCATCCAAGTATTCCTCCTCTCAGGAAAGGAATACCTCTGCCTGATGCAGCTTCACGAGGACATTGCTGAAGAGAAGGTAAGGTCGATACTCGATGAGTTCACAGGCGAGATCTACCAGAGACCACCGCTCAGAGCATCAGTAAAGAGAGAGCTCAGAAAGAGAACCATCTACAAGATCGATCTGCTTGAGATCGATGGCAGACGAGTACTCTTCAAAGTGGCATGTCAGGCAGGAACATACATCAGGAAACTCTGCTCAGACATCGGTGAGGCTCTCGGCTGCGGAGCCCACATGAAAGAGCTGAGAAGAACCAGAGCCGGTCCATTCACAGAAGATGAGCATAGCTACACGCTTCACGAACTGCAGGAGACCAAACGGATCCATGCTGAGGAAGGCCGTGAGGAGCCTCTGAGAGAGGCGGTGCGGCCTGTCGAGGAGATCTTCAAGTATATCCCAAAGATCTACATACGAGACTCTGCTGTAGACGCCATCTGTCACGGGGCAAGACTTGCCATACCAGGCATAGTTCAGATTGAGACCGGGATAGACTGCGAGAGCCCAGTGGCCATCTTCACATTGAAAGGCGAGGTTGTGGCACTCGCCAAGTCTGAGCTGTCAACCCAGGATATCCTTGGGGCTGAGAAAGGCATAGCTGCAAAACCCCTCAGGGTAATAATGAGGCCTGGAACCTATCCTAGGGAATGGGGAAGCAACCAGGAGCAAAGACGAAGCCGCCAATCATAGAACAGTCAACAGAGCCATCACAGGAACAGCTTTAAGCCAAACTTGAGAATCCCCCTACTCTCAGCCGGGATTCCCGAGCCTGGTACGGGGCAGTTCTCGTGACGAAGCCTAGGCCTGGAAACGGGCTTGAGAGCCTGTGGTCCTTACGGGCCTCGTGGGTTCAAATCCCACTCCCGGCGCCACATCTGCAGTCCGGCTCCCGCTAGATGATAAGAAGACGTTTCAGGTCTGGCCGCTTCACTTCCAGATCAGTAGTGCCAAGTCGCATCGAAATTCTGATCTCACGAATCTCGATGGTCGTTCGGAGTTCTCACTCGAACAGCCGCCGAAGATCATGGGAGATCCTGCATTCCATGTCCTTGTTGCTCATATCAACCGATCGAGCAAGAAATCTTCAGAACATCTCTTCCAGACCAGCTGAGACTGAGGTTAGCATAACGCATTACTGGAACGATCCCTCTAGCGTGATTCTTGCATCGCGAACATGTTCCAGCTTGTCCCGAGTATTCTATCCCCAGAATCCGCTGTCTCCAACAAGATACAGTGGCAGCTTGAGCTTGAAAGACCAAAGAAGGCCAGGAGTTCCACCAGAAGAACGAACTCCTCGCATTGGTCAATCCAGGATTTGATCCCTATACAACATCCAGTCTTGAGGTCTTGATGTAGTTCCTTACTTTTTTTATGAGGTTTTCATCCTCAGTAATTAGGGGTATTCCTCTTTCCTGAGCGCAGAATATGTAGGATGCATCATAGAATGTGACCTTCAATCTCTCAGCTACGCCCAGTATCTTCTCTTCACGGCATTCAAGGCCTATGAGTTCAATCAAACCGAGCACTCTCTTAATCAACGAGATTAGTCTCTTGAGTTCCTCAGTGTTGATCCTCTTGTGCAGTTCATATTCCTTCCAAAGCGTGTTTCCCAATTCATACCTTGCCAGTTCTAGGGTGTAGTTTCCAGCTACGGCTTCCACGGCATCAGACTTTACAGCTTTGAATATTGCTGATGAGTCTAGGATGCAGCTCATCTCGACTCCCTGTCTTCTCTAATCAACTTTACGACCTCCTTAGCGGGTATCCTGTCGAGTACTGGCTTCAGGTTCATTATCTCCGCTTTGATCCTTTCGACCTCTCTTCTCCTGAGTTCTTCTTCGATTGCCTTCCTCAACAGCTTGGATGGTTTTATGCCGAGCTTCTCGAGCTTCTCTTTAAGTTCATGTGAGAGCTTCACGGAGACTGTCACGTACTTACTCAAGTGACCACCAATAGGTCTACCAAAAATGTAGGAAATAAGGTTTACCTTGATGGAAGAACATACCCCCGAAATTAGCACTTCCAGACATCCGGCGGAGGACCGTCAGCCTCTGCAGGTACGGAGCTGTCTTGCAGCAGTCCAGAAGCGACAGTGCCGCTCAAACTCGAGCATCATCCTCTTGTTTCAATATGGTATGAAATCGCTTCTCACCAGGAACGTGACGGCGCAGTCAGTATGATTGGCACGGTCATAGCTAACCACCATCGCCGCCCCATTCGTCCCCTCGGCATAGCCTTCAGGTGAGCAAACCGAGAAGACGCCGACCTATCCAAACGGGAACCAACCGGCAAGTTTAACGCACACTACCAGAGCCAAAACGTATGATCTGTCAGCGGCTCTTGATCGCCGGAAGTCTAACAGACTTCCTCCAGTGAATCTTGCAGTCCGAGCGGTCCTCAGGGAGAGTATATGACAACCCTAGATGTGGGATGTGGCGAGAGGAAAATCGGCGAGATCGGAATAGACGTCAGGTTGACGCCTTATGTTGATCTCTTAGCAAGCACATACTCTCTTCCATTCAAGGATGAGACATTCAATCGAGTCTGCATGTTTGAGGTTCTTGAGCACCTTGAGAAACCCACAGAAGCGTTAAGAGAGATAGGCAGAGTTCTGAAGCATGGCGGCACCCTCCAAGGCTCCATCCCTAACCTCTACTGGTTCGGCAGGATCCTGCGAACAATCATGTATAGAGAGCCGGAGGAGTGCTACACCTCTCACGAGCACATCAATGCGTGGACGATATCTGAGCTAAGGCATCTGGTGAGCCATTCAGATCTCAAGCTTGAGAGTTGCCGCTACGGTGATTCAGGTTCCTACAGGAGGTTAGGTCTACTGGTCGCGGTTCTTCGACTGAAGTTACTCAAGGCGATCACGACTCATCAGCTGTTCTTCTCAGTCAGGAAACTGTAGATCCTTACTCCCGGCAAGGGTGGCCTCACTAGCGATGCAGCTCCAGCTGTTGGGTTAGGCCGAGGTTATGAATGATCCTGGACACGATCGTCTGTGCCTGGCAAGATCAGAGACTGATCTGTGCGGTCGACGCACCGTCATCTCTCACTGACACATCGATGATGTTTGAGGCCTCTTCTTCACAAATGTTATGATGAGTCACCAAGATCATCTGTGACAGTTGTCTGGAAGCCTCTCCCATGTAGCTTGCTAGTTGTGGCAGGTTGTCAGAGTCAACGCCGTATGTTGGTTCATCGAGGATCAACAGAGACCGGAAGCCCAGAACATCAAGCAGGGCTAGCCTTATCGATAGTGCCAGGAGGGTCTGATGTCCCCCGCCCACCCTTGTGGCTGGGATAGCCTCGGTCAGGCCTCTTGGTTGAACCTGCACAGTGTATTCTTCAGGGTCGACTCTGATCTCGCTGTAGATGTGTTGATCGGTCATTGATCTGTAGTACTGGAGAGCTCTGAACTCGATACGCTTCAGGAACTCCATCCTTCTTGCTTCCACCCCTTTGTCGAAGGCCTCTGAGAGCGTACGCGCTAGGTTGGCTTGAATGATTCTCTGCTCAAGTCTTGCAAGCAGCTCCTTTGAAATCTTCAGTTCCTCATCTATCCTCTCTGTGCGTTCGGACTTTTCCTTCAGGGTCTTGAGTTTGTCGCTGAGTTCTCTTCGTTTGTTAGCCAGTTCCTCCGGTCTTATCGGCAGTTGCTGGGCGACCTTGATTCTCAGTTCTGGATCATCTGGTTGAAGTGTTAGACCGAGCTTGTCAAGCATCTCGCTGATCCCTGTACAGGACTCCATTTCTCTGGAGAGAAGTTCGCTCGCGTCACCTAGATACCTTTCGAGTTCTGTCAAGAGCAACTCTTGAGTCTTCGAGTCATTCTCAATAGTGACGACCTTTTCATTAAGCCTGTCCAGCTCCAATCTTCTTGCTTCATAGTTCTTCTTGGCCTGCTCTTCACGTGCGGCAAGTTGCCGATTGTCAGCTCTGTCTATCTCAAGGATTCCGCGCAAAGTATCAGCGTCGAGACTCTGACCGCACTTAGGGCATCTTGAGACATCCATCCTAAGAAGTGATTCGTGCTCTTTGATCTCGCTCTTGAGAGCATCAGCCTTGCCCCTTATTGTCGACCACTCGTTCAGGAAGGCCTCTGTTTGATCTCTTAGAGAACTCTTTGCTGCTCTCAGCTCTTCAAGTCGTGCTCGCAAGTCCTTGATCTTCAGTTTGAGCTCAGCTGGCGATGAAGCTCCCGCGTTCCTCAGCAGCTCTTCAGTCTTCGCTTCGAGTTCTCGAATCTTCTCTCCTGTGCGCTCATTGTTTTCGATCTTCTCAAGGAGTCTCGTCAGTTCCAGTGACTCGCCCTTCCTGACCACGTCCTCTAGCCTTTTTGCTTCTAGCTCTAGTGACCTGATGTCCTCATTGAATAGTTCGAGGTCTGTTGTCAGTTGAGGTATGATCCGTTCTTTCAGAGTTCGCGCCTCAGTAGCAGCGTCTCTTTCCTCATACTTCTCCAGGTTTCTCCTGGTCTCGTCTGTTTGTTCGCGCAGCTCCCTGAGCAGGGTGATCCCCATTACTGAATCCATCTGGTCTTTGGGCGGCTCGAGGATCGAGGTCAGCTTCCCCTGTCTGACATAGACTAAATTGAGGAATTTTCTCAGGCTGACGCCTAACAGTTCGGTGACTCTGGCTCGAAGTTCATCATCATTTTCGGTGTGGGCTTCTTTTCCGTTGATTCTCAGGAGTCTCTCATCAGTCTTGTAGGCTCCTTTAGCGTCAAGCCTGCCTTTTCTGGTTAATTCGACCATCTCGCCATTATGTGGACTTCTGATCTTGACGGTTGCCTCCATCTTCTTTGATCCTGGTAGTCTTGAGATCAAGAGTCTTGGTTTCTTATCCGGCGCTTCGCCGAATAGAGCAAAGACTAGAGCGTCAAGGAGTGTGCTTTTGCCGGTGGAGTTTCTGCCTCGTATAAGGTTGAGGCCTGAGTGGAATCTCAGCTTGGCATCCTTGTAGCTTTGAAAGTTGGTTAACCTCAGCTCCTCGATGACCGAGCTCAACCTGTCGCCTCCACTTTCTCAAGGATGTTGATCCATCTGTTAACAAATGGCAACCGATCTGAGGCTGTGAGGAGTCCCGTAGTCTGACTGGCTCTTTCATCAAGCGCCATGCTCACTTCTTCCACTATCTTAGCAGCGTCTTGCGACATATTGCCGAGCAAAGTGAGGATCTCTGAGGTAACTCCGGCTCTGCTTGCAGTAATGGGGATGGCTTGTTGCCGTATGTCCTCAACTCGGTTGACAACCTCTGTATGCAGTATCTTGGATAGGCTTCCTTTCATCTTTCCAAGTCTTGGTGCGAGTGATCGCTCTATCTCATATGGATCTCCATCTGTCAAGCCAAGAAGTAAGACCCTCAAAATGGCCTCTTTATCTCTTGCTTGCACACTTGATGCGTAGACGCTAACTTCCTCTGCGGCTTTGTCGACGAACCATTCTGAAGGTCTTGTGGTCTGTTGGGAGTCTACTTTGATGTTGTGGATCTCGTGAAGCGGTTTCATTGAGACAAATCGTGTAGAGTTCTTACCTTCAAGAATGTAGACTCCGTAGGAACCTTCATCGGAAAGGTCTATTGCTTCTGTTGCACCTGGTGTAAGTAGTACTGTTCTATCCCCTATCTCAGATTCCTTCCTGTTGTGGTGGTGGCCTGCTATGATGAGATCGGCTTTCAGATCTTTGAGATCTCCCACGTCCAAGCAATTATGCACGGGAACTCCTGGCGGGATCTGGTGATGTCCACTGATGAAGTTGTGAACTAGCAGTATCTTCAGTCTGCTCTCATGCTCGAAGGCTCTCTTGATTGATGGTTTGATCTCTTCAAACTTTCGTGATATGTACGGGTGATATGAGACTCCTATGAGCAGCAGGCCATTGCGGACTTCAGCCTCGTCTTTGCCTTGAAGGGCCTCATCGCCTATGATCTTGAGGTACTCTGCTAGTGGGTGTTTGATGTAATCCAGCGCGTTGTTCTCAGGTGTTCCGTCATGGTTCCCTCTGATCGCAAACATCGTCACGTGCTTGCAGTGCACATCATATGCTGAGTCAGCCAAGCGTTGGAGTTCGTCTTTCACGAAGACGCTTTCTTCAGGCGTCATGCTTCGTTTCTCGAACATGTCGCCGGCATGGATGAGGCAATCTACTCCTTCTTTGATGAAGATGTTGACGGCTTGGGTGAAGGCATGTCTATATGCTCGTCTTCTAAGCTCGCCTACTGCTCTCGGTATGCATCTCCCGACGTGTGTGTCTGCGAAGACTCCAATTTTCATCTGCTTCATCATCGCCTCTCATTCTGAGGATTTATGTCACTTTCATAGGCAGAATCGTTCTATGTTTGATGGGCTTGATTTTTCTCGATAGGATTTCTGGCTCTGGTTTATTTCTGTGATAGGGTGAGACAATCTTGTCCTTCTGTTTCTTGAGAGTTTTGAAACTAGCTCTATCGCTGTATGGTGGTTCTAGCTTGAGGGCCATCAACATAAGTTTTCAACATTTAGGATTCTTGACATGCTGATAATGTTATCAGCTTAGCCTCGAAAGGCTGGTTTGTGTAAGACTTATATCCTATAGATTATAAGTTATTGATGATGATCCATGAGCACCACCATTCAGGTTAAGCGGAGAAATTTGAGGTTATTAGAGAAGTTAAAGAAAGATCTTGGCTCCAAGAGTTACGATGAAGTTATTGAAAAACTGTTGCTGGAGAGGATGGGTGCCAGCAGGGATATGTTTGGCATCGATAAGGGTAGACTTACGCGCTTCAAGGAAACAGATAGAGTCGAAGATCGATGATAGTTCTTGACAGTTATGCTTGGATAGAGCACTTCGCTGGCACAGAGAAAGGTAAGATAGCGAGGCGATACTTGACTGATGGAGGAATAACTCCCTCGATCGTGCTCGCAGAGATTGCGCGGAAATACTTCCGCGAAGGATTCGGAAGCAAAGATGTTGTCAAAAGACTAAACTTCATCCTGGCCAAGAGCGAGATCTATGAGATCGACGTTGACCTGGCAGTGGCAGCTTCTGAGGCTTATGTTCAACTATCCAAGAAGGCAGAAAAGGAGGGGCTTGACAGCCCAAGCTTGACAGATGGAATTGTCCTAGCAACAGCTAGAGCGACGCGTTCAAAGCTGATCACAGGGGATAGGCACTTTAAGAATCTCGACGAGGCGATCTACATTGGAGAATGAACATCAAACTAGAGCAGGGCACGAACAGCCCATTTCTATGGTCGCGTCTGACATATTTCATCACGGCTAGTAGACGATGAGCATCTTCACTTAAGTCCAGTACAGGAAGGCTCGTAGTTTGCAGACTGACGGCAATATTCGTGAGATCCTTCGACGAGCTCTTGCCGGTGATGGAATCTCCAGAAGTGAATGCTTGAGGCTGATGGAGATCGAGAATTATTCACCAGAGATGTATGATCTGTTCTTCGTAGCGAACAAGTTAACCCGAGATATGTTCAATGATATTGGTGAAGTCCATGCTCAGGTAGGCATTGATTTCTCATCATGTCCGAGGAAGTGCCTTTTCTGTGTCTTCGGAAAGGAATCTTTGGGACATCTTGAATTGAGCAAGGAAGAGGTTGTTGCAAGAGCCAGAGAGTTTGAGAGGGCAGGGGCTGATGCCATATATCTCATGGCAACAGCTGGTTTTGACTTTGAGGAATTTACAGAGATCGGCAAGGCTGTCAAGAAGGAGGTCTCTTCTGGAATACCGCTTGTCGCAAATATTGATGACTTCGGTTCGGTTGAGGCCCAGGAGCTTGCGGATTCAGGATTCGCAGCGATATACCACGCTGTGAGATTGAGAGAAGGGATAGACACACAGATTGATCCCAAAACAAGGATCGCTACGATTCATAACGCTAAGAGCGCTGGTCTGGAGGTTTTCTTCTGCGTGGAACCGGTCGGCCCAGAACATGGCGACGATGAGATCGTTGACCTAATGTTCCTTGGCAAGGAGCTTGGTGTGGCTTTCAGTGGAGCTATGAGAAGAACCCCGGCCTCTGGAACAATGCTCCGTGAGTATGGAGAGATCCGGTGGCTCGACTTGGCGAAGATCGTTGCTGTTACAAGGATAGTCATGGGAGCCACAGTGGTCGCGCATTGCACTCATGAACCGAACCTGCCTTCGCTGCTGGCTGGAGCGAACCTAATCTGGGCCGAGACAGGTCCAAACCCAAGAGATGCCTGTTTTGATACGTCAAAGACAGGAGGTCGGGGGCTCACGGTCCAGCAGTGCCGAAGCCTCTTGTGGGAGGCCGGATTCAAGAGTAAAGGGCAACAAGTGAGCTATCGTCTCCAAGAACAATCTTTACTAGGGCCTCAGGTGAGGCAAGAAGTCTAGCATACCTTTCCGCTGACATATGGAGGAGAGACAAGGTTGGCTAGGTCGCGGCTCGCTCTAGGAGCAATCCTGATTGTCATAGCTGCGGGAGCTATCTATCTTGGGACCAAGAGTGAAAGCACACCTGCCCCTACACCCACGGCGACATCTCCGAGTCCAACAATCACTCCCACAACGACCTCAACAGTCCCGATGAATGATACTGATGCGGTCAATCAGTTGCTGTCCAGCTACCATGACTCAGTGAGGACAAAATCACTCGATAATCTCATGTCGCTTTTCACTGACGACGCGGTCTTGATCACGGCGAACCAGATGAGGTTCTCGGGAAAAACCCAGATCAGCGGCTACTTCAGCTACGTGTTCAATCAGTTCGGGGGGGAGATCAAGATGCAAATAATGGATTCTTCAGTCACACTGGAAGTGTCCAAGGCAACGGCCAGAGTCAGGATCATGACTGAGAAAGAGATCGGATCGGAGTTCTTTGAGTTGATCAAAGTGAGGAGTATGTGGAAGATCTCAAGCCTAACGCTATTCGAGTTCTGAGAACGAGCCTCTTGATGGAGATCTTCTCTTTGGTGGACATACTAGACAATCCATGTGGGTGCAATCATGTATGCGGTCAAGATCCGTTCACCTCGGAATATTCCAAAAGAGGGACGCGTTAGCGAGGCGCAACAGATGTTATATCAATCGTCTCGTGTTACTTGTGCAGTTGAAAAGCCAGATGGTGACAGCCACCACTATCAAGGATGATGATAGTTGTTGCCTGAGCAAAAGGATCCTGAAGTCGCCTCTTCCCTTTGGAAGTACACACTTCCCACAAGCTCTATTCTTGCTATTCTTGTCTGTAGCTGGATCTTGCGATCCCCGCAGCAGATTCTTGGCGCCATCGGTGTATTGCTGACTTCAAAGACCGGCTCTCTCTTTCAAGGTGATCTACTGCTTGCTCAAGTCCTGATGGAGAAGCAGCTGTCCGCCGTGTCTTTGCTTAAGTGGGGTCACAGCATTCTGCAGTTCGAACCAAGAGACCTCAGGACTGTTGCTTGGGAAGGTCTCGGCATGTTCCTGTTAGGAATCTGTGAGATATCAGTCGTTGTCCCGGCACTTAACGAGGAGAGATATGTCCCTAAATGCTTGGAGTCATTGAAGAGGCAGAGCTTTGATGGGGGCTTTGAGATTATTGTTGTGGACGGCGGAAGCATTGACTCAACAGTCGACCTCGCAAGGTCGAAGGCTGATAAGGTCATTGTCTACAAGGGCAGGCCAGTGGGCGATGCAAGGAACTTCGGAGCCAGGCTTGCTGAATCCAGTATTGTCGGCTTCATAGACGCTGACACGATAGCCTCAAGGAACTGGCTGAGCAGCATCAAGGAGAGCCTCTCATGCAAGGGTGCAGTTGGTGTGACGGGGCCAACTCTCCCGTATGAGGGCTCAGGCTTGGATGTGCTGGCATACAAGGCTGCCACAGGCTGGCTGCAGCGGTTCTCTATGCTCTTCGGTCTGCCCCATGTTGCAGGATTCAACTGCGCCTACCGTCGCGAGCCCTTTCTAAGCTGTGGAGGGTTTGAGGAAGGAAGAACATTATCAGAGGACCTTGCTCTCTCGTTGAAGATGAGGCATGAGGGTCAGCTTGTCTTCAACAAGAAGATGATCGCATACACCTCGACAAGAAGAGTCAGGAGCTACGGTTATGTTCGGCTGGCGATGTTCTACCTTCTGAATGATGCCATCTTCGCACTCACAGGCAGAAGCCTCTACTACCCGCCGGTCAGGTGATTCTCTTTGGGATGGGTCAGCCTCATCACCCTTATTGGTTTGAGGCCCCCATCTAATATGTACAAATAGTTGGAGGCAACCATAAGTAGCAGTAGCTTCAGCCGGATTCTGAATCAAGAACTAGCTAGCAATAAGCACCTGGAATCGCTTTCATCGGGATGCTATTCCAGGGGCAGTCTGGTTTCGGTCAACGACATGGACTCTCAGGGGGCGGTCGGAGACCACTCTTACGCATACCATCCAACTTGGAGAGGCAGAGGGAGTTGAGGGCGGAGACCGACCGAGACTCTGCTCAGCAGGGAAAGAGACTAGTCCAAGCTCAGAGATCCTAGGCCAGTGAGCTCGAAATGATGAGGAAGCGTCACGTGTCGCGGCTTCGTTTGAGGCAGAAGTGGGGCTGAACGTAAGGCAAAAAGGCCATGTGTTGCCTTGATGTGATATTTTCCAACAAATTTATCAATGTAGGATACTCAGATCTTGTAGGCGAAATCGGCTTTGGTGGAGACCGTCACTGTCACCTCGAAGGGTCAAGTAACGATTCCTTCAAGGCTGAGAAGAGAACTGAGGATTGTGGAGGGCGAGAGGCTCTTAATCACCCGCGAGGGAAACGCGATCAAGATTGTTCCCCTACCCAAGCTGTCGAGGTTGGCCGGTATAGATGCGGAGGTATTCAGGGGCAGAAAGCCATCAAAGGAGATCGAGGCCACGAGAAGGGAGTGGACAAAGGAATTTGAGAAGCGAATCAGGCAAGCCTAGAGTTCTTTTGGACACGAAGCCCCTGATCAGACTGTTCGCAAGGGAAGAAGGCTGGGAGGCTGTTCAGAAGATCATGTCCCAGATAGAAGTTGGGGAGGTAGAGGCAGCGATAAGCGTGGTCACATTGACAGAGATCTACTACAAATACCTGCAGGAGAAGAGACCTGACTTGGCCAAGGCCAGAACTGAAGAGATCAGATACGCCACATATCTTGGAAAGCACGAGATAGATGAAGAGGTCGCCGTCAGGGCTGGGGAGCTCAAAGGTAGATACAACATACCAATAGCTGACGCATTCATAGCGGCGGCTGCACATCTCGAGGGGTTAATGGTGATCAGCGACGACGCAGAGTTCAAGAGAATACATGAAATCAAAACTTTGACTGAGAACGAATTTGTCTCACGCCTGTCAAGATAGGTGATTTGAAGGTTCCAGTCTGCCAAAAGCAGCAAGAGAGCCTGCACCATTTGTGGGGGCGGTGAATTTCTCGGTAGAATGTAGGGTGCCCCAATAATTGATGTTTGCAGTCTCATGCGGAGAGCCGACAACCCTCATCCTTGCCCTGACAGCGGGACAAGAGAGTATTGATGGAGGGAGCTACCAACTGTGCTAGACTATGGAGTGAAGCAACCTACCACAAGAAATTGGGATTCAACCTATCCTGAAAATATTTTCAGAGGCTTCATCGCCGCGATCGCTTTGAGACCCAGGGTGACAGACCTCACATCTGAGGCGGGCAGCTCCAACAGGCGGTATCTAGAGAGGTCGGGCTTGACGAAACACAGAAAGTATCTTGCGTCGAAGAAGTTCAGGAGCGTCCTCAGGTACTCTCTCTTTTTTCTTGTGAAGGCTTTGAAGGGTGTACTGGCAAACTCTATGATGCACCTCTTGCTCTCCCTCAGGGCGAAGACCTGCAAGTTGGACAGGGTTTGGCCAAGACCCGCCTCAGACTCTTGGACTGGGAATTGGATGTCTATGAATCCCTCTCTTCTAAGGATGTCCGCCAGGAAAATTCTCAATTGTTCTGTAGATCTCGTTTCCTCATTGGTTTTCTCCTTTTGTCTTGGTGGGTGAGTGGGAGTTGGGTCAAGATAATGGATCGAGGTTCCGCTGAGTCTCCTGAGAAGTCGACTTAAGGGGTTTTTCTCGGTATGCGCTTGAGACCATGCCGCGTTTACTCGCTCAAGATAGTGTCTGCGGCTACGGTAGGCGCTTCTGCCACCTCGTTTGGTCGACTGTTTCTTCTTGAGGTAGTAGTCTCTCCAGTAGTCCTTATGTTCCTGGTAGTATCGTCTCATGTATTGTCTATAGTATTCTCGCTCTCGGGTGCTGCTCATGTGTTTACGACGCCATGGTCTTTATGTATGACCATAGAATTGCTTGTTTATTTATAAATATCGGACGCCACTACATGCCTTAAATACTACTTCTGATCGTACACCAGTTTCAAGTCGCACTTATGCGGCTAAAACCAAATAGGAGAAATTAGAAAATATGAATAAGAGAATACTAGCGACGCTATGCGTAACTATATTCGTACTAGCAACACTTGCCACTGTACAGCAGGTGTCAGCCCACTACACGTTGGGCGCCCAGCTGCCGACAAGCATCGGCGAGGTCAACGCAGGAGG